>NZ_AP025478.1 GCF_024347415.1 Vibrio crassostreae
ATGAAAAACAAACTCTTATCGGTGATTAGTGATGGTCTGGTAATATCTGATACACATACTATCCAGCCCAATATATTAATCCGTACAGCCTTATTTACGCCAATTGCTAAGAACAGTAATAAAAGCGATGATCTTACTGTTGTAAAGCATAATGTAAGCGACGAGTTCAGAGATATATCCCTGTACAAACGTGAAGGATACGAATACGCATCTCTCAAAGGTGAAAGACTCAATGTACGAACAGACTTCAAAGTTTGGTGTGGGGTTGTCTTTGCTTTTTCAAAGTATGGTTATGATTCCGATAGGATAACAATGAAGCTCTCTGAATTTACAAAGTTTTGTGGATTCAGTACGCAGATGTTAAACACGAAGTTTCGTAAGCGTATCAAAGAGTCACTAGAGCGTATTCAGAGTCAAAAGATAAGTATGGCTACGAAAGATGGCTCTAAAGCGACATCAACCTCGTTGCTTAAGAAATTTGTTTATAATATGGATACCGATATTATCATCCTGGAAGGAGATCCTGATCTGTGGGAGCTGTATCGTATTGATCGTCAAATCTTAATTAGTATGCGCACCCTTTCGTCTATCCCAAGAGCTGAAACAGCCCAATGCTTATATTTGTTTTTTGCTTGCTTACCTGAAGACCCTTTCCCTGTATCTCTAAGTCGCATGAGAGATCGTCTTGCTTTGAATATGAGCAATAAGGAGGCTAATAGATCGATTAAATCGGCAATTAAGAGACTAGAATCAATTGGTTACTTACATGGGCAGGAAACGACGTGGCATGGTGAATGGGCTTATAAAATCACCAAGCGAAATAAAGCTTTACCCGAAATAAAGTAGCCAGCTTCCAATTGCCAATTACTATTGTGGTGTAACCATAACTGCACGTTTGGGATCGCTATGTCAGGTGTATCCATTACTGTAGTTTTGGGTTGGAAAATCGTGTAACGCATACTGTGTACAGGCAATCTTCTTAAATGGTGTATCCCAAACTGCTTCTTTCCGCTTTCATTCTTCTAAAGGTGTAGCCATTACTGTGTTTTCTGTCTATATATTGATAGAAAGGTGTAGCCTCAACTGTATTTAGTGCTATACAACTCATTGTTTCTACCTCTTGGTGTAGTGCAAACTGCATTTTATTTTTGTAGTGATTTACTTTTTAATTTTAGTTATTGAAATTATTTAGTTAAAATATCGCTGCCTTATTTGTGAATATAGCTATTACACTAGGCGTAACAAAGACTGCTATAGTTATTTACGCTTCAAAAAGCCATTTTAAGCACTACTTGGGTGTAGCGCAGACTGTTTCTAATTCTTAAGCCATTAAAAATAGTGGTGTAGCCTAACCTGCTAATGTTCATGCTTTCCTATCTGTAAGCCGCAGCTAAGCCTAAAAAATATTCAAGAAGCCTTATTCATATCAGATTAATATTTTGGCTCGTTGGAATGTAAAGGCAACGATGAAAGTTGGGTTATATCGATTACACCTACCGCTTTCTTTATTGATCAAAAATCTTTGTTGTGTCGATCGCTGGTAAACTTTTGGCAAAACTTACCAATGATTAAGCGAAAGTTTACCACCATTAGATCTAGGGCTTTTACGCACACCGGTTACACCGCATTTTGTGCTTTGCCTGTTTTCCCCTAACTTTTGCTTAGCGTAGGATAATTTACTAATTCCCTCTCTACCCCACCTCCAATGATCACGGGTATAGCAAAACTGGCTAAAAGAACAGATGAGAGCTAAAATGTCTTTACCAAGATTGTAGCGTGAAGCGCAACACGCTATAGTATCTACATGATAAAATCATTTAAGCATACAGGTCTGGAAAAGTTCTTTGTTAAAGGGACTGCTGCGGGTATCCAAGCCAAACATATCAAAAAGCTAAGGTTACAGTTAGCTGTAATCAATACCGCAATTGTTATCGCTGATATCAATAAACCTGGCTGGAGACTACATCAGCTAAACCCAAAGAAAGATGATGTTTGGGCTATTGATGTTAACGGCAACTGGCGCGTTACGTTTCAGTTTAGAAATGGAAACGCTTTTATACTCGACTATAGGGACTACCACTAATGATTATGCACAACCCTCCACATCCGGGTGAACTAATCCACGATGTGTACCTTGAACCGTTTAACCTTAGTTCTAGAGCCGTAGCCAAGAACTTGGGTGTAAGCCCATCTACTTTCAACCGCATCGTGAAAGGCCAAAGCTCTATCAGCCCTGAGATGGCACTAAAGCTACAGGTTGTACTGGGCGGAACTCCTGAGAGTTGGTTAGCGATGCAACACCAGTATGATTTATGGAAAGCAAAGCAGACTACTAACCTCAAGGCCGTTAAAACTATAGATTTTGACCAGTTAGCTTTGGCTTAGTCAGATTAGCAAAAGGCTCTGAGCTGCGCTAGAGAAGCTATTGCAGAGGCTCGTAGAGTCATAAACATTTGTTTAATCCTAACCATTCCCCCTAATGATCGCTCCAGTCAGACTGGACACTTAGCTAAGCGACATTTTGCTTTTCAAAGTTTTCTTTAACCAAGTTAAACCTCTTTCCATACTTTTGGTTATTCATTGCTGCAATGATTAATTTTTGAGTCTCTACTTAATTTTAGTGACTGTCCATGAAGGTGTAACTTTATGGACATTGCTCACAATCATCTAATAACTGTTCAGTTAGTCTTTATAATTTAAAGTGAACATGTACACTTGAGTATCAATATCTTTAAGTTCACTTTTAGGCCATTTTATGAAAATTGGTTATGCTCGTGTTAGCACCCAAGACCAAACGCTCGATGTTCAACTTGAACAGCTTAAACGTATTGGTTGTGACAAAATTTACCAAGAGCAAGCGAGCGGTAAATCCTCTGATAGAGAGCAGCTTAACCTGTTGCTGGATTTTGCAAGGGAGGGAGATGTTATTCATGTTACCAAAGTCGACCGCATTGCTCGAAATACCATTGATGCTTTGCAAATTGCCGATCAGCTAGCGCAAAAGAAAGCGGGTTTGGTGTTTCATGATTTGGGGGATTTAGATATCAATAGCGATGTAGGTAGAGTCATTTATACGACCATATCGGCGTTTGCTGAAATGGAAAGAAAACGAATATTACAGCGTTGTAATGAAGGCAGAGAGCGTGCTCGCTCTGAGGGGAGGCATCTTGGCCGATTTCCTAATAAGACGCTTCATACACGTATTCAAGAGCTTGCAGGCCAAGGAATGAACAAGCATGCGATCAGTAAAGAGTTAGAGTGCAGTAGGACTACGGTCTATAAGGTTCTAGGAAAAAATATCTCTCTTTAGAATCGCGAACAAAGCTGTTCTTTAAATGAGTAAAGAGCTGACTGACGTTGCTTCGCTCTGTCGGCTTCATACTGACTCTACATGCAAGCATATAGCAGCCAGCACGAACCTATCCCTTGATGAAATAAATAAATTTTCAGAATTTTAATTTAATTATTGTTGCAATGATTAAGAGGCAGAGAGAATGAAAAGAGCAAGAATGAGCCAGGTTCAAAAAGAGGTCTTAAGATGTTTGGCCAAGGCGTTCATCAAAGGAGTAAAAGAAGGTAAGTCAACCGTCATCAACCTGGCCGTCAATCAAGTGCTTGGGAGAGATATTCACCCGAACAACTTCCGAGTTTCATGTAAAGCTCTTGAAGAGTGTGGACTGGTTATGCGCAAAAAAGTGGATCTAGATTGGTACATCAATATAACGCCAGATGGGTTTGATAAGGCACTCACCTGGCTTGATTAAACGATGCTTATGAAACTCATTTTTGGACAATTCCGAGTTGCGTCTTTTGCTAATATAGCAAAGCATGAATTATTAAAAGTATGGAAAAAGTCGCTTACGTGAGTGTCCAGTATCACTGGAGCAGATCATTTGTTATATTTTTTTACCTGAGAACAATGCAACACACCCTATAACTTCCACTTTTACATCAGTAAAGTGTTCATTTAACGATGTCACCAATGAGTCTAAATCATCGTTGTTATTACTAAATATGCCTTTCTTATTGTAAACACCCATCAATTTTTTAGCGAAAAAGTTCAGTTTCGTACCCTTACCTAAAATTGTACTACCAAACAAAACCCCACCTTCGTTCATATGGCTTTTTAAATGCTTAAACATAATGCCTTTACCAATTAAATTTCCAGGCAAACAATGAAGCAAATAATTAACACTAATTGAGTCAAATTTTTCGATACTTAATTCAAGAGGCTCAAGTACATCCCCACAGTAAACTTCAGGTTGAAAATGACTAATTGCTTTTGAGGTTGTATCAAGACTATTTTCATTCAAATCTAGCAAAGCGATACGTTTTGTTGTTTGTGGTAGGTAATTCTTAAGGTAATAACCTGAGCCAACGCCAACATCTAAGTGATTAGATGAAACTAACATTGAAAATTGCTCACTAATAAGTCTAGTTGGGCATTTCCAAAAATAGTTATTTGATACTCCTAAAACCCAGAAATCGTATATTGATAGTACTTTCTTCGAGTAAACCGCTTGTCCAGCAATTGAGGCTTCTTGATTCATTTTAATTTCATATAGTTATAAATTATTAAAGTGCAATTTATACTAAAAAGTGAAGATTGCAAATCATACCAGAGATAAAAAATATAACCTTTTAATAACGTGCCAGCACACATTGCTTCCGATTCAAGGCACGTTATCAATCAAAAACTTCCCTTTAGTTCTCTACTATTCAATAGCCTAGAAATAGTTGAACAACATATTCGTGCGTAACTGTGATTGAAGTTCAGTCTGTTGTGGATTATAAAATTTAGCTACATTGTTGGATCTCTAGGCATGAGGAAAAGTAAGGCAAGTTGCAGGGTTTGAAACTGAGTTCAATCCCTCTCTGGCTCACAATGGGGCAGATCTGAGCTAGCTGGCACTTTTTAGAAAAGTGCCATGAGTAAAACTTCAGGTCTATCAAGCCTCTGGATAAAAGTTTGCCAGTGACTTCCCTAAATTAGCAATTCATGGATAACTAAAGGTATGGTAAAGCTAGTTGTGAAGAGCTAGTGCGATAAGTAAAATCGTACTAGCAAAAAGATTGGTTTATGTTTAGGTGCGTATTAAGTGCCAGTACGTTAAATTTCCGTGACGCGGTAACGGAAAGGCCGCCAAAGTGATCTAAATCTTCTTACTCAGCAAAGCCGAAACGCTTTACGACTACCATGGTAAAGTATTGTTAAGTAGGCAGATATTCCAGTTTTTTTGAATCATATCAATGAGAGAAGTATAGTTACATTAATGTAAAATTAAGCCAAGGAAAGTAAGCAATGAGTAACATTTATAGTTCGTTGACTAAAATTGGGACAGATAGGGAGACCATAAGACCTGTATATAAGCTGAATTGTAAGAAAGACAGTAGTACTCGATTGAGACTTAGAGCTGAAGGATTAGTAGAAAAAGATATTGTTCTAGAAGGTTGTGGTTCTAAAGTAAGAGCTTGGACTCCTGCCAACTAAATGGATGCAAGTATGAAAATAACAAAAATAATCAATAGCTTGGGTTTTATTTTTTTATTGGTTGGCTGCCAATCAACTTATACTTATCCCCCCCCCAACAGAAAGAAACATTAACTAACCCTCCTAATGAAGATACTAATATTGAAAAGTTTCTTGTTTTCGACAAGGTTAGCGTGCGTATTTTTAATAAGATTCCATCACTATATAAGATGAAAGGTGAGAAAGTCAGCTATTGGTCTGATAAATGGCTTGAGGTATTTCTTTATGAGAATGGTAGTTATTATTACGATACAGCTGGCTACTTTGAGATCGAAGGTAAACCACGCAAAATTGAAATAACCTCAAATAAAAAAATTTATTACGAAGAATCACTACAAAAATGGAATATTTCAACTTCTGATACAGAAGATATAGATCTTACAGTTAAGGTAAATAATAAACAGAAGGTACTAACCTCGAAGGTTGTCGAGCTTCCGTTCAAGAAAAAGGCGACACAAGGGGACTTGATTGAAATCTTAGGATTCCCTGATCGCAAAAAGACTTATCACGTTTCATGGCCATGCAGCAAAAAGTTAAATGGCATTTGGTATTCACCAGGGCCCTGTGCAGTAGGAACAATTGACCATTGGTTTTATGATGAATACCCACGATTGGTCATAGATGTGAGCTTTGGAGAGGTTAGAGAAATTCATACCATGCCGTATGGAGAAAGATTGACCAATCGTACCCCTCGCGGTTGCTAACCTGTGATAATCAATAGTGCAAATGTGATACTAATTATTTAATTTAAGAACTAAACGTTCGGTGTCGATTATGGGTCTAAATTATGTTGAGTGGTTCGCTGTGCTTAGCTGAATAAGAACGTGGGTGAGTAACATGCTCAATGAGGAGGTCAGCTTGTCTGGCCTTTTTGATGCCCGTTAGGAAAATCGTTGTTAGAAGTTAACCCGTAACATAATTTGCACAATGCGCACTTCAAGTAGCATTAAACACGTTGACAATGTAAAGAGAAACATACATTATTTGATAACAGTTGAAATGATTAGATGATTGTGGAGCTCAGCGCTAACTTTGCCCCACATAAGTTTTGGATGTTAACCTATCAAATGATTGATAAGCTCAAGAGCTTTACCTAGTAAATCTATGATAATTAACATTATTTCTAAGTATTTCATATTGTACCTTTTAGTTTAAAGCAACCCTATATAGTAGACGGCAATCTTGTTATAGGGTTAGTTTGGAAAAGCCACTTAATTGTGGCTTTTTGCGTTTCTACTTATAAAGTAGAATTCGTATCATTACATGCTTTTAAGCTACACGCAAACGTGACGCGTTGATTGATTTTTTGGTCTGAGACCAAGGACTTGAGTACTTCTCTCTATTAGGTGGTGGTTATTACAAATCAGACACCTGACCGCAAGTGATGACGAGCGGAACTAACGTAGGAGGAGGCTTGCTTGTCTGGCTTTTTTGATGCCCGTTAGGAAAATCGTTGTTAGACGCTAACCCGTAACATAATTTGCACAATACGCACTGGTTCAACTTGAAGCACTTGATTATTTAAACAGTAATCCATATATATAGTAATGGTTTAATTATAATTTAAGGAAATGATATGTTTAATTTAGGTGATTGTGTTCAGCTTGTTAGTGGTGGGCCAATAATGGCTGTATCTGACGTTGATGGTAATTCTATCGAATGTCAGTGGTTTGATCAGAAAGGAGAGCTTAAAGTTAGCGAGTTTATAGCTGAAACATTAGAAAAATATGTAGAAGCTGATCTATCACCTAGTCTAGCTTCTTATTAAGCATTTTAATTAGCTGGTCCGTTACGTATGAACTAGAAACCTGACTTTGACCAGTCAGGTTTTTTATTGCCTGTTTTCGTGTAATCCCCGACAGCAAGCGATCTAGAAAAGTACTGGCAGAGTAAGCCAAATTGCCTTGTTTCTCGTGTATATAGATCAGATGAGGGCTGGGTTGGTATAATTCAAACACAACCTCAGTCAGGTACCCCTGATATGCTTGATTTAGATGCATTCCTACTTTTGTTATCTCAAAATGACAATGACATACAAAGCTGGCTTAATCGACAGTCTACGCTTAGTTCCAAACTAGTTGGATTAAGTTGTAGCAGTGAAACATTAGAGTTACCTTGGTCATCAATATTAAACCATGCATCTTCAATGGTTCCAGCCTTAAAACAATAGTTCTCATCACCTAAATTATTGATTGTAATGAATATATTGGATAATAATGGCTTCCCTAAAGGGTATGAGGAAGTAGGTAATGAAAAAAACCGGTTCTGTCGCAAACTTTGAGCCTTTAAGTTAAGATTTGCTTGATTTCTATTCATGATACTGATTCTTAATGTTTAAAGGCTGCCACTTTCCCTCTGAAGTTATTCTCGAAACCGTACGTTATTATCTCGCATATAAACTCAGTTATCGTGAAATTGAAGAGATACAATTAGAGCGCGGAGTCGTTGTGGATCACGCTACTATTAATCGTTGGGTTATCAAATTTACACCAGTATTGGAACATAGAGCGAGGCGTAGAAAGAAGCCGGTGTCTGACTCGTGGCGTCTGGATGAAACCTACATCAAAGTAAAGGGTAAATGGGTCTACTATTACCGAGCCGTCGATAAATTTGGAAATGTGATTGATTATTATATTAACCCGAACCGTGATGAGGCTGCTGCTAAAGCCTTTTTGAATAAGGCCATTTCACAAAATGGTTTACCAAACAAAGTGGCGTTGTTGATCAAATCGGTTTAAAGACCAACGACGCCATATGTGACTCGCCGTTAGTTTCGAACAGGCATACCTAGTCCTATGACTTTGTTTATAGCTTTGACATTCGCCATGATTTCTCCCACTTGAGCGTTATAACATCTCAAGCTCAATTTACCGCTGGTTAGTCCTTTATATCGAGACATTGCGGTCTCAGATATTGAGCGATAGTGATAACCCGACTCAGATTTCCACTCCGCTATTGTTCCGTTTTTCAAAGCCTTTACTGCTTCATTTCTGGGATGCCCTTCTTCCCAAAGTGCCGCATTCTTTCGAGGCGGTATCAACGGAGTACTGCCCTTATTTTGCAGGGTCTCATAGCAACTTTTTGTGTCATACGCTCCATCGGCAGATACGGTATCTACCTTTCTACGTAAAGGGTTGAGTAATGTTGGCAGCACTTCGCTATCGCCAACACTTACAAGACTGACTTCTGCACTAATGGCCTCATGAGTTTCTACATCAACGGCTAAGTGCAGTTTGCGCCAAGTTCTGCGTTTTTCGGCGCCGTGCTTTTTCACCTTCCACTCACCTTCGCCAAAGACTTTGAGACCAGTCGAGTCAATAGCGATATGGCGAATAGCTCCTCTGGATTTGTTACGATATTTGACCTGAACTGTCTTCGAGCGTTTGCTGATACACGTGTAGTCAGGGGACGTCAGTGGAACCTCCAGTAGCTCAAAGATAGAGTCGATAAAACCTTGAAGAGCCCGCAATGGTAGAGAGAATATCCCCTTATCATCAATGCAGTTTCAATCGCTGTATCAGAGTACTGGAAGCCTCTACCACGCTTACCATGATGGGCTTTGCATCGCCATGCATCTACGGCTGAATCATCTATCCAGAACGTAACCGAGCCCCGTTTGCACAGAGCCTTATTGTACTCCGCCCAGTTAGTTATCTTCTTTTTTGCCTTACCCATGTCACCACCGCTCTAACCATCATAAAGGATCAGATCGCAAGACTCGAAAAAGGTTCAACTGATTTAGGCAACAACGCCAAACAAAGTCGTCCTAGATGGTAGTAAGAGTAACTACGCGGCCATTGATTCTATGAATGTTCAGCTTTGGTTGACGGGTTATTTTATGCTCTCACTGGTAGAGATTTTGGACATTAAATATCTGAACAATATCGTTGAGCAGAGCCACCGTTGGGTGAAGCAGAAAACACGTCAAGCACTAGGTTGGAAGTCAACGGAAGGAGCCTTGGCCAGTTTGCATGGGCGGGAAGTGTGGACGATGTTGAAACAAGCTCAGATAGATATTGTGGGCCAGACGGCCTTTGAGCGATTCTACGCACTCGCAGTATAATTGTATCTGTAGGGTGGGTCTGTCACGCCTCTAACTAGATTTGCGAAAAAACCAGAATTATGTGTCTATTCTTCAGGGTTAGTATCGATATATGACTACAACGTATTTTGGTGATTTCTCACCGTCCTCACCGGACGATGAGTGTACGGCGAAATTGCTAAATGTTTAGCTGAATATATCAATGTTGATGCTAATCATGAATGATTTTCCTGTCCAAGTTCGATTCAATGCCAGTAAAAGCAGTGATATGGCAATGTGTAAACAATATGAATAGTCTGGTAGCCGTGCTGGTACATTAAGAACTGATGTGCTTTATCAAATGGTACTCGCTATGGCATAGGCCAATTATAACAGTTCGATTAAGATCGATGAGTTGTAGAAAATCATTGAATTAGTTGATGGCTTATCGTCTCAGGATGAAAATAAAGAGCCAGTTTAAAAGGATATGGCTGACCTTGGGGAGATAGGAGAGTTAGTCTCTACCTAGAACAATTGAGCCTTGCCTTGGGCGTTCCCCTTCGGGCAAGGCTTTTCGCTTGTATCTTTCACCTATGGTCTAAGAGTGGCATCACCCTGATGAGTCACTGCGTGCCGCCCCAGAATGTGCCTCTCTACAGTCCCTATCTAAAAGGATATCGCTGCAATCCTGAACGCCAGCGCCTCGTCATTCTTCCTCGTTGCCGTTCGTCGTACCTTCTCACTCCTTTCACTGACATCCATTAAGTTCGAGTAAGGGCTTGTTGCCTTATGTGCCGGTTTTCCTTTCGACTCGCATCATTTGATGGGGCTCGCAGGCTGTTGACCCTCCTAAATCAGAACCTTCTCTGCAAGGGTAAATGAACGCTTCGCGCCCCTGCAGAGAAGAACCCTGTTTGAGGTAGGGACAGCCAAGCGGCTCCATAAAGTGATACTCAAACAGAAAGGAAACTCCTCATGGCACAACGACACTCAACCCCAACTCTCTCTAAACCGATGTTCAGCGACCAGCGTTTCGCCGCTGGGCACGAAAGCTCACCAAAAAATGATATCTCCTGTCGGGTCGTTGAACGTGCAGTTCGTTCGACTGTTTCAGCGACGGTTTCAAAAGGACTTATCTGGGTGAATTCAACGGACTTTAATTCGAGCGTTCGAGCGGTCAAAGTGCATGAGATTTTACTTAAGGAGTTTGGTTATACCGACTCTTTGATCTTGGAGGAAAGCCAGAAAGGAAAAGGGGTGAGCATTAGCGTATGTGACAGAGTGACGACGGTAAAACAGATGCGAGAAGATTACGCCTACGCGAAAAAAGAAGAGAGAAACGTTGAAACGACCGCTAAGCATCAAGAAATAGCGAAAGACCTTCTGACTAGCTTGTATGGCCAATAACATGGACTGAGCGCCGCCCCTCACGACTTTAAATATTAAAAGGGATCTATTATGTCTGTACTTGCTAACTACTCTAATCACAGCCTTTTCTCTGTAGAAGAAAAAGATATCTTGCACCATGCCGCGAGCATTTTAAAATCTAAGTTGTTTGTGTCAGAGCAGACGCCCCTCAATTCCCCTGAATTGGTGAAGTCATTTTGTCAGACTTCACTCGCCTCCAATGAAAGCGAAGTGTTTGGGGTGATTTTTCTTGATAGTCAGCATCGGGTTTTACGCACAAAAGAGATGTTTAACGGCACCATTGACGCCGCATCCGTTTACCCTCGTGAAGTGGTCAAAGAGTCACTGGCCACAAATGCAAGCGTGGTCATTTTTTATCATAACCATCCCAGCGGTGATGCCACACCCAGTCAAGCCGATCGACGTATTACTCGACGACTGACCGACGCGCTAGCCTTGGTTGATATTCGAGTACTCGATCACTTCGTGGTGTCTTTTGAAGATGTGGTGTCATTTGCGGAGCGTGGTTGGATATAACCATTAGTTAGTGGAAAATGTCTCTCATTCACGCCTATTCTGGCGTGAATGACTTCGGTAACGTAATGCAGTAAACTAAAGACAACTAAATAAGGTTTCTATTATGTCTGAATCAAGCAAAGTTACATTAAGCGTTGAAGAGCTGATCAACCTAACCGCTCATGCTGCCACTCAAGAGCAGTTAAATGATACGCGGAAAGAACTCGATCAGAAGATCGAAGCGGTTCGTCATGACCTTTCAGATAAAATTGAAGCGGTTCGTAATGAGCTGAAGTCTGAAATTCAGGGTGTTCGTAATGAGCTGAAATCTGATATCCAAGGGGTTCGTATTGAAGTGAGTTCCCTTAAAAACCTCATTATTGCAACAGCCTTCGCGATGATTGCGACGGTAGCCGGTGCCGCGTTTTGGGTTGGTAGTCATATCAACGTTTAATGTTCAAATAGGTTTTCTGAAATGCCTCTTATCCTAGAGGCATTTTTTTGTTCTCGTTATGTCCTCGATCGCTTCAACGCTCGCGCTAAAAGAATTTAAGCCAAAGGCTCGACCGCAAGCGGTCGTCAAACCGGCTCTCAGTACCACAGTGCGCCCATTTACTCGATGTTTGATTATATTGCTTTGTCATGGTGTCACTTTGTGGCTGATAGGCGCCTTTTTTATTATAACGGTTTAAGGCTGATTTGAAGCGTAGCGTCATGATAAAGGCTTGAGTTGTGCGTTACCCTTCGGGCAAGGCTCTCCGCTTGTATCTTTCATCTATGGCCTAAGCGTGGCATCACCCTGGTGAGTCACTGCGTGCCGCCCCAGAATGTGCCTCTCTACAGCCCCTATCTAAAAGGATATCGCTGCAATCCTGAACGCCTGCGCTACTGCGTAGCTGCGCCTCGTCGTGCCTCCTCGTTACCTTTCACTGATTTCAATTAAGTTCGAGTAAAGGCTTGCTGTCTTATGTGCCGATTTCCCTTTCGACTCGCATCATTTGATGGTGCTCGCAGGCTGTTAACCATCCTCAATCAGAACCTTCTCTGCAAGGGTAAATGAACGCTTCGCGCCCCTGCAGAGAAGAACCATGTTTGAGGTGTGGACAGCCAAGCGGCTCCATAAAAGTGATACTTAAACAGAAAGGAAACTCCTCATGGCACAACAACATACAACCCCAACTCTCTCTAAATCGAATTTCAGCGACCAGCGTTTCGCCGCTGGGCACGAAAGCTCACCAAAAAATGATATCTCTTTACTGCGTATTCCTCAGCGTACAGAGGGAGAAGAGCACGGCTTTTCTCTTACGCCGTGTAGCGATATTACCTTAGCTGAACTCAAAATCGCGGGATTTACTCTGCGTGATTCTAAGTTCTGCCCATCCACTCTGGCTGAGGTTGAGAAGAGTATCTTACATCACTTTAAAATAGGGGACTTAATTGACAATTTTATTGTGAAGGATGTATCAACCCCTTCGAGAGCCCTCTTTTCGTTCCACCGTTGCCCGTTTTAATTACTGGGATATTTTGTATTAACGTAAGGAGTAAGTCATGAAATATCTCTCTCACTATGTTCAAGACAAACAAACGCTAGCATTTAATGAAGCAGGGGCATTTTTTGCCTTTTCCACTAAACAGTTCGATGAAGCAAAAAAAGAGGGCGTGAAATATGCGTCGTTAGGTATGGGTTTAATTTGCCCTGTTGATAATGCAAAGCAATTAATGACCCGTTTAGATTCTATTGCTCAAGAAGGGATCGCCGAAGACATCGAAGAGAATGGTAAAAAAGCGATCATTCGCCGTGAGCTATTCAATCACGAGTGTTTTTATACCAATGACATTTGTGATTGTGTCGAAAGTCTCGAAGGGTATGGTATTTCTTACGATGAAGTGTATGAGGTGTTTAATCACATTCGTAAAACGGAAGACGTTTCTTAAACGCTAAAAGTAAAGCGCCTTGATATTTGCTGTATCAAATATCAAGGCAAATTCAATTTAAATACAGGGGTAAATAAAATGAACATTAAAAATCTTACATCAGGTAACGAAGAAATAAAAGAAAAAATTTATGTTTGTACGGCTGTGCCGTTTGATCTTGGCCAAGTCGTTTGTACACAAGGCATTGCTGAACTGCTAAATAACAATATTGGTGTGAATTTACCGATTTACTTACATCGTCACCAAAATGGTGATTGGGGAAATGTCTGTGTTGAAGATAAACTTACCAATGATGAAGCCACCAAGACAGGCGAGCGGGTTTTATCCAGTTACACCATTTGTAATGAACAAGTCTGGATAATTACCAAGCGTGATCGTAGTTGCACTACGATTTTGCTCCCGAATGAATATTGATGATGTCAATTCACGCGATATAATGGAGTTCCTTTGGACTCTATTTTTTAGTTTATGAAAAAATCAATCTTATTATTGTCGGTGTTTCCAAGTGTTGGGTATTCGTTTTGTTTTGATGAAGCAGGACAACATTATAATGTTGCTCCAGCTTTGCTGCGAGCGATAGCACAAGTTGAAAGCAGTCTTGATCCTAATGCTTATAACGAAAACAAAAATAAAAAAGGTCAAGTAACCAGTCGTGACTTTGGACTCATGCAAATTAACTCTATTTGGTTTCCTCGATTGGCTGAATTTAACGTCAATAAAGCCAATATTTACAAACCTTGTTTTAATGTTTCATTAGGTGCGTGGGTATTAAGTTCTAACTTTTCTAGTCATGGTTATAACTGGAACAGTGTCGGCGCGTATAATGCGGGTTTTTCCAAACGCACCGAGAACGCCAGAAAAATATACATCCAAAAAGTCCAATCGGTTTATTTTAATCCTAACGTTAAATAAAAGACCTTGCACCATAATGGTGCAAGGTCTTTAGCTTTTCCTCTCGCTTTCTTCCTTCAATTTCCAGATCCCCCGCATCCCTCGTTCGTCAGATTCATTCGCCACCTGGTCGGCTTTTGTCTTTCGCTGTCAGTTTTTCCCGTCGCTTTGATTAAGGAACTCAGATCATTCGTTCTGAGTTGTTGGTTAGTTGAGTTGGTGACCACACACCACGTCATAATCTGGCGATTATGGATGGTTGTCTGTAGTAAGTGTCTGATAGATAAGCGATGTGTAGTTTGTGTCTTTCATTGGTATGGCATGCTTTCACGAAATTTCGTGATTCTATGTCCCTATATGAAGGTACTAAATGATGAAAAAAATCTTACTCACACAACGCTTTGTTGAGCGCATCCTTTCTAACCATCTGGTTCAAGAGTTTTACGATACAAAAGTCCCTGAGTTGTATTTAAGAGTTTATCCGTCAGGAGGTAAGCGATTTTATATTCGCTTTCAGCATGAAGGGTTAAGGGTTCACCGCAAGCTTGGTAAAGCAACCGACCTATCATTACGAGAGGTGCGAAAGCAAGTGGTGAATGAAGTTCACCAGACTCGTTATCTGGCAGATATAAAAGATCTGCCACCAATAACGATTCGGGTCTTCGCTGAGGAATTTTTTAAGCGTTATCCTCGCCACTGGAAACCAAGAACGACGGTAAAGAATAAGAGCGCCTTTCGTTTACATATCGCGCCTATTTTAGGCGATAAACAGGTTCACTCCATAGAGCGAAGAGACATTGAAGGGTGGTTTGCTCAGTTAAATCACGTGAAAGGCTCAGCGAATCAAGCGTTAGTGTTGATGTCTGTCATGATGCAGCAGTGTGAAGCGTGGGGGTATCGACATAGAAACACTAACCCTTGTCGTCACTTTAAGCGTTATAAAGCGGGAGAGGTCGAACGCTACCTCAGTCCGGAAGAGTTGCGTAGCCTATGGCATGTACTCGAAACGTTAGAAGCCGATAACCCAATTCTCGTGATGATTATACGATTATTGATATATACAGGGTGCCGTTCTTCGGAAGTGAGAACGTTGCAATGGAAAGATTACAGGGGAGGGCATTGGCATTTATCAGACAGTAAAACAGGTGCAAAAACGGTGTATCTTTGCTCACCGGTTAGGGCGTATCTAAAAGAGTGGCGAACAGAGAGTGATTATATTTTTCCTGCACGATGCCATACCAAACCGATATCTGAAGTGGCCTTGAGTTCGTTCTGGCGTAAAGTGCGCCGTTTAGCCGAGTTAGCCGGTGTGCGCCTACATGATTTACGCCACACGTACGCCAGTATTGCAATTCAATCCAACATTAATCTGACGGTGCTTAGTCGCTTACTGGGTCACGCGGATGTAGAAACGACGCTGAAATATGCCCACTTAAGCAGTCTGGATGCTTGTAAAGCGGCCTCTCATATATCAGCGACTTTGGCTAAGGGGATGCGCTCATGAGCTATATTAGACTCACTCAGAAAAAGATTAAGTATTTATTGCCCCAACCCAAAACTTATGTTGTTTGGGATACAAAGCAATATGGGTTTGGGGTGCGAGTAGGCAAAGACGCTTCCCGTTTTTATGTCATGAAGACAGGCGGTGGCAATAAGATTATAGCGCCTGTCGATAGTCTATCTCTTCGTCAGGCTCGTCAAAAAACGTTAAGCCTGATGCAGGATAATGATAAGAGTAGGGCAATTGGGGCGATGCGTTTTGATGCATTGGTACAGGGTGAATGGTTACAAAAAGTGTGCTCAACATGGAAAACCAGCTCACAGGGAGGGGCAAGAGGGGCATTAAATAAACACTTATTACCAGAGTTTGGGCATTACCCCGTCACTCGTATTGATTCGTGTCATGTGCAGCGTTGGTTTGATGAGTTAAGCCAAGACTATACTGGAGCGGCTAATCGCACTCTTGATGTGCTGCGTTCCATTTTTAAATATGCCGAGAGACAAGGGTATTGCTTAAAAAATCCTTGCGATGGTATCAAGCAGAACCGAAAAAAGAAGTTGAATCGCTTTTTAAGTCTGGATGAATTATCGCGACTTGAAGGGGCTTTACGAACGGTTAGTCAGCAGGGAGAAATTGAGGCGTGTTGCTGTCAGGTCATAAAGCTGGTGCTTTTGACGGGGTGTCGGATTTCAGAGGTGACGGGATTGCAATGGTCCTTTATCAAAGGAGATGAATGGCATTTGCCAGACAGTAAAACGGGGGCGAAAGTGGTTTATGTGGGTAAAGATGCTCGAAAACTCCTTTCGGAAATAGGGAAACAGTTTTTTGACTCTAGTGGTAATGATGTTTTTTCACCTCTTCGCTGTTATGTGAGTCGGCCTACTAAGGTTGGGATGGTATGGCAAAGAGTACGGGTGTTAGCCGATATTGCAGATGTACGTATTCATGACTTACGTCATACTTTTGCCAGTTATGCGGTGCTGGAAGGTTATCCGCTCCCGATGGTCGCTAAGCTCCTTGGTCATAAACGTATCTCTTCAACACTTCGTTATATGCATGTCAGTGAGCACCATGTGACAGAGGCAGTAGATACTCTGGGGGCGGTAATAACGGGAATATTAGTCGAGCCTAAAGAAGTACAGCCCAGAAAACGAAAACGTACCACAAAGGCATTGAAGGCAGACAAACCTAACCCCGAACCAAAGGCAATAAAAGGGAAATTCAACATTTTGCCAGAATTAACGGATGAGCAGATAAGTGATATTAGAGCTGAGTTGGATTTTTTGAGTTGGTAGTTATCTTGAATCCCTATAAAGCCACTTTTTGGGAGTGGCTTATCCTATTATTGCCCATTATTATATTCGGCCATCAACATGCGCGTTCGTAGACAACTGGAATTTACCCAACCCCTGATCATGTGACGATAACAAGACTCATGCAGTAAAAATGACTTTTTATGTTGGTAAGGTCGCTTCGGGACAAAAGCGAGATAGAAAAAACCAGCGCAAGTTGCACTGGTTGGCAAGAGAGTGTTAGTTATTTAGTAAATTGCACGGTAGGAAGAACAACTCTTGGTAGTCTCATTCGCTCACATTGGGAGCTTAAATATTCTCGCCAGTACGGCCAAACATGGTAACTAGCATTTTTTAATGAGAACTCATCGATACACTCTTGAGCTAAAGGGGAGTTCATTCTGTACTCAGCAATGAAGTCACTTTCAATAGCGGCTTTGACATCTGGTTCATCAGTATTTTCAGATGGAACAATCCATCGAGTACCAAGGCGTACGAAGACTCGAAGTAGCTCACCGTCGTCTTCAATTTGAACCATTTCACTTTTGTGTACAACGTGCATTTGCTGAACATGGATCTCTTGCATCTCATTAGATGATTTGGGATCAAAGTCGTCAGCACAGAATGCTCTTGCACCCTTCTGATACACATCTTCAATTACTAGGTTTTCAATGGCTTTCTGTAATTGGTTGCTATTTTTACTAGCCATAATTAGCCTCTAAAGAAAACTCATGTTTGTTCAGAATATGAGTTCTCTTGATATTAGATCTATCTTGAAAGTTAACTACTTTGACAGTAGTCCAGTCAGCAGCAATTTGACGCTTTACACCAGCATTAGCCATTAACTTATCGAGAGAAGCTGGCACATCACGAGCGACTCTGATTAGTCTATCCATTGCTTCGGATTGCATTACGTCATCAGACTCATATTTAGAAAATGCTACTGGGCCGCCGCCAAATATTTTTGCTGCATCCTCTTGGCTGAGATCCCAGCTTTTACGAAGCTCACGCACTTCAGCACCGGTCAGAAGACCTTGTACTTGTTTTTTGAAAGCAATCATTGAGCGTTTGTTTACGCGTGCATCGGCTGCGGTAGCTTGTTCACTTCCGCAAGCGTCGCAGATTGAGAATTGGCTGACAATATTACCTTCATTCCCCATGTGCTCTACATGAATCATTTCCTGCTCAGTGCTCAAGTGGCCTTCTTCGCAGATTGGACAGATTTTAGTTGCCATTTTTTAGCCCTTATTGCGAAACATGACAAGACACAAGCAAAAGAATCTTACCTGTCTTACCAATCGCAAACTTTACATAGTAGTTACAGCTAATGTACTTGTAAGCGTACTCTATCCACTCTTCTCTTTGTAGACGGTAGCTATCACAAGCCGCCCAAGGACCTGTTGGTTTCTGTACGCACCATTCAGATTTTAAGTATTGCCCTTGTTTTATTGCTTGTTTTAATAATTCATTAATATCGTCGGTATCTAATGCTAGATTTTGGATATCTGTTTTGCATTGTCGTGTCCAAGGAATAGGCGTATTACCTTCAGATTCAAGAATCTTAAGGACGACTTCTTTTTCATACAACGGGCCGACTATGTTAATACGTCCTGTTGTTGTGCTTGTAGGTGGATCCTGCTCAAAAGCACTAACGTTGCGCTGATTATTTACCATTATGGTAAGTTTTTCCAGTTTTTTATAGTATTTGCACTTTCTAGTTTTAAAAATGCGGCGTTTTTATGCAATCAATCATACATGGCACATCATATGTGTAGCAATGATGTCTGTTTCATGATGGCACAAAATATTTGTTGCACTAAGTCTCACAATTCTCTGAAATCCTTAGTGCATCTTCAATCTCGACACCAAGGTATTCAATCGTGCTTTCTAACTTAGCATGACCAAGAAGTAACTGAATAGCCCTAAGATTCTTCGTTTTAGCGTAGATCAAAGAAGCCTTGGTTCTGCGCAGTGAATGCGTGCCGTATTGCGTTTTATCGAGTCCTATATCAGTAACCCATCGATTAACCATGGTGGTGTAGTAATGGTACGAGATGGGCTGCCCCTCACGGCGTGGGCTTGGAAACAGATAGTCTGTTGGTAACAACGATTTTTGGATGATCCATTGTGACAAGGTTTGCTGAGTCTTGGGCGTGATCTCGAAGTGTACTTCTTGCTGGGTCTTCTGCTGTTTCACTATGGTTCTCGACATTACGCAGCCACTGCGACTGACATCTTGCACTTTCAAATTACGTAAATCACACGACCTCAACTTACAGTCGATTGCTAGATTGAACAGTGCCAACTCAAACAAGCGTTCTTCCAATTCAAGTCGAATACGGATACGCCAAATGTCCTCTAGTTTGAAGGCTTTCTTCTGACCTACACGCTTTCCTTTATTCCAAGCTTCCATAATGTGCTCCTTACTTCATAAAAATGCTCTTTAAGTAAGGCAGAAATCAAAGACAATGCTGCATCCAGTGGTATGATTGACGGAATATTTCTATAACAAGAAAACTTCTAATGAATCAAACAGAACAACAGTATTTGAAAGAGCTTGAAGGCAAGCTTTGGAACGCCGCAGACAAGCTACGCTCAACGCTAGACGCGGCGCAGTACAAACACGCAGTGTTAGGTCTAATCTTCGTTAAATACGTCTCTGATGCGTTTAACCTGCGTCAGGATGAAATCAAAGCCGACATTGCTAACCCTGAGCACGAATACTACTTAGATCCTGCTGATTACTCTGAAGAAGAGCTAGTGGCAGAGATTGCTATTGAACTAGAACAGCGTGATTTCTACACAGAGAAAAATGTGTTCTGGCTACCTACGGAATCGCGTTGGCAGTTCCTGCAAGACAATGGCCCATTAGTTATTGGTGGGGCTGAACTTGATATTAATGGTAAGCCTAAGAAGATCACTTCTGTTGGTCATTTAATTGATAACGCACTTGAAGGTATCGAGCGTGATAACCCGAAACTGAAAGGTGTGCTTAATAAGCTGTACTCTGGTTTGAAAATTGACCAAGCAAAGTTGAATGAACTCATCAACTTGATTGCCACCATCCCGTTTGTTCATGCTGATTTAAACAGCAAAGACATCCTTGGTCATGTATATGAATACATGTTGGGTCAGTTTGCTTTGGCAGAGGGAAAACGCGGAGGATCTTACTATACGCCAGCCTCGATTGTTTCTATGATCGTTGAGATGATTGAACCGTTTGAAGGTCGAGTCTATGATCCTGCAATGGGTTCTGGTGGTTTCTTTGTTCAATCAGAGAAGTTCATCGAACGCCATGCAAACGAGAAGAAGGTTGATGCCCTTACTCAGAAACAGAAGATCTCTATCTACGGTCAGGAATACAACCATACAACATGGCAACTAGCGGCGATGAACATGGCGATCCGTGGTCTTGATTACGATTTTGGTAAAGAACCAGCAAGTACCTATACCAATGTTCAGCACCCTGATTTACGTGCCGACTTCATCATGGCTAACCCTCCATTCAACATGAAAGAGTGGAACACGGGCGTAGATGATAACGATCCTCGCTTCAAATACGGCCAACCACCATCAGGCAACGCTAACTTCGCATGGATGCAGCACATGCTTCATCACCTTGCTCCTGAAGGCTCTCAGGCGCTTCTGTTGGCAAATGGCTCCATGAGTTCAACGACCAACAACGAAGGCACTATTCGTCAGGCGTTAATCGAGAATGACTTGATTGAATGTATGGTTGCGCTTCCCGGTCAATTGTTTACCAACACACAGATCCCTGCTTGTATCTGGTTCTTAACTAAGAACAAGAACCCTCGCGTTGATAAAGCGGGTCGTAAACTGCGTGGTCGTAAAGGTGAAGTGCTGTTTATCGATGCGCGTAACCTTGGTTTCATGAAAGATCGTGTATTACGTGACTTCAGCTTTGATGATATTAAGAAAGTAGCTGACCTATTTCATGCATGGAAAACAGGTGAAGAAGTTCATGGCTTAGCTTATGAAGATCAGGCTGGTTTTTGTAAATCTGTAACGCTAGAAGAAATTACTAAGCATAATTTTGTTCTGACTCCCGGTCGTTATGTTGGCGCTGTTGAGGAAGAGAGTGATGGTGTTCCTTTTGCTGAGAAGATGGCAAAACTGACCTCGAAATTAAGTGAGCAGTTTGTAGAATCTGCAACGTTAGAAGCAGAGATCAAGATGAACCTAGCGGGGTTGGGCTATGAGCTGTAATTGGCCTCAGGTGAAACTTGGAGAACTTGTTGAAATCACTTCAAGTAAACGGGTCAAAATGGCTGACTACGTTGAAAAGGGAGTTCCTTTCTTTCGCTCTAAAGAGGTAATAGAGCGTTACAAAGGAAATGCGATAACTACCGAATTATACATAACGGAAGAACACTACCAAACTATCAAAGATAAATTTGGAGCGCCTGAAGAAGGTCATATATTGCTTACATCGGTAGGCACTCTTGGTATACCTTATCAAGTACAGGCGAATGATAAGTTTTACTTTAAAGATGGAAACTTAACTTGGTTTAAAGAATTTGCCGATGCCATCGATGCGGAGTTTTTATTTTATTGGTTAACATCTCCAATAGCGAAAAGAAAGTTTGGTGAGATAACAATCGGTTCAACACAAAAAGCACTGACCATTGTTGCCCTTAAAGGGATTGAAATTGATTTGCCACCCAAAAATGTTCAAAAGCAAGTGGTGCAAATAGTTAAATCTTTAGATAAGAAACTCTCAAACAATCGTGGTGTTAATAAGACTCTAGAACAAATGGCTCAAACCATTTTTAAATCGTGGTTTGTCGATTTCGATCCAGTAAAAGCCAAAATGAACGGCGAGCTACCAGAGGGTATAGATGCAGCCACTGCCTCGCTATTCCCAGAAAAGCTCGTTGAGTCTGAGTTGGGTTTGATCCCTGAAGGCTGGGAGCCTAAACAACTCAAAGATGTACTTGAGCTAGCCTATGGTAAAGCTCTTAAGAAAACTGACCGTGTAGCTGGTGATGTTCCCGTGTATGGCTCGGGTGGTTTGACGGGATACCATAATCAAAGCCTCGTGGAAGGCCCCGGAATCATTGTTGGTCGTAAAGGTACTGTTGGCTCTGTGTACTGGGAACCCAAAGCATTTTATCCAATTGATACAGTCTTCTACGTGAAACCGAAAGCAGGTTATTCACTGAAATATTGCCACTTAGTATTACAAAATCTTGGCTTGAAAGACATGAACACGGATGCTGCCGTACCGGGATTAAATCGAAACAATGCATATCGTCTCGATGTGATTACGCCTAGTGAGTGTGTACTCAAAAAGTTTGAAGAAATGATGCAGTCTTTCCAGTCAAAGGTTGATGCCAACAATGCACAAAATGCAAGCTTGGAGTCTTTACGCGATACGCTACTTCCCAAATTACTTTCCGGCGAGTTTATTTTAACTGATTCTTCAGAGGCTAAAAATGTCTAATTGGACAGAAAAATTAAGTAATCATCCGCTGCACGATACACTTGACCAATTACTAAGTTGGGTTCAGCTTGAAGTTGACACTATCACTGACGATATCTCTGAAGTACGACGTTTTGAAAATGTTATTAGGAGAGTGCAACATAATCTCAAACAGGTAGACCCTGAATTTGTTGCAATTAATGAATTAGATGCTTTTAACACTGCACTTAGACATCAAAATGTTTGGAACCAAGTAAACAGCTTCCATAGCAATGGAAATGCGGCTCATATTCGTAATGCAAATAACCAATTAACTAACGCCCTTGCCAACAAATACTGGTTAGTATCTCCAATGGAAGGGGGGCCAAAAGTTGAACAAGATCATTTGCGAGAAATCTATGATGATTTAGCTAGCAAATTTCAAGATTTAAAAGATAAGCTCGAAAACCTGCAAAAAGAAAAGGGTGAACTAGAGACAGTTATCGAAAATAGAAGGCAAGAAGTTGATCAACAGATATCACAGTGGCAACAACAATTTTCTGATGCTCAAGAAAAACGCTCTGAAAACTATCAGGATTGGAAGAGTAGCTTAGATAAAGATATCCGAGGTGACTCAAAGCAGCTAAAAACAGACACTGCTAATGAATTAAATTCTATAAAAAAAGAAACCTTATCTGCTCTAGATGACTTGAAAACACAGTCAGAAAATAAGCACAAACAAATTCAAGAACTGTATGAATTAGCTTCCGGAGATAGTATTTCTGGTGGCTATACTAAAACAGCCAAAAATGAAGAAGAACAGGCGAATTTATGGCGTTGGCTGTCACTTTCTTTTGTACTAGCAACTGTTTTCTGGATTTATTCTGCTTACGATGAGTATCGAGCTGAGTCCCCCTCACAAGTGAAAGTAACAGCTACAGTAAAACAAAGCCCAATATCGCACACAAGCTCAACAGAAAAAGTAGAAGGCTTCAACTGGTCGAAGTATCTTCTCACATTTTCTTTAACTGGTGTGCTGTTGTTTGGAGCTGGATATACAGCTCAGCAGTCTTCAAAACATAGGGAAGAAGCAAGAAGAACAAGGCGCTTTGCTTTGCAAGTAAAAGCTCTTGATCCTTATATCAGTTCTCTTGATTTTCAGGATCAAACAGAGATTAAGAAAAAGCTTACAGAGAAGTTTTTTAATGGCGTCGATCATACAGCCCCCCTTCCTGATACCACCTCAATTTCACCAAAAGTCGCTTCACAACTAGTGCAAGCTCTCACTGATATTGCAAAAGGGAAGTAATGATTTACAAGAGCACGGTTAACTCGCTTTCCGGCGAAATCGAGTTAGACAAAGTGTTAGACGTTTAAAATAAGGACATTAAGACGTGTTTAAAATTGATAAGGAATCCAACCGAATTTCAAGAATAGAAACTAAACGTTTTAGTGATCTTGGTTTTCGAGAACGTGATCACCTGCAAGAATGGCTAGCGAACCAACCAGACGCTTTAGGTGAAGAGCTACTTATCATTCAAAAAGAATTCGATGGGTTTGATGATACGAGAGAGCGCCTTGATCTATTAGCTATGGATAAAGACGGGAACCTTATCATTATAGAAAACAAGCTTGATGATACTGGTCGTGATGTCATGTGGCAGGCTCTTAAATATGCGTCTTATTGTTCTAATCTAACCAAGTCACAAATTGTCGATATTTATCAGGGCTATCTAATTAAGTATTGCGGTGGTGGTGATGCAAAATCTCAATTATGTGAATTTCTAGATGCTCCTGATTTGAGTGAAGTCGTTCTTAACTCTGGTATGAATCAACGCTTGATGTTAGTTGCAGCCAACTTTAGAAAAGAAGTAACAAGTACGGCATTGTGGTTATTGAATCATGGCATTCAGGTTCAATGCTTTAAAGTGACGCCTTATTCAATGGCTGAAGATCTTTTTCTTAACGTTGAGCAGATCATTCCGACTCCTGAAGCTAAGGAATTGATGATTGGAATGAATGCCAAAGAAGCTGAAGAAAAGAACACAGAAGCAGAAATTAAGAATCGACACCGAATCAGAATGGCCTTTTGGGAGAGAGCATTAGAATCCATGAAGGGTAGCCAATGCGATTTGTTCAACAATATCAATCCAAGCAAAGATCACTGGCTAAGTGCTGGCTCCGGTGTTCGTTCTTGTCCGTTTACCTTGATCTTTGGTGTTAGAGAGGTTCGAGTTCAGCTTGAAATGACTCGTACTGGAGGTTTGGAAAATAAGTTCTTGTTTGACCAGTTACTAGAACAGATAAGTCCAATCGAATCCTCTTTTGGTCAACCTTTGGAGTGGTTGCGGTTAGATGATAAAAAAGCATCTAGAGTTCAGCTACGAAAAGAGTTTGATGGGTACGATCGAGAACAATGGCAAGAGATGATTGACTGGCTAGTCGAGCACATGATCTTACTCGAAAAAGCGTTTAAATCTCCACTTCAAGTGGCAAGTGATAAATTAAAAAATACTACTTTTGAGGGTGGAGCCGAGGCATGATCACTGAAGACCAGTTAGAACAAGAATGTATTAGATGGTTCACCGACCAAGGTTACCTTTACAAAAATGGTTATGACATAGCGCCTGATGGCGACTCTCCAGAGCGTGATGACTACCATCAAGTGGTATTAAAACAAAGGCTATTAAATCAGTTAGAAATCATAAACCCAGAGCTGCCGATAGAGGCTCTGAATGATGTGGTTAACACGGTTTCTTCACCTGATACGCCAATTCTTATTAAAAACAACCGCGCCTTCCACAAGTTTGTGATTGAAGGGGTACCTGTTGAATACACGGCTGTTGAAGACGGTGAATCGAAGACGAAGCATACTCATGCTCAGTTAATGGATTTTACGACGCCTGATAACAATGAGTTCCTTATCGTGAATCAGTTTACGATTACAGGTACCAAAGGAAACCGCCGCCCTGATGTTGTGGTGTTTATTAACGGCTTACCAATCTCAGTCATCGAGTTAAAAAATCCAGCCGATGAGCATGCCGACATTTGGAATGCCTTCAATCAGCTTCAAACCTACAAAGATGAAATTTCAGATCTGTTTGTTTTCAATGAAGCGTTAATTGTCAGTGATGGTTGGACGGCTCGCGTTGGTTCATTAACGGCAAATAAAGAGCGATTCTTACCTTGGAAAACAGTCGCTACGGAGGACGATAGACCGTTATTGGAATTTCAATTAGAAACCATGGTTCGTGGCTTCTTCAAGCAAGATCTACTCCTCGATTATATTCGTTACTTTGTACTATTCGAAACTGACAACGACAAAATCATCAAGAAAATTGCAGGTTATCACCAGTTCCACGCAGTGAGAGCGGCTGTTGAGGCGACGGTTCGCGCCGCCAATACATCAGGTAACTTCCTTGAGAGCACAATACCTGCCCTAGAAAAGATTAAGCAAGGTAGCGGTAAAGCTGGCGTGGTTTGGCATACACAAGGCAGTGGCAAAAGTATATCTATGGTTTGCTACGCAAGTAAGCTGTTACAGCAAGCATCCATGAATAACCCAACGATCGTGGTGGTGACTGATCGAAATGATCTCGATGGTCAGCTTTACAACACCTTTGGGATGGCGCAAGAGACGTTAAAGCAAATACCTCAGCAAGCGGACGACCGAGATGCGTTACGTGAACTGCTTTTAAATCGCCAATCTGGCGGCATCATATTCACGACGATTCAAAAGTTCGCTTTATTAGATGAAGAGACAGAGCACCCTAGGCTATCTGAGCGAAGTAATATTGTTGTCGTTTCTGATGAAGCGCACCGCAGCCAGTATGGCAACAAGTCAAAGATGGTTGAAGTGAAGGACAAAAACGGCACTGTAACGGGTCACAAGTACGTTTATGGTTATTCCAAGTATATGCGTGACGCATTGCCTAATGCTTCATTCATAGGCTTTACAGGGACACCTATCGCAATGGATGACAAAGACACGCGTGGTGTTTTTGGTGAGTACGTCTCTATCTATGATATTCAAGATGCCGTTGATGATGGTGCCACTGTACCTATCTACTACGAATCTCGCCTCGCTAAGCTTGATATTAACCAAGATGAAATTGAGCAGCTTAACGATAAAGTTGAAGATGAAATCGGTGAAGATGAAGAAACGGCAGATCGTGAAAAAGTAAAATCAGAATGGGCAACGCTAGAAAAGCTGGTAGGCGCAGAGCCTCGCATTGAACAAGTAGCAAAAGATCTGGTTGAGCACTTCACTACTCGAACATCGACATTTCCCGGCAAGGCAATGATTGTCTCGATGAGCCGAGAAATCTGTGTCGACCTCTACAATGCTATTGTGGCAATTAAACCAGAATGGTATCACCCAGATACCGATAAAGGTGCAATCAAGATTGTGATGACTGGCTCTGCATCAGACAAAGAAAAGATGCAGCCTCACATCCACGATAAGAAAACCAAAAAGCTGTTCGAGAAGCGTTACAAAGATACTGACGATGAACTTCAGCTCGTTATCGTTCGAGACATGTGGCTTACAGGATTCGATGCACCTTGTTGTCATACTATGTATATCGATAAGCCAATGAAAGGGCATAACCTGATGCAGGCTATTGCTCGTGTTAACCGAGTATTCAAAGATAAACCCGGTGGTTTGGTTGTCGATTATATTGGTATTGCAAACGAACTTAAAAATGCATTGAAAACCTATACCAACAGTCAAGGTAAAGGACAACCAACCGTCGATACGGCAGAAGCGTTTTCAGTATTGATGGAGAAAGTTGATATCATCAGAGGGATGTTTGCAACACCCGTTGATACAAAGGTATTCAATTACCGTCCAGACTTCGAAACGGATGCATTGCGCTTGCTACCGGGAGCAGTGAACCATTTGTCAGGGCTGTCTCACACTGATGCTAATGGCAAACAAGTAAGAGATGGTAAGAGGCGCTTCCTTGATGTAATGGCAGCGTTAACTAAGGCATATTCTCTATGTAATACCATGGATGAAACTCAAGGTTATAAGAACGAAATTGCTTTTTACTCTGCGATTAAGACGGCTTTCATCAAGCATTCAACGGTAGACAAAAAGCGCACCGATGAAGAGCGCAATACAGCGTTAAAGCAAATTCTAAATAATGCAGTTATAGCTGATGGCGTTGATGATATTTTCTCGATGGTTGGACTGGATAAGCCAAATATTGGGCTTCTGTCTGAAGAGTTCTTAGAAGATGTAAAGAACATGAAAGAGAAAAACCTTGCGGTAGAGCTGTTAGAAAAGCTACTTCGTGATGAAGTTAAATCTCGAATGAAGAACGATGTCGTACAAGAGAAGAAATACTCTGAACGTATTATGTCGACGCTGCAAAAATACCATAACCGCAGCATTGAAACGGCTCAAGTTATCGAGGAGCTGATTCAATGGGCAAAAGAGATGCAAGAAGATGGAGAGTTACTAGATAAGCTCAACCTCTCTGTCGACGAAATAGCTTTCTATCGCGCCTTGGTCGACAACGAATCCTCGGTTAGAGAACTTGGTGACGATAACTTACGTAAGCTGGCTATTGAACTGACTCATCAACTGCGTAAGTCAGCTACGGTTGATTGGCAAAAGAGGGATAGTGTTCGTGCTCGTATGCGTAATCTTGTTCGTCGCTTACTTCGCCGTTGGAAGTACCCACCTGATGCTGCTGAAGAAGCAATTAAGCTTGTGTTAGAGCAGGCTGAAGTGCTGGCTGATGGTTGGTATGCAGCTTAAGTAAAATAAAGGCAAGGTTTAAAACCTTGCCTTTTGCGTATTTATTCATTACTGATTTTCACATGTAGTGTGGTATTGGCTGGGTCAGACATAAAGTAATGAACTGAGGATTATGTAGACCATCGACTCTAAATGATTTCTGTCCATTTTTTAGGTATTTTGAGGCTTTGTTGCGTAATTCAGTTTAGATACAGAGTCGTCCCGTTTAGTGTGTTTCTTAGTCAAGACGACAAGTTTCAGGCATACCTAACCCAGTAAGCTTGTTCAACGCTTTTATCATCGCGTAAGTTTCCACTACACCTGTGCATTGTCATTTCTTAAGCTCAATCATCCTCCTAGCAACTATTTAACTCGATACATCGCTGTTTTTGAGAGTGAACGTTTGTGATAACCATACCGCTGTTTCCAAGACTTATTTGAACCGTACAACTTCTGGCAACCAACTTCGAGATTTCGGGGGTGGCCACGCTCCCAGAAGCTGAGCCTTCTCTTGGAGGGATGAGCGCTGCCGTGATGGCTAAATCACTGAATCGATGAGGCCAACTGCACTTATTCTGTTTGCTTTACGCCTAGCCACTTACCGCCTCTTCATCAATCCAAAAGGTCAGAGAACCACGGTTAATGAGCGCTTGGTTGTCTTGCTTCTAGTTGGTTGTTTTGTAAAGAGGTGAAGGCTTAAAGCTACGAGAGGGAGTGAATGTAGCTGAGCAGAGCGTAGGTTCTGGATTTAGTTTCACTGAATTATTCAACAAATCCAAATATAAATTATATTTAATTTAATTCCATGTCAGGACTCCCAACGATATTTTTGCCTCGCTGTATATATTTTCAAAAATTAAGGAACAATTATTATGATTATCATAGAAAAAGAAAAAGTATCAATTTCTGAGAGATTAGATGCGTTAATGAGTAGTTTTTCAGAAATGAACTTAGAACTTAAAAAATTTGATCAGGAGCAAGTAAACAGTATTAATATTGCACCTCCTATTACAGCTTGGAACTGGTCGAAATCATTCTAGACTTCTTAGTGTAGACTGTCAGATAGCCGTCGTTTTGGCAGTCTATATCAATGTGATAAATAATATGGAATATATATTTATTTTACCTGATTATTGTAAAAATTGTCTAAGCACATAGTTCTACCGTGCATTATTATCTTAGTTTTAAAATATACGATGTTTAGTGTCAATGGCAGCCTTATTTATACTTAGTTCACTTCAGTAAGTCGTTTTAAATAGGAGTTTTAGATGTTGAAAACTTTTACTAGCCCAAAGATATTGTCTTCCATAACGGGTATGTTTTCTATTTCATTAGGCACTGTTTTACTTGGTGTGATGCTGGTCTTTATGTGGTCCGATCATGATATAAATAGCCAGATTAGCGAGACCGTATTTAAGATAGAGACGCAATTTAACCTACCTAATGGCGATCATGTAAAGAGTTCAAAAGCCCCTGCTGCCTTACTTTCGAAACTTCGTGAACACCCACAGGTTAAAAGTGTCGGTAGGGTTAAAAGTGAATTGGTCACTACCTCCTATGGCACTGAAGAAGTGAAAAGTGCCGACGTACTTGCGATGGATGAATCGGCCCGAAAGATGCTAAAACTTGACAATGACGGTGAGTTCGCAATGAGTAGCAACGGGGTTTACCTGTCAGAGCCCTTTGCAAAAAAACTCACTCGAAGCCCTCGTTCACTGATCGGAAAAAGGCTTAAACTGAACGGACTAGGCCTGTACCAAGTAGAAGGCATTATTAAGTTAGATAAGCGCTCATCCATCAGACCAGATATGATCATCGCTTTTTCTCCCACTTATGATTCTGTCATCAAGTCTCAATATGACAACTGGTATGATACGCATGTCGATGTCTTTGTTGATTTAAAAAACAAAACTCCTTTGAATCTAAACCAGATTATCCTTGAAAATGCGCCACAAATTCCCGGCGCGCCTTTTACCCCTGAATCTTTTATACAATTATCGCAGCGGCCTATCTCACAGCTACATTATGATTTGAACTTTTCTGATGCGCTTGGCCTGACATTTTCAAAATCCAGCTTATACCTGATTTATGGCGTTTGTGTTTTCTCCTTTTTATTAGGCTTTGTTGGCTTTGTGAGTTCAATGATTTCCATACAGTTATCGCAAGTTGAACGAATTAGAACAATGTTAAGTATTGGTGGAAGTTATTACCAAATTATTCTTAACGCCTTAATGGAAAGAAGAATAGCGTTACTGGGTGGGGTGGTGCTGTCGATCTCTATTTTTAATGCGGGTTTGTTTTTTTTAACTGAGGCGTTTACCTTCTTATCTGTGCTCAGTACCGAAGTTCAGTGGGTCATGTCTGTCGTGATGCTGATTTGTTTTGTAGTCGTTTATGTCACCGTGATCGCTCTGGTGGTCTCCCAAGCGATTGCATTACAAGAAGGCCAAAGCATCTCAAGGTTTTCTGACCTCAATATGGTGCACATTACCAAATTTATAATGATGATACAGATCGTTATAACGACGATGGTCATATTCATCTCTGTGAGTGTGACCTACGAGCTGCTCTCTGTTAAACAAGTCGATTATGGATACGATATCAAACGCACGCATTATGCTAAATTGAATGGGCGTAATGACAGCAAGGCTCGTTATTTAAGGGATCGCATTAATGCGGAACAAGGTCAGGTTTCCGAAGCCACCAGTTGGTATCCGTTTGATAGATCGGTGAGTTACGCTTCGGTCTCAACCGCGCAACAAACCATGGATGAAAAAATCATACAGGCCAAATATTTTTACGCAGGGCCCGAGATTGTCAACATCCTAGGACTCACGGTCCTGACACAAAACCATGCTGTGCCAGTCTTACGTGAAAAAGACACGTCTAAAAGAGTATTTGTGATCGTCACTGAGGCATTTTCTCACTTATTCGCCAATATTAGCGCTGAGAAATTGATTGAGCATACCTTTTACACCAATCTTGGTGATGGTGTAAAAGAGATTCAAGTTGTTGACGTTGTGAGTAACTTTTATCTGGGCAAAGTCAAGCCATCCTTTGAACCCATTATGATCATCATAGATGAGACAAAAGCCAATTATCTTATCGTGAATGATGATGCTACCAAGGTGGTATTGAACGATACTACCTTTATATCCAGCCTTGATGCCCGAGATGAAGAGTATTCAGATTTGAGTACAATCGTTATTTATCTTTTGTTTGTCATCGTGTTAAATATTGTCCTGCTTTTGCTAAACACCATGACGAATTCACTAGTTGAAGTTGAGAGAAACCGGTTCTCCTTGAGCATCATGAGGCAGCTAGGTGCTGGATTAAAATCGATATGTTGGTATGTGTTTAAGAATAACATACTCATTTACCTCGGTGCTTCTGGCGTTGGTGTGCTGTTGGGATACGCAGCGATCAGTAGAAAAATTCTAGCGCTTGATGGGGTGCAATCTGGCCTAAGTCATTACGTCATGTCACTATTGGTTGTGGCTGCAACGATCGCCTTTATCATTTCTCTAAGCCTCGTTATCAGTAGAAAACAGTTTCTTGCTGACCTGAAGGAATGATTATGGATTCGGCAAGAGAACCAAAACATCACCATAAGACCAAAATAGCACTGGCGATCCTTGTGTTGCTGGTTGTTATTGTGCTCATGGGTGTTAGTCAATATCGAATGATATCAACGGTCTCAAGCTCTGAGTTGGAGCTAGTCACCGTGGAGGGCTTTCGCACCAAGATCACCACCATGGGGACAATTAAACCAAGAAAATCGATTAAATTGTCGTCTGATATTGGCGGGCGGGTAAAGTACTACATTAACAAAAAACAGTCCTATGTTCAGCAAGGTGACATACTCCTTGAGTTGGAGAACTATGACTACACTTTGAATATTACAGAGAAGGTGGCTCAGGTTTCTGAACAGATTAGTAACCTCAGAAATACCCGTCTCAACCTTGCTAGCGAGATGAAATCGACACAATTGTCACTTGAAGATGCCATCTTCAACGTCAAGGTCATTTATCGAGAACTGGAACAAAAAGAGCGGTTGCTAACGAAAGATCTCATTAGTAAATCGGATGCTCAATATTTGCAAGATGACCTCTCTCGTTGGATCGCCAAGCGAAAGGTGTTGTCGACCTATTACCAGTCTCAGAAAAACAATATCCAACATCAACTGACGGAGCTTAATGAGACAGTTGATATTCTAAAAAACTTCTTACTAAAGCTTCAGGAAAGTGAAAGAAATTTAGTAGTTCGTGCCCCAATTTCGGGGAATTTGGTTGGTTTTGACATTGAGCTAGGGCAACAGATACTCCCCAAAGAGGAATTTGGGTCATTAGACATCATTGATAACTTCTTAATCGAAGTCGAGCTCAGTGAATTCTACTTGGATCGCGTCAATGAATCGATGCAAGTACTTGCATCGTTCGATAATCGTAATGTCGAACTGAATGTTCTTAAGATTTTCCCAAAGGTAAAACAAGGTCAGTTTCGCATGCACCTTGAAGTGCGCTTACTTGAAAGCGTTGCCCGCAATATCAAAGTCGGACAATCCATCGAAATCGAACTAACCAACGCAACTGAAACGTTGCAAGCCAGTGTCCCTGTGAATGCGACTTTCAAAGAAAACAGTAATGTGTTTGTCTATTTGCTTTCCAAAAATCAATCTAAGGCCGTAAAAACCCCCATCTCTATCAAAAATACCATTGGTAATGTCCTACTGGTAGACAACATGGATCTTCTTGGTAAAACGTTGATTGTTCTAGATTTGGATAAAAATTACGAAGAGGAGCTATACATTGAGTAGCATGATTAAGCTTGAGAATGTCTATAAACATTTTTATACCAAAAAGCTAAAAACAACGGCATTAAATAATGTCTCTATGCAGGTCGACAAAGGCGAGTTTGTGGCAATTATGGGGAAATCGGGCTCAGGAAAATCAACCCTGCTCAATGCGATTGGGTTGTTTTCTAATATTGATTCAGGGCAATTTGAGCTCAATGGCACCAATGTCTGTGGGCTCTCTCAAAAACAGAAATTGAACTACAGGCGCGGACTATTGGGCTATGTTTTCCAGTCATTCAACCTCATTCCTGATATGACGGTACTTGAAAACGTCATGTTGCCGCTCAAGTTTCGTGGTATTTCACAGCAAGAGTGTATCGCCCTTGCCGAGAAAGAGCTCGAACTGATGGAGCTATCAAGTCGAAAAGAACATTACCCGAGTCAATTATCAGGGGGGCAGCAGCAGCGTGTTGCGATTGCAAGGGTCATGGCCTGTAAACCAGAAATCATTCTTGCTGATGAGCCGACAGGAAATTTAGATGATAAAACAGGACAAAATATTCTCGATATTTTGCAGCATGCGAACACTGCATGTAACGCCACCATCGTGATGGTCACGCACAGTGAAAAAGCGGCAAGCGTGGCAAATAGGCAACTAAAAATGGTTGAAGGAACGCTAGTAGTTTAGGGGGGAATTATGCTTGGAGATATTTCTGTTAAGGTAGTAGATGAGCCAATCAGTTCGATTGATCAATTAGAAGTGACTGATTTTCAATATAATAGATTGGCTTCACAAATGATTGGTGAAATCAAAGGTAGTGACATTTTAGATGACGAGGAACTTGAGTTATTTAATTTTCAAATGAATAAGAGCTTTGATGCAAAGCCATTGAGAGCAAACAAGTTAGTAGTTGTTCTTAAGGCAACACGTTTATGCAACCTCAGATGTACTTACTGTCATTCTTGGGCTGAAGGACCAAATCAAACAATCAAGTTTGAGAGACTAGTGACAATTGTGAAACGTATATTATCAATACCTAATGTATCGCGGGTTGAGTTTGTCTGGCATGGTGGTGAAGTGACTTTGTTAAGGACTGAGTTCTTCAAAAAGCTTATATGGTTGCAAGAGCAGTTTAAACGTAAAGATCATGTTATTACCAATACTATGCAGTCGAATGCTGTTAATATCTCACGGGAATGGTTCACCTTTTTAAAAGGAATGGGCATGTCTGTCGGTATTAGTTTCGATGGTGTACCTGAGATACATGATAGCCGACGTCTCGATGTAAGAGGACGGCCAACCAGTCATAAAGTAGCAAATGGAATTAAGCAATTGAAACTATATGGAATACCATATGGTGCGCTAATTGTAGTCGACCGAGATTTGTACAATATCGAGCCGGAGAAACTCCTCAGCTACTTAACTTCGATTGAATTGAATGATATTGAATTTCTAAACATTGTGCCTGATAACCGTGCTAAACCAGGAGATGATATTGGTACAGCCTATATTAGTTATCAGGAGTATATTAAATTTTTGAGTGATATATATAAAGTTTGGTATACTTCATATCAACAAAAAATACAAATTCGTATGTTCGATAACTTTATTGAGGTATTATCAGGCAAAGAAAAAAAATTGTCTGCATGCTATTGGTCAGGTAATTGTTCACAAGAGATTGTTACTATAGAACCTAATGGAGATGTTTCTCCATGTGATAAATATGTTGGAGAGGTTGGTAGTATCTACGGTTCGTTAATGGAATCCGATTTGGCTACTTTATTAGAAAAATCTCGTCATAATAAAGATTCAATAAAAGAAGAGGTTGAATCCCATAATCGTATGGGTGAATGTGAGTGGTTTTCTGTTTGTAATGGCGGTTGCCCACATGACCGTGTTATTAATTCCCGTCATGTTGAAGGCTATAATGATAAGTGTTGTGGTACAGGTAAATTGTTAAAAGTCATTAAAGAATCATTAGTAAAATAATTAAATATAATGGTAAAAACTATCCCAGATAATATTGTTTATGCGAAGTTTAAGTCGCTATGCGCCGAAAAATTTTGGCACATGGTTTTGATAATTATATTAAACTTTATGGTTGTTGGTAGTTCGTTCTTTATAGCTTATACGATTGAACGGTTGTTTGATAGAGAAGTGACAATAGATCGGCTCAACTCTTTTGTCGTCATGACTTTGTTGTTATTAGTCACTTTTGTAATTAGCAGCGGACTTAGAAAAAAACTAGTTTTTGATGTAAAGGAAATGCTCAGTACCAAACTTCAGAGCTTCGCTATTCGACAGCTTATGTTCAAGCCACAACAATTGTTCGATGAAGTATCACCCTCTAGTTTGCATGCAAATGTCGACCATGATATTAACGCTATCAATGTTTACCTTCACTTCATTCTTAGTATTTTTTTTCAAGCCTCTGGCACCTTGCTGTGCGGATTAATTTATTTGCTTTCTACCAACTTATATATGACCTTGGTGTCTGTTGTGGTTGTGCCGGTTTTGATTCTGGTTATATTTCGGATAAGTCAGAATGCTACGGCAGCTAACAACCGAAAAAGAAATGCATCGTCGCTGTTTAAATCAGCTATTATTGAAACTTTGTCTGGCATTGAGTCTATAAAAATACACAAAATGGAGAACTTACTGGGTAATCAAATCGAATCCAAAGCTAAAACAGTTTATATAGAATCAAAAAAATTGCATTTTTTTGATTCTATTATATCTAATATGATAATATTCGGTGGATTTTCCAGTGTCATTTTAGTCCTTTGGGTTGGAGGGCAGAATGTTATAACAGGCTCAATGTCATCGGGTGAATTAGTCGCATTCGTGATGGTTTTACTGTTTATGTCATATTCTTTTGCCTCTATTAGTGATATTAATGCAGTTACACTTAAAGCAAAGAGTGCTATGACACATCTTAATTGTCTATTGCAGCCTGACTATAATCAATGCACTATAATTAAAAAAAATAACACCATTAACGGGGATAAGATCGATCTGATTGATCTATCATTTTATTATAATTTCTCAGAGTTCCCAGCATTAAAAAACGTATCGCACACCTTCTATAGAAACCATATTTACTCAATAGTTGGGCGTTCTGGCTCTGGTAAAAGTACACTTATAAAGCTCATATCTGGCCTATACTTCAATTACCATGGTAAAATAATGTTGGGAGAAGTCGAGGGAAAAACTCTTCAGGGAAGTAAACGGGTAACTCTTGTTGAGCAAGACCCCTTCTTTTTTAGCGGTACACTATGGGAAAACATCACATTATTGCCGCGGTATACTCAGGTTGATGAGATCAGACTTAAACGTGCGTCTAGGCTATCAAATTTCGACACAGTAATGCTAAACAATGATCTAACCTTTAACAGTTATATTCATGTGAATGCTGCTAACTTATCGGGTGGCGAAAAGCAACGTCTTGCGATTGCGAGAGCGCTCTATAGTGAACAGGATATACTGATATTTGATGAAGCAACGAATTCATTGGACTTCGCTACTGAGATAGGTTTTCACCAACACCTAAAAGAGATCTCTAAAGATAAAATTGTTCTAGTAGTTACCCATAATCTAAATAATATTTATCTAACGGATCAAGTTGTTGTCGTTGATTCTGGACACATCGTTGCAGCTGATACCCCTCATAAAATCATTAGTAATAAGTATTTCAAGCGTATAAGTAAAGGCAAACACTGAAGCCATGGATCTGAATAATGCGTTGGCATATACCTAATCAACTTGAAGATGCAAGCTTGAGCACCTGAAAATTATCATTAATTCGAGATGTTAATCCGAGTTTCCGCATCCAATTCAAGAATAAACGGCCTCAGAGAGTCTACCTAACAATTTTGAAAGCCGAGTTTGATGCTATTGAATCTCTGTTATAAATCGTTGACCGTTTATCTCCAAGATATCTATACCTTCGAACTTCAAGAAGACCCAACGTGCCGTCGGTTTCGACGTTGGCTTGTTCTTTACCATGCTCGGGAAGAACTCTTCGGTTTGTGTTAATTGCTCTCTGATTTTGTACTCTAAGCTGGGGTAAACAAGCAGGCTCAACGTCATTATCATTAGCAATGCTTCAATACGTTGTGGCTTTTTCTAGCTCGGTAAACGGTCCTGCCTCTATGAAGTATTGATACCCTGTCGGTTTTTCATTTTTCTTTGGGCGACCAGGACTCGAGAAAGTAGGGACTTTTATGGTCGCGGTTTGTTCAAATCCCAGTAAGTGGTATTATTTCCTGAACTCTTTGAGCGCCAACTCTGCATTAGCATCGCAAGCGAATGGCTTTTGGCTTATTTTATCTAACACATTGATTTATTTTGCTAAATTTTTCTATAAGTTATTGTAAAGATGCTCTCTTCTTGCTTCGTAGCTTGTTCATTGTGACTAGCAACCAGCGCTGAATAACCTTGCCGTAGTCAGAGTCTATCCAGCACCCTGAGTAGCCATTTCCTATAGCGCTTAATTGCTTTGCGAGTTTGATGTTCATCGGGACGCGGGTAATGAACTTTTGCTTTTGTTCATCTAACGAGGAGATGTTTTTTCTGTGTACAAGGCGGCATCAGCGATAAAGTAACGGCTATTTTGCACGTCTTTTAGACAATGAATGTGCTTGCTAGTGACCTCAGCGAATGCCTTGGCATCATTGGTGTTACCACTGAGCGCTTGCATATAAACAGGAAGACCGGCTTGGTTTTCACACATGAGCTCAAGTACCACTTGATTGAGTTCAGGCCGATGGTCTCAGCTATAACCTTTCACGAGCTTAATAGCATTGGTATCTTCCTCTTGAGCATACTCGCCATCAACGTGAAAGCTAGTGATATCAAGATGAACAGAATCAGTAGTCAAACCTAGCTTATCAACAACGCGTTCAGCCATAGCCTGAGAGAGCGCTGAGACACGGGCTTGGTCTCAAAAAAGTCGGAGAACATGTGAAGTGTTCTGCTGTGATCTCCGAGTCCATCATTCATGGCAGGCCGATTTCATGGAAAAATGCTGCAATGAGACCAAGATGAGCCAAGCGTTTAATAACAGGCTGAGTAGGCATATTTTGAGACTGTCAAATAACAGTAATAGCTCAAAACTGCCGATCGCGGTCAAGATGGTGTCGTTTTTTTACTGATAAATGAACGCTGGGTAACACTATTTTAATTATTAAATTGGGGGGCGGAATGACGGATACAATATCGCCTTTCTAAAGTCATATTTTACTGTTATTTCGTTTTACGAATGGCCCTGAATTCCTAAAAGGTGTTGCGACTTTTTAGTAGTGTGATCCATTTTTCACCCCAACCCCTTTTAATATGGGCGACTTTACCTAATAATATAAAGCCTTAGAGAAAGCACAAATTATGCAAGCGTTTAACGAAGTGGCCCTGTTTCCCCTCAATCCAATCCCACACACCACGCTAAATCGAAAACGATTTAAATGGTTGTCTGAAGAAAACATAAAACCAATACAATCAATAATTTAATATGTAAATTGAAGAATTAAAATAGTGGGGGGAAATTTTCAAAATCTCAACTAATTAGCCGCCGAAATCCAATGTAGATTTACATCATAAATGCATCAATTGTACTTAATCCCTTTTCGAAAAAGGGTTGAGAGCTTGTTTAAAGTGAAAGTGATGTACTAGTGATTTATTGTTAATTAACTCAATGTTTTTAATGATAAATAATGAACTTCTTTGTGAGCATGTAATTTACATGTGATGTGATTGTAATGTATGGTTAAAGTGTTGTGTAGAGGTGAATCTAAGAGAGGATGGTGGGATTATGGTGAAAGCTTTTTCTGTACAGAGTTATATTCGGGGTGAATTGGAGCAAGATTTTAAGGCGTTCAGAGACAGAGAAAAGTTGGGTGATGCGGAAGCGGTCAGGCAACTTCTCACACTGGCATTGAAGATTAAACTGAACGATAAGGAAGATGAGCGTCCGTCTAACCGCGAGTTGATGGAAGAGATGTATCGACGGATCAGGATGATACAAGGGACGGGTAATTTAACCCACACACAAAGTTTTGATGGTGTCGCGTTCCATGAAAATAAAAAAGATGCAGGCGAAATGCGTAATTTGGTTTCCGCTGATGTGGATAAAAAAGTTGATGCTTATCTTGCAGGCGAAAAAAAAGGGTAGCCGCAGCTACCCTCTTATTATCGCTCTAACTCTCTGTCGATTTCTCTTTTTTTCCAATGTCTCTCTTTCTCTGATTGATTAAATTCCATCTCTTGCTGAGGGGAATATTCTTTTGGCTCAAAGTGTTCGAGTGATTGGCTATCGAGTTCTTTTTTCTCATTATAGTTGAGTGTGTCTATTTCATTCTCTTGATGAAAAGAGTGTGCTTCACTTAATTCAATATCATGCGCGCTGTTATCCCTCTCTAACTTATTAATGCACGATTTGATGTCATCTTTAAGGTTATCATCTGACATGAATTGAATGTCTCGGCCATTAAAGTTCTCGACGATTTTTTCAATGTTGTTCGGGTTTAAATCGTGATTGCCATGATTTAATACAATAATGATGTTCTGTCTCAGCTCATCGGTAGAGATGTTTTGGATGTCGTTCTTATGATTGACATTGATAATATCAATCTGTCCTTGGGTTTGGTCTCGAATTAAAAACGAGTTTTCAATTGAGGTACTGATGATGGTGGAGTCTAAATTCTCCCCTTGATGAAAGTGTGTTAATTGCTTGGATTTTGTCCCGAGGGTTCTTGGATTGATGTCTAGGTTTTCTTCTTTATTTCCTTGAGTGTCTAAATAGGTCACTTCAATGGCTTTGGTTTCGCCTTTTTTATTATGGATGTTGGTTAGCATTGCTGGGTGAAGGGATTTGTCTTCGGATGAATACACTGCAGGATGAAATTTAACATTTCGATTTTCAATGTTATTCACACCGAGCTTGTTTAAGTACGTTTGCGCCAATGTGCCATCTATTGGCAGACTTTGGCTAATGTACTCTTTGGCTCTTTCTTCAAACTGCGCAATATGCCTTGGGGTAGTGTTGAGCAATTTTTCATGTTTGCTGTTTTCCTCCAGTTGGTATTTTTCTGGTTCGTTGAGCATCTTGTGTGCTTCATTCATGGCCTCTTTGTAGCTTATTGCCTTATGGTTCATCATAAGATTAATCAAGGAGCCTTTTTCGCCTGTCGTGTAGTCTTTAAAATAACCACGGTACTTTCCGGTCAGGGTGATTTTGAGGGCGGATTGACCAAGACCAAAGGTGAGGTAATCACGGTCTGATTTAGATTGGTTAGGCTTGCCTAATAACTGCATGGCAAGACTTTCCGTGTATTTTGGTAGCTGCTTATTGATGTGCTCCCTAAATTTCTTGTAGTCAAAGTCACCCATTTTATTTTGGAATCGAACGTCCTCGGATGGGAGGGCATTGCGGTTAAAGTAGGTGGTGTCCTTGGGTGGGATTTGGCTGAGGGTTTCTATCGCACTGGCTTTATGACTTTCTTTGGATAACCAGCTTTTGACCAGTTGTTTGGTGTTGTCGGTATAGAGTCGCATGTGCTGGCTGGCACGGGTGACATCGATACCAGCCCGTCTCAGGTTCGTCAGTGCGGCTTTGCTTTGTATCGCGGTAATGACGTGGGGATAAGAGGCCCCTTGCGCCATGTCTGCAGTTCGACTGTAAGCGTAGTCCCAATGCCCATCTTTAAGCTCGTTGGGGTTTATGGTGAGCGTTTGTCCTGTTTTGGATTGCGCTTTGATGCCTTTCTCATTGGCTTGCGTGATGCGGTATTCGACGTTGGCTTTGAGACCGCGGTCTTTATCGGTAAAGCGGGTGATGATTTTATCGCCCGTTGAGAGTGGCTTTTCTGACGTAGAGAACAGTGTGGTGAAGCGGTGGTCACGGTTGCGCGGTAAGAATGGCCTAGTCTTACCTGTCGCCGCGTCTTGAAGTGTCACCACGCCATGCTCTGAATCCACGTGAGTGATTGTCGCGTACTCACCGGGTCTGGTGCTCAATATCAAGCCTTTTTGATAGGGCATCATGGTCGTGAGCTCTTCCCCCGTGGCTCCGATTGAGCGTAGCCTCGTTGCGATGACGTTCTCTTTGCCTAACTCACTCTTTTTCATCAAACCGACACGGATGTGTTCGGTGATGTTGTCTCGCTCTTGGTTGGTGTACGCGATAATCAGTGTGTTGTCTCGCGTTTCGGGGGTGCGCTCTAAATAGTCTTTGGCGACTACGTAGGGCAGCTTTTCGGTGGCGGTGAGCTGCGCTCTGCGTCGGTCTTTGTCGTTTTCATCCAGCGTAGAAATGACGTGTTGACTGTTGCCTTGAGTATCAGGGGCTTGTTGCTGGAGTTTGTCTAGAGCGCTGAGTGGCTGTTTATCAATGGTGTTTTGCTGTGCATTGTGCAGGGTGTCATTTTGTGGACGTACCATATCGGTCATGTAAGCGGTATCGATGCGACCTTGGCTCATGGCCAGCTCAAAGGGTTTACCGGCACTGAGCGACAATAACTGCTCTTTATCGCCCAATTTGACTGTTTTGGACTGACTGTCATTGACCAGCTTTGTGAACTCATCGGCTTGCTTGTTGCTGACCATGGAGCTTTCATCGAGAAAGAACAAGGTGTGTTGATAGTCACTGGCTTCTCGATTGCCTTGCCTGATGTCAGAGAGCAAGCTTTCCAGTGTTTGCGCTTTCACACCTTTGCTTTCTAGCTCTGCAACCGCGGCGTGCGTGGGCGCAAGACCGATGACGCTTTGCTCTGGTTGCTGGCTGGCTTCTTTCACTAACTGGATAAGTTCAATGTTGGATTCAAGCAGGGTGGACTTACCTGTACCGGCTAATCCTTGGATGGCCACAAAGCTGTCCTTGGTGGTCGAGATAAGGGTGATGGCGTCCTTTTGGCCTTGGGTTAAGCGAAGCTTGGTATCGAGAAAGTCTCGCACCTGCTTAGGCGTAGCAAAAGGCTGATGTTGGTCTTTACCCTCAGTGATATTTTGCAAGATGCGCTTTTCAGTCTCCAGCGCGGCTTGCGTTGTCCAGCGTGTACCGTCACTGTACTCTGCAGAAAGGGTGTCGCTGCGTTTCGTTAGCTCTGTTTCAATCTGCTCTTTAGTAACAGAGCCCTCGGCTTCTTCAAAGACGTAGCGCACCGCTTCCACGACTAACGCTTTTTGGCTAAATGCCGCTTCTCGCTCTGAGAGATGATTAAGGGCAAAGCTGACTGCTTTCTCAATGAGTGGGGCGTTTCGCGCTTGCGCGAGTGAAGATAGGGCTTGGCTCACATCCTGTTTTAACAAGGCTTGGGTCGTTTCATGGAGGTAGCGGTCGTTGACATTTTGCGTCTGTAACACTCGCTCGATTGCCGAAGGGGAGACCTGCTCTTTTTCGAGTGCGCTTTGGGCTTTGTCTGGTTTATCCGTGAAGACATCAAGGCGGTCTGTTTTTTCGGTTAGGTCGTTTATCAGGGGTTTAGACAAGGTAAACGCTTTGCCTGACAACAAGGTATGGGCTTTTGGCTCAATATGGTGGGCGCTGTGAACATAGTCGTATTGCAGCGGCGCGTCTTTTAAGCTTTCTAAGTTTACGCGCTGCGTTTCCCCTTTGCTCTTAAGCGTGAGGCTTTCTTTGTCAATGTGTGTGACGAGATAACTTTGATTCGCGTCCAAGCTGGCAGGGAAGTGTTTGCCTAACGTGCGAAGGCGTTCGCCTTGGGCGATGTTCAAACTTTGCGGTTTATTGATTTGCATCTTCATGTGCTTAAAGGTGCGACTGGACGGGTCAAAGATGTGTGATTGTCCATCGCGTTGACTGAGTGTGGTCATGGTGTTGCTCTCTTTATCGATGCTGGCAATGACAAAGCTTTGAGGTTTGTTTTTCTCCCAATGGGTGAGTGTCATGCCTGGTTTGTAGTGTTGAACGAGGGGTTGTTGCGCTTTGGATAGGTGGTGAGGGGTTTGAGTGAATAGGGTGGTTTCGTGTCTGGCGAGGATGCCGGTGTTTTTGAGCCTGTTCCGAATGGCTTCAGTTAATCGCCGTTGTTCAATGCCTGAGGTGGCGATCACTTGAGTATTGGCTTTATCAGGCAAGTCAGCGTAAACGCGTGCTATCCTCTCAGTGTCGCTGTCATGTAGCCTTACGTCGGTGTTGATGGGTTTACTGTTCACCCAGGAATGACTCTCCACATTACCCTTTTGATACAGCGAGATAGCGTTATTGGCTTTATACCCCTGGCGGCTTGATACGCGGTTTAACATCACCATTTTGGCGTTGAATTGCTTTGCCTTGGCGGTAAGATCTAACAGTTCCTTGGTGCTCATCTTGTTGACGTCATCGATGAGCAAGATGTCTTTATTGGTCAGCGGTGTATCACTTTGCAGTAAGCTATGGGTGGTGTGGCGCTGCTCTGGTGAAAAGGTATGGGCTATCCAAGCGCTGAGTGTTTGACTCTTGCGCTGTACGCTCTCCATGCCCTCTGTCTTGGCTTTCACGCTTTGAGAGACCAATTGGACGCGTTTACCACTGTGATTGCCTACATTAAGTAGCTGCTGCGCAATACCTTGTGATGAGCCGTGTACATTGACCACATGGAACTGTTTAGTGGAGTGATAAAGCTCGGTCAATAGGCGCTGCTGGTTTTCAGGGATAGCGAGCTTGTTGAGCGTGTTAGATTCAACGTGGGTGCGCATGTGATGCGCCCGACCTTGGGTGCTGTCGATAAGCGCTTGTTCGTTATCAATTAAGCCTTTGGTGGTGTATTGCCCTTTTTGACTGAGCCCTATCAAGTCGCCCTGTTTAATCATTTCATCCGCGACTTTTTTGATATCAAGGGCGTTGAGTTGCACGCCGCCTTTGGTGAACTCTGAGGCGGTGAGTTCAATGATTTTTTCTAGGTGTAACGCGGTGCTGTATTGCCCTAGATGATCAATGGCTCTGCTGATGGCGGCTTTGGTTTCACCGAGTGGCGGGGTATTTTGCGCTTCCTTCACTTGTTGCGCCATGGTGACAAGTTGAGCCGGCTCATACCCTTGCTCTTTTACGGTGCTTTGCCACTGTCTGTTGAGGTTGTCACTGCTCTGGTAGGTTTTGTTTTTACGAGTATCGAGGGTCGCGACATCTCGCGCAGCGCGAGAGTCAAAGCCTAAATCGAGTGTATGTTGGTCAATTTGCTGTTTGCGAGTGGATGACGCATCAAGAATAGGCTGAGGGACACCGCTGATTTCGAACTGACCGTTGCCGACGCCTCGCGTAGAGTAACCGAGTGCTTGTGCATCTTTAGCCAATTGGCTCTGGTACAAGATACCGTAGTATTTTTGGAAGTTGTAAATGCGCTCGCCTGTACCGTTAATCACGCCCCCTTTTTGTTTTAGGCTGGTTGATAAAGCGCGTAAGTCTCCTTTTTTATCGCGCGTCATGTTAGCGGCTAGCGCGTGCGAGTGCACTTGCACGTCGTTTTCACGGCTGGTCTTGTGGCGCACGACCGCAAATAGCATCGAATCCGTATTTTCGTATTCTTGAACGCCTTTCTCATGAGTAACTTTGACTTGTGCAACGTCTTTTTCAAGCTCTGTTAAGGCAAATTTTACGGCGTTGTTGTGCGCTTCAATGAGGCGGTTGTCTCCGCCAATAAGTGCAAGAACGCTGAGGGATTTAGGCGCAGAAAACGTCAGGTCGAAGCCAGATTTGTGTTTTTCCCGTTTCCCTTTAATGGTTTCACCGTCAAGACTGCCAGAGAGCACCGGTTCTAGGGTGGCTTGCTCTACGGGTTTACCCACCAGTCCCGCTTCGATGGCCAGCTTGCCATGCCAGAAGGTATTTTCTCCCTGATCTTTTTCTTTGAGGTAATAGTTATCGCTGGCATCTTTTTCTAAAGAGACGTCTGGTAGGTCTTTGGGGGTTTCTTCATTAAGGTAGTATTTGGCTGCGCCAGAGGCGGATTTAAGTGGACTGATAGAAAGCATGGGTTTTTCCTCATGTAACGTAAACTGCCGCTTACAGGGAACCTGAGCGGCATTTAAGTGATTCATCGCGTTTAACGGTGGGGTAGGTGAGGCTAAGTGGTGTTTACTTTTGGGTGGCAGTCTTCCTATTGGTTTTTGCCGTTTGACACCAAACAAGAACGGATTCTAACCACTCCAAGCGCATGCCAACTCAGATCCCTGCAAATTCAAACGAGGAAATAACCAATGATAGAGTCGGTCGCTCTTACTGCCACTTCTAATGGTATAGTTTCGATAACTTTTTGTGCGCAGGTGACTCTATGTGGTTGAAGAGGAGGGGGCGATAACGGGGTAAAACTCTCAGCGTTTCTTACGCAGTTTAATGTGTTGTTCACCCCCCTTTTGGTGCAGGGCCTAATTTTGTTGTATCGACGGTACTGGTCAACAAAGCCTAAAGGCCACAACTCACGATTCAATTCACATTTTTCTTAAAAAAACATCCGCAAATAGATTGAAAGTAACTTTAAACCATCGAAAATTATCCCCCAGAGCTACTGTACGCAGCTATGCGCATCAGATGTACATCTTATGGTCGGTTCTTAGGTATCTTTTAACAGGATGCATTCGGCTTCGTTTTGCTAAAATTGACCATTGAATAACGTCAGCAATTCGACTTGTGGTTTGGATGATTTTGGTTGTAATCTGGTTTTGAACGTGGATAATCTTCGGTCATCTTTGATCGCTATCCGTAAAAAGCGACTAGAATAATAACAAAGGTTCAACATGAGTAAGGTTATGGTTATGAGTGCAGTAATGTTAGCGCTCAGCAATAATGCCAGCGCATCGCTGCTAGAAGCAGCTCAATCTACAATATCTTTACGCACGCAGTGTGTGAGTTCGCATGCGGCTACCTCAATTTTTTTAAATTCTGTTGAAGCAACCATTTCTCAAATCAACAAAGAGATTATGACTTGGCGTGAGACGTATCGAGAAATCGATGAGTCTTCATCTCCAGAGTTGTATTTTGATGACGTAAATACAGCGAAGTTGTTAGATGCCGATACATTCGTTCGAGCGTCTGAAGAGATGTTACGCATACAAGTTACAGATTTGTTTGCTGACAACGCAACTCAGTTACCTGATGATATTATTGCAGGGATCAGAAGACTACGAGTGACTGTAGCTAAGCTGAGAATGGCGATTGGTAACGTACTTAGCATTGAAGCCCAACTACGACCAGCTAAGCCTACAGACAAAGCAAAAGTCTCAAATGAGTTTTTAACTGCGCTTAAAACAGCTACTAGCAACACATACTATCACTAAGGAAAGGAATAGGGATTAATGCATCAAATCAGCTTTTCTCCAAGGTTTGAAAAAGAAGTTGAATCCCTAGGCCACAGCCTCGATGCTGTTAAAGTCCATCTCGAACTACACCTCGATGCTATCGGTACTGGTGAAATGCCAGTACCATACTTAGGTAAAACGGACGCATTTCACTTCCCTCAAGCAGTTGTTGATGCCGATCTTTCAAAGATTCATGTATTCGACCCAACCTGCACAAATTTCACGAAAGCAGATCAAGACTCTTGGAAAAGCGCTACCAATCTACGTGGAAGAACGAGCGACACTTACCTTGTATACACGAAAGACTATTTTAATGAGCACCACTGCTATTTTGTTGGGATGATTTCCCCTGCACATACAAAATGTGACGTTAGAAAGTCTGGCATGAGTTGGTTTGGCCCATTGGTTGATGAGGCCAACAAGTTTAACGGGATTCAATAAAAAACCTTGCCGCTCTAACTCCTTGTTGGGGGGGCATTTCAGCAAAAAGTCCAATGTGTGTTGTCAGCCATTTATTTATAAGGACTGAAAGCTGTGATCTATTGCTTATAGCGTCAATGTTGCTTGATAGATATGGTACGACAAGGTCGCTTGGTGTTCACACACGAGACTGTCTTTGTCACTCATTTCTGGTATTTCCCCTTTTATCATTTAGATATCTCGTCCATCTCTATATCTTGAGATATCGCCGACTCGTCGAGCTCTTGATGCGCGCGCTTTTGATGGTCATTGTCTGATTTGAGCTTTTCTGACTCCTTGCTGGCTAATGCTTTGACTGTCTCACTTCGTTGTGATTGTTGGATTTGGTCGGTTTCCAGCTTCATCTCTTCTGGCGTTTCAAATTGCTCTGATTGACGGCTTGAGAGAGCATTACGCTCTTCTTCACTAAGGAAAAGCCCTGGAGCAACACACTCACAGTAAACGGCTTCTTGATATGCTTTAGTCATCGCTGGAGATAGAGTGTGTTCACGTTTGATAAAGGCCGGTGTCACATCTCGCATCTTATCAAAGTGCAAATCCAGTTGAGTGATAAAGCTGCTTCCTGGTACGCGAAGGTAACATTGTAAATCATCCATGGCTTGGATTTCACTGCTAGAGACAACAGGGCGGGTGATGGTTTGGTGACCAATCGATACCCCATCACGCAACGCATTTGCACCGTAAGAAATGTGCTCTCTTGAGACATCCACTTCTTGCTCACCCAAATCTTTGGATGAGATGTGCGCCATCTGCGCTGATGGGGCGCGAAAGTAAAAGCGAGAGTTGAGTAAATCAAAAATAACGTCCGCGGTATTTTTTCCGTAGGTTTTCACGAGCTGCGCATAAGATTGGAGACCAATCACATAACAGCCCCCAAACTTACGCACTTCTGAAATGATGTTATCAAGCTCAGGCAATTTATGCAGACTCGGCATCTCATCCATAATCACCCAGATACGGCGGTCTTCGTCGTCTTTGAGTCCCAAAATAGCGTTAGAGGCAATGGCAAGCCAAGTCGAAATCAAAGGACGCAGTGAAGCGTGTTGCTGCGCGTTACTCGATAAGAATAAAAAGCCTTTTTGTTTATCATCTTGTACCCAATCGGTGATGGAAAACGGCTTGCGTTTGGGTTGGCCTTGACCGTCTTTTTCATCCAGTCCATCTAAAAAGCGTAGGCTCTTAATGTAAGTGGCCAACACGGACTTAATCGAGATGGCGGTCTTTTTGATGTCCTTGGAGACCAAGGATGCCGACTCCGTACCTTGTAGGAAATTACCCAACGCTTCGAGCTCTGAGGTCAAAATCAGGCTGAGCAATCGAGCGGTCGAACAGGGTTTCTCATCTTGACTCATGCGATACGCTGCACTAGAAAAGATAGTCCGGGCGGAATCCACCCAGAACGGATCACCTTCACCATGTTGCGGGATAAGCGCGTTCGCAATGTTTTCAAAATCAGGGGCATCCTTAGCATCACACCAGACGTTCCAATTGGCGCAGCGTTCATCAAAGGGATTGAGTAAGGTGTCTTGGCTAGGGTCAAAGAACTTTCTGGTAAAGGTGCAGCCTTTATCATAAATAATGGCTTTATCCCCACGTTTACGTATCCAGCGTAATAGTTTACGAAGCATGACGGATTTACCGGCCCCTGTGGTGCCGTCGATGAGCATATGCTGAACTTCAAACTCATGTTTAAATAAGGCCTGCCCATCCACTTTGAAATCAGAAATCCGTCCGTTACCAACACCCTGTTTTTTGAGTTTCTTTGCCCGTTTTTTTAAATCGTCAGTGAGCACTTTGGGCTCGGCGTATTGAAAGCCTCGGACGTGAAAATCTTCACTTTGTTTTTCGCCTTGTCGTTTAAAGAAAATCATGGCGAACATTAAGATGGTGAAAGCAATCCCGATGGCAATTAAGAAGTTGATTTGTATTTGGCGTATCACGTTATCGTAGAGATTGATGAGTTGGGTGTTTTCCAGTTGGGAAGCGAGCGTGCCAACGTAGCGTTTTCCACTCCAGAACGTCGTGATTTCGCTGTTAAGATCGTGCCCAAGGCTGGCATAGATATGGTTGCGCCAGTAGTAGAACACAGACCAAAAGGCGTTATCGGGCGCGCGTAGCCAGGTTAGAACGCCAGTGAGCGCTATCACCGACCAAATGGCGGCGTAGACTAAGGTATTGTTGACTTGAAAGAACATCCGAATGGAGTGAAAAGTAATTTGTCCGCCACGGGTAAAGTGGTTGCCGGACGCGCGTTTAGGTCTAGGCATCGTGGTTCCTTGTGAGTGAAATTGAGTACTTTTTTAGATAATTACCTGTGTATGCAGATGAGCTGGCCAACAATTGAACGGTTGTTGGCTAATGGTATTGCTGTGTAGGGCTCTGATATGAAAAAATTTACGCATGCCGAAGGTAAGTCACGGATGTTCATCTCTCCGACGGGGGGGGAGTCTAGAGCCCCGACATGCTGGCAAAACTTGGTTGGTTTTATCTCCTTTCTCTGATAATCCTTACGGTCTCGAACGTGGTCAGCGTTATACTCGAAACCTTCAAAGCAATCCTGATGACTATTTTTAAGAAGAAAAGCGAAATTGGTCTCTGTGTAATTAGAGATGGTGAGCTTTATGTTGATGATGGGCATCACCGGACAGTGATTGGGCGAGTGTATTTGGGCCCATTTCAGAAAAGTTCAATGTGAGTCGCCAGCCCTTTGTTTATAAGGGCTGAATGCTGAGGTCTGTTTCTTGGTAATTAAGATACGACAGAATCGCTTGGTGATCACACTTGAAACCAATCATCTGAAACACGTTTTTGGACAAAAATGAGTTTCGCAAAATAGAATATTAGCAAACCATGAATAACAACAGGTATGGCAAAGTGAGTTGTGAAGAGCTAGTGCGATAAGTGAAATCGCACTAGAAAAAAGATTGGTTTATGTTAGGTGCGCACCAAGTGACGTTACGTTAAATAAATGACACATTTATTCCTACAAATTTATTTTTAAAGGCTCAAATTGTTCATTTTTAAAATCTTCTTTTTTATACACTCTATTCGGTTTAGTCTTCATGAATTCTAGATTACTCGGAGGAATTACAGTTGTTGTAAAAACGGCCCCCGCTTCTTGCGTATCTTCCCCTGCAACTATAACTAAACTCTTAGGAACTCGATAAAGGTAAGCATAATCATCCTCTTTTTTCGGATCACACTTATATCCTGTATATTTTGCGATATTATCTATCGATGTAGTTAAATATAATTTACCTAAGCAATTCTCGAACGCTTCCTTACTCGCTGCTTCATAAGCACTGAAACATAAAATGTCTTTTAGCTCAATATCATTGTCCAATGATAAACATTTATCGATTGTAGTTTGATTAGATATTGTCCTATTTACTTTTTTGGCACCTAATAGCGTTGTAGCTATAAAATTATTATCGGGTATTCCATTGATAAAGTTTTTTGCAATTTCTTTTCTAAACTCAGGTAAATACCTAGATTCATATTTGATATTATCAGTAATTTCTTTCATTGAAAGATTACTAGAAGAAAGTTCTTTTACAGCTTCTTTTAATTTAATAACATTCGAATCAAACAACTCACGCTGAAAAGCTCTACCCGAACAGGATGCTTGATATAGTAATCTTTTATTGGCTAATGATCGTTTAGAAAGATCATTATTTCCACATGTTGCACCTTTTAAAACTAGTTCTTCTGTGGCTGGAATCAAACCTTTTTCTATAATTGAATTATGAGCAAAAGATGGCGCTACAGAATAATAAAAATCATCAAAACTAACACTGTCTAACTCTGGGTTTTCAGGCACTTCTTCGATTGGAGGTAATTTAACTCGCTCCCTCTCTCGAAGAACCCGTTCACGATTTTCCTTCCATCGCTTCTCATCACTCGCGGTATATCTCAACTCTTCTTGACGCTCTCGGCGTTGACGTTCTGCACGTTCTCTTGTGGTTTCTTGTCGTTCTTCTGGGGCTACAGGAGCGGATTGATATCTCATGGGAGTCGGTTCTACTGATAGACACGAAGGATAATAACAATATTTTCAGTGATTTATAATCCTCAACAAGATAGTTTGATGATTTAACTAATTAAAAAGGCAGTTTAACAGGCCAAACAATCACAATGAAGGCTCAATAATTTTGGGGTACACTCTATCGGATAACTTTTAGTAGGGTAAAGCGTACGCCCCTAAAATGTGTAGAGCATTTGATCTAACAAGTTTTGGGGCAGAAATGAGCTAGAGCTACTACTCTAATGATTCATTAGAACAAATAGTAGCGTATCGATGCGATCGCTGCCATTTTAAGAGGATACTTTATAGGGTCGAAAGGAACGTTCTTGCGCCCAAACAGCAGCGGCCAACGAATACCTAATTTAGAACAAAGACATTTAACCCGTTCCTATTTTCTCGTACTGGCTTTGTTCCTGAAATTACATTCACTTTCGATGGATATCCTATGCCGAGATTAATATTTCCAGCCGTTAAATTGTAACGATTTAGGGATAGGGCTGTAGCAAGGGTATTCGGTTTGTAAGCCGTAGTTAATGACAGTTGCCGTGTCTACACTAAAAGCTGCTGCATAATTTCCTTGTCTAAAACCTTCTGGATCGATTTTTGCCGTTTTATCTAACACCTTCCAGATGAGCTCTACAATAAACTCAGGGTGACGCCTTGGGTCGAGTGCCATGGTGTCGCGCATACAGAACCAGCTTCCACCACCTAGGCGTTTTTGATTATAGGCATTGTCAAAATACGCCGTATGCAAACCTTGCAAGTAGGCGTTTAAGCGTATGGACTCTACGGTGTCCGTTTCATCTATGTGCTGCAAGAAGTAGGGCAGTTTGGTGATGTCTGCCATTGCTCTTTTAGGCATAGCTAACGTTGCTGTGTCATATTGCTCATGTATCTCGCTCAGAAGTTGGGTGAGCTCAGGAGAGTGGGGTTGAGCTTGCACGCTCGCACAAGTAAGCAGTAGCAATGGTAAGACTGTTTTCATGGTCATTCTCCCTTTAGATACCTGATCATAATACCAGTATTTAGGCTGTGCATAAAGTTCTTTTTTATGCACCTAGTTAAGTATTATTCTTTCGAATTTTGTGTGTATCTTGGCACCGCAGGATAGGCTTGGTCGGAGGTGACGTATTCCGTCCTTTCGGGTCTAGTGATCTCCTTTTCTACCTGCGACTTGACTGTCAGTTCAATCATCGGCTCAGGTTTGATGATGGGTTTCTGCGCTTCCTCTTGTTGAAGTTTTACATCATCGGTAACCCCATCAAAGCGCGCTTGATTAAACAGTCCGCCCGTTTCATTGTTGTGCAGCATAGCCGTGCGGGCAGCAGCCACGGTATCGACGGTACTAGCCCATCCCTTCTCCATCGTGTTGTTTTGCTCGGGTGTCAGTTCTGGTTGTTGGGTTGGGGTGGTGGCTTGGTGCGCTTGGTTCATTTTGCCCACAATTTTTGCCGCGTCACCATCGAGCCCCGCCATGGTGGCGAACGCTTCGGTGCGTGTGTAGTATTGCCATTGCTCTTTCGCCTGCGCAATATCTTCCGGTTGGTGCGCGGTCATTAGACGTTGGACGTCTGGTTGGTCTAATTTAGCTGTCGTTTCCAAGTAATTCTGGAAGCCTTGAATCGCGTTGGCTGTAAAGCTGGCACTGCCAGAGTCTAGGCGGGTTTGAGTATTCGAGAGTGCGCTCAAGTCTGATTGGCTTTGTAATGCACTTGCACCAAGAGACTTGGTGTTGCTGGCGTTAATCGCAAAATCATGCGCAAACTGCTCAACCGACGTTCGAGTATCTTTGTTGTCCACCTGCCTGCCGGCACTGGTCACGGCATTGGCCCCTTCGGTGTATTGCTGCGTCGCTTGTTCAAGCTGCTGCTTTTGCTCGGTATTCATCTTGCTGTACGCCGTACGTTCATCATCAGACCATTTCACGCCACCACTGGCGCCTAAATTGAAGGGCGACGTGCCTTTGCCTGTGCCTACGCTGCCCTCGAAGCCGCCATAGACACTTTGTAGGTAAGCGTGTGATTGCTCTTTCGTCCAGCCGGTTTGTTGACTCACACTGTTCACCGCCGTTTGCATGTCATTCATACCTTCGCTGACTTGAGTGTTAAAGCTACTGGTGCTGCCTTCACCGTAAGCCAGGTTTTTACCCACACTGTCATGCCAGCGGTCGCTCAGCGCAGCGCCTCCTTGGAGGGTTTGACTTAGTTGGGTACTGGTTTGAGCCAGGTTTTGCTGCGTTTGATTGCGGGCATTCGCCACACTCTCTTGCAGCATGCTTTGCGTGTTGGCGCTGATGTTGCCGCGACTGGTGGTTTGTGTGCTGTCGTAGGTGGTGCGTCCATCGCCATGTTGTGTGGTCACCGAGCCGTCTGGGTTTTGGGTGTAAGTATGACCTTGGTTGGCGAGGGTGTTGGTATCAAACTTATTGGCATGCGTGTTGTTCATGCTGTGGTTGTCAATCTGCATACTGCCAAAATCTAGATTACCCGAGGACGCCGCGGCACTGGCTCTGGCATTGGTCGAGTTAATCATGCTTGAGAGCTGGTAGTTCATGCTTGACAGGACTTCTTGACCGCCTTTTAAAATCCCTTTGGCTATCATAGGGACGGCTATCATCAAAATACCGGTCATCCAGGCGAAGCGGCTGTGCAACTCATCCGCGGTATTCGCGTTGGAGAGCACCAGCCCTCCGAACTTCCCCGAGACATCCGTAGACAGAGATTCCAATCCCCAAAGCTGAAAGCCGTTGATGATGGCAAATAAGGCTGGCCAGGTGGCCAAAAAGGCAAACGTCCCAACATAGTTTTTGAGCACCATCATGGTTAAGCCAGGAATGACCGTGGCACCGGCAACAAAGAAGCCCAAACACGCGAACAACATAAACAGCATCGTATGGAGCATCGGTAAGTATTCTCTTGCCATTAACCCTAAGGACGCCCACATCGAGGTGGTTTGCAGTTTGTTGGTGGTGTAGGCGTAATTGAGCGCGGCTTGCGTTGGATCTAGGCTATCAAAGTTGTAACGCAGCTCATTCATCAACATATTTTGTTTGATGGTGTTGGACGCGCTGGTACTGATGGCAAAAAATTTGTTGTAGCTGCGCTGCAGCGATTGCACCACTTGGGGCTTATAACGGTCCGCGTCTTTGCCAAGCAATTGATGCGCTAACAAGCTCATGTTTTTATCGGCGGCATCATTAAAGCGCTGCTTGATGATGGGGTAGGCTTCTTCACACAGTTTGTAGCTGCTTCGGCCGCCCCCTTCATCAAGAAAGAGCGCGCGCAGTGGGCTTTGCCTAACGCCGTCTAGAAAGGCAAAAATATCAGGCGCGGCAAAGAGTTCATCCCAAGTGTATTTTCCATTGATTCTGACATCCCCAATCATGCAGTTATGAAAGTAGTCTCGCCAGAGTTTTTGTAGCTCCAGCTCATTGATTCTGGATTGTCTTGAGAGCTGATACAGCTCAGAGCCAAACAGCATCCCAGTACGACCATAACGCTCATCGTCGGAGGTGGTGAAAATGCCTTCCACGCCTTCGGCCATCCCCACCATGATCGAAGAGAAAAAGTAAGTAGGCACGGCCACGAGGTAAGGCACATTATCCACCTTGTAAGCCTTACCCGGTTGCGTCTTATCGATGATGAGCATGTCGGCTTTCATATTGATAAGAAACAGTGGGACGGCAAAAAACACCACCATCCATTTGATGAGATCTTTAGGATTGCGTGACAGCATGAAGATAAACAAACTGGTGATAAGCCCCAGCATCATGCACATCTGTAAGTAATCCCCAAAGGTATTGGTTCTAAAAAACGTGGCCAACGCATTAAAGGCTTTGTTGACCACTTCGCCGGAGGTGTAAGTGTAATATTCGAGTATCATCGGTTAGTTCCTATAAGCCGGTATCGGTTTGGTGGTCGTGCTGATTTCTTTGGTGCTTTGCTGCGCGGTTTTTCTTTGCGAGTCAATCAGTTGATTACGGTGGTTGAGTGCTTCAATGGCTTTGTCGGCCAGCCCCGCAGTAAAGCGTTTGGCGTTATCGACATCACGCGTGATGAGAGCGATGTCATCCTGGCTGTTATTGGTGTTGGCCAAGGATTGGCGGGCAACATTTAACATGCTCACGAGGTACTGGTTAAGCAGCTCCACCGCTATCATTCGTGAGTAGTTGCCGGTATCGGGCGATTGATTGGCGGATAAGTCGTCAATAAAGAACTTGAGTACCGGGGTTTGAGTCAGATCCAGAAACCCTTTTTGTTTCTCCGTGAGTTTTTGGTCGGTGGCTATCGTTTGCAGTATCGATTCCAGCTGTGTGCGTATCTGGTTTTGAATCCCGTTGGCTTGAGTGATGGAGAGGTTATTGCGCTTGGCGAGGGTAATGCACGCCTCAGGGGCTGTTTTGCGACACTGATAAACGTCCGCCTGCCCCCCTTCAAGCAAGACATTGACCAGATTGTTGTTGTCGGTCAAAAGGCTCGGGTAGTAACGCGGGTTGCCGTTTTTGTCGTACACGTAAGTGCCTGACAAGCTCATCATAAATTGCGCTAAATTTTTGTCAGAGGACAAAAAAGCGTTATTCATGATCGCGGACCAGACCACGTTGTGATGGGTTTGGGTCATGTCTTTCAGGGCTGGGTCCTTTTTGGCGTCCTTTAGCTGATCCGCAGCTTTGCCCCCTGCGCCACATTCATGTTGACCTTGTACCCAATCCGAGAAGGCGTTGTTTTGTGTACCGAGCGTCGCGCAGACGTGCTTTTTGGTGGCAGGAGCGGCAAAGGCGGCCAGTCCACCGATGGACGCTTGCGCGGCTTCACAAGAGTTCACCGATTGATTGAGATATTTGTCGAGCCTGGCTTGGAGATTGTCCAGGTTTTGCTTGAGCTGCGGCGCCCAGGTTTGCAGGGCCAAATTGACAATGAAAGGAGGGGCATTATGAATTACAGCTTTGCCCAGTTTCACCAGTTGGTCTGAGCTGATGTGGGAAAATCCCCCCATAAACATATCAATGCCAGAGCACCCCGCACTGATGGAGGGAACCGTGACGCTGACCAACTGTGCTTCGACGATTTGATTACGCACAAACAAACTGCCCCCGGTGTAGTAGTTGGCCGATTGCCCTTGGTAAGCGGTCGGATTCGAGACGTTGGCGTTATACCCTGAATCATCAAAAAAGCGGGCCAGTGAGTGGTTGGTGTTGGCGTGGCTAGCGCTTGTTAAGCTGATGAGAAATAAAGGAATAACTCGCTTATGCACCGAAACGGTGGATAAATGGTGGGAAAGTGAACGCGTCATTGGAGAGCCTCCTGTACTCGCGGGTCGTTAAGGGCGTGCTGAAGGCTTTGAGCCAGCGTGCTTTCTGGGACGTCTCCAATGCTCAAACGTGAGAACTTACGGCTGTTTACGTTCATTAAGAAGGTCGCAGGCATGACCGTTTTCCTCTGGGCGGGAAAAAAGGTCTTGCCTATTTCTGGTGTGACAGGAATAGGGACCTCAAACCCTGGAATGCCCGGCCCATCAACAGAAAAGGCGTAAACCGGTAATTGAAATCGTTCGCCAAGGCGAGTGATTTTAGGAGCGGTCTTATGGCAGTACGGGCAGGTGCTTTCAAAGAAGAACACCAGGGCATACTGGTTTTGCATGACCGCGTGTACGCTGGCGGCATGAATTAAAAAAGCCAGCGCAAGGGTACAAAGAAATGGCATAGCGCCTCCTTACGTTTTAGGGTAAAAGGAGAAATAAAAGAAAGTGAACATCATTTAAGAGAGTGGTCTGGACGAAGTTGGGTGTGTTGTATCAAACGTTGCACTATGGTTGGAGTGACTTGCCATACTGGCTCTGTTTATGGCGTTTGGTGGTTTTATATGGATTGATTCGCTTTAAAAATCCGATTGCTCAAAGTTGGTGGCGACGTTGTAAAAGCGCCCAATTAAATCATTTTTGCTTATCCAGCCGTACGCCAGTGGCTTCATCTCTCCGGTGCTTGGCTGGACCAAAATCAAGGCGGGCGTAAAAGGCACCGTGACTTTGCCTTGGTTGTGGCGGTTTTCTTTGAGGTGAGTGATGAAGGTTTCATCATTACTGATCCCAAGGAGCTCAAAATGGTATTGGTCAGCAAACGCTTGAATGGACGGGGCGAGTTGCTGGCTGAGCGTATCTTTTCCTTCATAAACAAAGAAAAAGCCCCATCCGTCTTGTTTCATCTTTTCAACCGCGTCGGTTTTCTTCTTGTCCTCTAGTGCTAAATACACTTGTCTTGCCGCTTGCTCGGTCGGATGGTCTTTGGTGTAAGAGAACTCCGGTCTTTCGAGCAGCAGCGCTTTAAAGGTCATGCCTAATTGGTCGGTTTGGTCAGTGATAAAATGATTCAACGCTAAAAACTTTGAGAGCTTGTCTTTATCTTTGGGATGAATGGCCGCGTCGTTTTGCGCTTCAATATGCACAGAGTGAAACCAGGCCATCTGTTCGGTGGCCGATAAGGTTTTAGGGCTTGAGACGGTGGTTTGAGTGTTACTTGGCAGCGGCTTAGGTTTGGGTTTAACGGGCATTGCTTTTGGCTCGTTGTACCATCGCCACCCAGGAGGGGTTTCCTGAGCAAGAGTTGGATGGAGGTGAGTCAGCAGCGCTAGGGTAAGGACGCAAAGCAGAGGGTTTTTCATCATCATAGACCTTGGTTCCGTGGAGGCGGTTATCCGCCTGTGGCACTTTGAAGTCGTTTCTTGATTTCATCAAAGTTGGGGAGGTTGGTGTTGGCACGCATGTCCGGGTAGAACTCTTTAAAATCAATGTATTCAAAATTGATTTGACCCAGTTCTTCGGGCGTAATGGCGGCGCAGGTGGGATTTTTAGCACTGCCTAACCGTTTACCCAGTTGCTGAAGAGACCCTTGCTCTTGGATGATTTTGGCCAGCTTGTTGTCGTAAACGCAGTAACTGCGCTTTTTACGGGTGCAGACACCAAGCACTTTCTTGGCGCAGTATTGCCCCACGTACAGGGTTAAGCCTTTCTCTTTGGCTTCCCCCAGCGCTTCTTCCGCTTCGCTGCATTTCGCTCCCAATCCTTGCCCCCATCCTGAGTCTTTACAACAATCGTTGAAGCCCGCGAGTTTCTTACTGCACTTCATCGGCTTTCCCGTGAATATTTTGGGTGGGTCGCCGATGTCTTTCACGGCTTCGGCAAGCCCTGCCAGTGCCGCAACGGACTTATCAAAATTGCTATTCAATTTGGGCGCCCCCTCGTAACACTCCCCGTCAAGACAGAAGGAGTGCTCCCCACATTGCAGATCAGTGGCTCGGCATGTCTTCTCAGCACAACGCTTTGTGACCTCTTGCTCGATGCACACCCCATTTTGCTTAAGGCTGCAATGTTGAGTTTGAGTCGTACAGTCTTTCGGGAGGTTTGCGCAGGTGTTAGGGCGGTCACAACGATGGTCTATCCGATATTTCCAACAATTGAGCGTGGTGGGAATGCCATTAATGGTGCGGGTGGCTCGACCTTCAATACATTGCTGGCGAGTGACCTGGCACGAGTTCATCAGGCGGCATTGTGTTCGCCAGATCATGGTGTTTTTGATGCAGTTCCCTCCGGATAAGGAGAATCCGTTTGAGCAGCTCAAGGTGGCTTTTTTCGTTTGTGTGGTGGGTCGACAAATCTCGTAGCGTTTATGCCAGTATGCGCTCCATTGCCAGTTTAAGTTGATGGTATGTTTTAAATCGCCAAGCGTGTAGCCTTGGTTGGGAGAGACTATCTTTCCATCCCAAAAATACGTGGTTTCTGATCCCGAAAAACCTTTTCTAGTCCCTGATTGCCTCACGTAATTGTCATTATTGTATCGGCATTGTGGGAGGGGGCGTTGGCAATCCCTCCCTTGTTGTGTCCAACCGGATGGACAGCGGTAGTTCACCTCACCGGTGCTCACGGAGGCAACGGGGACTTTTGTACAAGGCACGTTGTTATTCGTTGGACGATGACACTGTTTAGGAATGTGTTCGATAAGGCACTGGGAGCCGCTATCACAATCCACATAGGCATTTGAGAGACCGTGAGTGATTTCATACGCATTCTCTTGGCCGAGTAAGGCAAAGCGCATCGCTGGGTCGCTTTTCACATCGGGGCGCCCTTTATTAAAGTGGGTGTTGATGTCTTGAGCCAATCCATTGGTCACAAACTCTGTCCCTTTTTGTGCATTGATCTCACTGTCTGACAGTGTGGATTCTTTTGGACTGCGGATCTCTTTTCGACACGTGGCGTCTTTGCAATAGTCATCAACATTGAGTGGCAGGGCATGAGGCGCGAGCGCTTGGCTTGCCGTTTGTTTTGCCCAATTGGCGCTCTCGGTAAAGGTGTGTTGTTCATTGGTCAGCGCGAGAGTCGAAAAAAAACTGAGCGTGAGCGCAGTCCAGGCGTAAATCCGCATAAGGAGCACCTCATCAAAAGTTGGGGGCGAAAGAGGGTTATTGGGAATAGAGCGCGCGCAACAGTGGATGAATGTTTTGCTGCGCATCCCCGGCCGCGAGGTAATCCAGAGCTTGGTAAAGTGAAATGTTGCCGTAAAGGATGTCGTAGTCACTGGCTTTGCAAGGCTGCTTAGGTAAGCAACGGTTTTGTTTGACCGAAACAAAGGCCGGTACGCGATGAATATCAAATTGCTTAAACCAATCAGGGCTGATGGAAAAGCCGCTTTGAATGGGCGCCTTATTGGGGGAGCGTATCAAGGCCTCGATCCGCTTGGCCGTGGCCGGAAAACCTTCAGGTAAGACACCGCGTATCACCAGTGGAACGCCTAAGTGCTCACTTTGCATCAGAAGCTGTTTGAGCGCGGTCTTGGGCATGGTGAGTGAAACAAACACCATTACCCCTTTTGGGGCTTGGTCAGGGTGGCGCGTGGGCTTTTGTCGCCCCAATAAGGGGGACAGGCTCTCCTCTTTTATCAAATCTTGAACATTGCGGCTGAGAGTCAGCGCTTCTTCTCGATAAGCCTGGGCTTTATTTTGTATGTCGTCCGTAGGCCACGTCTTCGCCGCCTCCGGTTGTTGAGTCATTTTTTGCTCAAGCTTGGCAAAAGCTTTGAGCTCTTGCTCAGTGTAAGCTTGGGCGGGTAACGCGATAAAAAAACACAGAAAAACAAGAGAGCGCCTAAAGGTGCTCTCAAAAGATGGAATGGTCATAGTAACCTCTTCATTATGGCCGCTGAAAGGGTGGGTAGAGGGTGTGAGCGTTTTGGAAGCTGATTGACAGCACCTTACGAGCATTGAGATCGCGACAAAACGAGAAGCAAAACTGCGAGAGCGGGAAACAGCAGTAAATGTGCTTGTGGTTGGCGAGCTCTGTTTTTAAAAAATCGGTAAGGGAGTCAGGGTGACTGGCAATAAAGAGGTCCGTTTCATTTTTGTGGGGAAGAATGGGCATCATCGCGTCACCTTATAAAAAGACACAGTTGCGCTTTCGCCATTGTACAAAACCAAAGTTATCCCCTGTCACCGGGTTGTCATGGCCGGCTTCCCAGAGTGTGGTTGTCGTGGTGTACGGGTGACACCAGGCGGCATCGGGAATAGGCCCCGACATTTGATACCGATAACGAGATTTTGGCAAAATAGGATCGGGATATTGATAACAAATCGCGCCATCTTCGCCGCGCGTCTCCCAGATGATCCCTTGCCGGTGCAGTTTGTAGTTCAGCTTTTCCATCAAGAGTGTCGCCGCCTGGATGGGCGTGTCTCGATAGTTGGTGGTGCCGGTGAGCGGATAGGCACTGCCCTGTGAGCCTAAACACCAAAATAACGCATCAATAGGTAAGGCAGTATTAGTGGAGGTCAACAGGGCTTCGGGCACGCAAGCAAGCTGCGCCACCAGGTTACCAAACAGTAACGCTTCGGGATTGAGAATGAGGGATAACTCATCGTCGTCCCAAAGTGGGTCAATTTCCGTCATGTAGGCCACATCAAAAACGTCCGTGGCCATGCAGGCGGTGGATTGCATCAGTTGCAGCCAATAAATGACGGGGTACTTATACCAATGGGCGTGATAAAAGCCTCCGTCACTGCTGTCACTGTCACGGGCGGTCACGCGCCCACCGATACGCTGAGTGTTAGCGCCGGACATTTGCACGCCCATGTTCACCATACAGTAAGGGACGCGCGTGATATCGGTTAAGGCATAAGGCTCCCAATAGCCAATGTTGATGCCTATTTGCACAAAGATAGGCGGCGGTTTAGGGCAATAAGAGATAGGCAGTGTGGGGTTGGGCGTATCGGGGTACTTAGAAGGCATGACGGTGGCCGAGCCTATCGTCATCGGAAACAAGCAATCCCAACAAATATCGGTCATGGGGTTAATAAAACGGCTTTTACACGCTGCACTGGCTGCTAGGGTTGATGGGGCAATAAAAACCAATAGGCAGCACAACAGTAAACGAAAGTGTCGTTGTGTCATGGGGGTGTCCTTTTTCCACGCCGAGCGTGGTACTCCTTTTGTCTCGACAAGAGGCTTCGCCCCATTATCGCCGCCAAAAGCGAGCTTGGTTAAGAGAAAAAAGCGTCATACTGGAAGCATGATCAAGGGAGGTGCGCACTTCCAATGCGATGTCATTGTTATTGCTCTATCGCCAAGGGGTGCAAACCCGATACGTTCACCTCATCGATGCGCCAGCGCGTGCCTTCTTGGTAGGCAATCGCTGGGACGTGAGTAATGTTAAGCGATTGGGTTAAGTGGCCTTGCTGCGCAAAATACATTCTTGCGTCCAATAAGGTCGCCATTTCATTCGGGCTGCCTCCTGTCAGTACCCACTTGATTGGCTTGGCGTTTTGATACTCGCTGGCGAACCTTCGTTGCTGCGCGTCTCTGGCATCAAAAAAGACCAGCACCTTACTTAACTCAAATCGTGGTAGAACGTTTTGACCGTCGACCTTTGGCCAAGTGCGGGGTTCAAAGGGGTTCACTCTGGTGCCCGCTTTGGCAATCACGGCTCCTGTAGTGGGGGCGATAATGTCTTTAGGGAGGGTGATGCTTGGGTCAACGTAAAAGGTGCGGGGGTTGATCGTGGTGGTTAAGCCTGCAACGGGCGGTGGGTTTTCAATGCTTTGCTTGGCGCGCTCCGTGAACTCGTTTTGCATGTCCGCTAATTGACCACTGGCCTCAAACCCTTTCAGTCTTTGGTCAATCCACTCCAGCATGTCAATCTCACCGATGGGGAAGATAGGGGCCACTTGGCCCAAGTTCTTTCCAGCGGCATTTGTCGTTGCCAGTCCAGCGACCAAAAGAAAAAGGGGGGATTTAAGCGCTCGCCCCAATGGCTTGATTAAAGGCGTCAATGTCTTTGCCATAAAAGTGCCTGGAGGTTTGCTCAATGGCGCGCTCCAGTGAGTGGCCTTGTTTATAAAGATTTTCACAATACTCAAACTCCTTAGGCTCGGTTGAGAACATGGCGCGTTTCACCGGAGAGGCGAAAAAGCGGTGATAGGTGACATGGCCACCCGCTTTGATGCGCGCACTGCTGTATCCCGCTTCGGCAGACGGAGCGAAACTTTTAATGAGGCGCTGCTCAAACGGTGAGAAGGCATCCGGGTTTTGGATCAGATACTCATCAAACCCTTCCCCTTGACGAAGAATGATGTGGATATCGGAGTTGTTGTAGCAGGCTTTGGCTTCCTCGTTGCTAAAGAAGTCTTCAATCCCTTGAGTCACTGTACAAAAAGCGCCGCCGAACTTACGGGCGGTGCGATAACCGGTGTTGATGAACTCCCTCGCTTGCTCGTTTGCCCCAGAGAGGAGGCTCCAGGCTTCTTCAATGATGCACAGCTTTGGGGTAGAGCGAGAGCCAGCCAGGTACATCTGCTGGTTAATCGACACCATCAACGCAAAAATCACGGGTCTGAGCACAGCAGGCGGAAACCCATCCAGCTCCAGCGTGGTGATTTCCACACTGGGGTCGAGCATGGAGGGCTTGTTGAACACATCTTTGTACATGCCGTCGGTGCAGAACTTTTTCAGTTGCACCGCAATGTCTTTGATGCGTCGGTCGCTTTCTTCTCCAGCAACCTCAATCAAGGCGTCTCTGACATCATCCACCAAGGCTTGATTACCTTTACGCTCCCATGCCGTCACTATCGCATCGCCTAAGACGCTTTGTTGAAACGCCGTCAGTGGGACGTAGGGTGACGCGATGGTGGCAAACAACGCCGTGATATTATCGAGCGCTTCCATCATGGGGTCGACCGGTCTACCGTCATCATCCACAAACTCAAACTCAGCACTTTGCATGGCGCCTAAATGCGTGAAGGGATTTAAGAAGATGTTGGCGTGCGTCATGTACGTCCCCCCAAGGCTGAGCGTCAATTTTTTATAGCTGGCCCCTTTATCGAGGATCCACACTTTACCACCCATGGCGTAAACCGTTTCGGCAATCTCTTGAACCAGAAAGCTTTTCCCTGCGCCTGAGCCGCCGGTCAGAGCGATATTTTGGTTATCACTGCCACAGGTGAAAGGGTTAAAGAAAGAAATTTGCTGGCGCATCGTGGGCAGCAATACGCCGCCTTTTAACTGACAAAAATCCATGATGAGAGGGAAGAGGTTCACCAGATTAGAGCTTTTTAACGTGCGAACTCGGCCGGCTTTTTTACAATCGCCCCACAACCCTTCGCTCATCATAAAAGGCAACGTTGAAAGCAGCGCTTGTGGCTGATTCATTTTCAGGGGAATGATATCAAGGCCAGCATGGCTGAATGACTCCTTCGCCGCTTGGGTGTCTTTTTTCTGGTGGGTCTTATCGGTAAACAGGGAGACCGTGAGTACCATAGACGCAATGGTAAACTCTTTAGACAACAGACCTTTTTGTAGGGCTTTTCGCTCTTTGAGCTCATCTTCCGCTGTTGGAGCCAGCAGCGCCATTTGGCTGTTCACCGTCTTGGTTAAGTCTTTTATCTTATTATCGTTATCCGCATTTTGCTTACCGGTTGGCTCATTACGAAAGCTCAACGTGACGCGGTGAGGGCAAGTGATATTACGAGAAACGTTGCGAAGAGAAGAAAAGGCCTCAGGTAAGGCGTACAAGCGATAATCCCCAGGCAGACGAGAAAGTCCCAAATTGACCAGCCGTGTGCGCACCTCCTCCCCTTGGTCATTGGTATGACGGGTGGCGATATGGCCACGATGCGTTAACGCTTCGGTATCGGGAGAGAGGGCTTGCAGGTTCAAAGGCTCTAACGGGTTGTAGCCTTTTTCCTTTGGCCGGTCTTGTCGTTTATCAAAGTTTAAGATATCACTCACATCGGTCAGCAACATCTCAGGCGTGACGGGCAGTAAATCAAAACCAAGCTGCGCCAGTCCTGTCTCTAGAGTCATTCGCGCATCAAGCAGCTCTTGTGGGTCTTTTTCCGTGGTGGAGACAAAAAAGAACGCGTCGTAATCGCGCAAATCAAAGCGATTGTTTTTTTGTCGGTGTAAAAAACCGTGCTGCGCGGCGTAGTGGGCGTAAATGGCGTCATCGTTAGCCAGCTTCTGGCAGATACCGCCTCGCTGACTGAGTAGAGCTTGGTTTCCTTCGAGATAGTGCGCCACTCGGTTGTGACCAAACAGCTGCACTTGATAGTCCCATTTATCCCCTGCAGGCAAATCCCCCATGAGGTGGCTTAACGACTGAATTAAATCGTCGTTAGCGCCCCCAAGGACACTGATTTTAAAGCCAAAACCGCGAGAGTGGGGATTGTCGAACACCCGCTCAATGGGATCGTAATCTCGATACGGCAGTTCATGGTGAAGGTGGTTTTGGGCTTGCTTGGCCTCTTGAAATAAGGCGGATAAGCCACAGCGTGAGGAGGAAAACATGGGGGATCCCTTTTTCTATTTTAATGTTAGGGGGCGTGACACAATCTTGGACCGCTTGATGGATTCCCCCCTCATTGAGAGAAGGCTGAGACTGAATGTCGCGCGCCCATGATAAAAATGATGTTTAAGCTTCGTTTCTTTTTTTCCTAATCAATCTTTCCAAATCGCGCGCGCAGGGCGCCCAGACCAACGGCTATCGTCTAAGACAAAGTAAACATCCATCGTATCGATGTAGTGATTGTCTTTGTCGATGAAAGGGAAGACGGTGAGTTTTTTAACGTCTTCTTGGCTTCGCTCTGGCTCCCCCTCTCGATTGCGCCTTGGCAGTAAGGTAAAGGCGGAAGGTGGGGCGAGACGCGCTTGAGAAGAGACCGTGGCGTTACCACTGCCTCCGGTATAACCGTATAGGTTGTCTCGAACTTCGTTCATGGTGACGCAACCTGAAACGCCGCCGACCTGATCGCAACTGTATTCGCTCTCAAAGCCCGCGCTACAACCGGTCAGACCTAAGAGTATCGATAGTGAAAACAAAGCGTGCCTATTCATGGTGATTCCTCACGCCCAAAGCCCACGCGGCTTAACCCTTGTTGGGTGATTTTTTGCGCTAAAGGGTTGATGGGGGCGGTTTGAGTGGTTGGTGGAAGAGAGGGGGTGTTGGTAATGACATCTAACAGTTGATTGCTGTTGGAGACTTGCTCACGCTGCTCATTCATACGCGTTTCGTATTCATCGGCCAGCAATGGATCTAATGGAAAGCCTTCCAAAAAGACAATATTGACGATGGCACCAGGATTGACTTCCACTATCGGATGATAGAGTTCGGCCAGTTTGATGTAGTAGTCCGCCAATTTGCTGCCAACGCTCTCCGTGGCGCCGCCAAGCAGATTCAAGCCAATTTTATCGCTGTTGATGCTTTGACTTGGGCCGAGCGCCGTCGGTGTCGTGGTTTGTGCCAGCGCTTTACCTGCATCCCCTACGCCTTGCAAGATCCCCGCAATGCCGGCCATTTGAACGATCTTACCGTTTTTCAAAATGGTGGTACCGCGAATACCATTGCGACCAAAGTTAAACACGGTCGCATTGACGGGGATATCGAGAATATCGCCATTGGGTTGTATGCAGCTCATTCTACTGGTGCGAGCGACGCCGCGGCTGGATGAGATCTCACCGTAGACGGCGCCGGTGATCGTGCAATCCTTCAATTTAGAGGCCTGACCGTTGGGTAAGACCCCCTGATTGACTGTCTGAAAGACAATCGGTGAGGTATCCCCTTGTCCAGAGACGCCCCCATTAGCATCAGCGCCGCCGGTAATTACGGCGGTCACAAAGGTGCCGGTTGGCACGTAGTTATCGGTCGTGCGACGGGATTGTTTCTCCTCGACACTGGCTTGCCAGTGAAATTCAAAGCTATCAAAGGCATCACCACTAAAGGCCACATCATCTTGCTCTTGGTACTGGAACTCATTCACCTTGGCGTTATCCATGTTGCTATTAATGGCCGGTCTTGGGGGCAGTTTGTATTGGCCAAAGGTGTCTCCCTGGTTGGTCTCGATGCCGTGTTGAGTCGAAGGATCGCCTGCCTTGAGGGTTGAGGCTAATTGCGTCTCAAGCTGCGCCTTGAGCGCGTCAACTTCATCGAGCTTTTGTTGCATCTGCTGCTCAAGCTCTGTCAGTTGCGATTTTGTATCGCGCTCATTGGCCTTTTTAATGTTCTCTAACTCAGAGGTTAAGCTTTGTCCAAAGCGACTTAATGTGCCTTCAAACCGCGCTAAGCTTTGTTCTATTTGGTTGATTTTGTCTTGTTGAAACGTCAGGGCGGACTGGTTGTCTTTGTCGGTAAAATCATCGGTGACGACAGCGCCAAATCCGACATCTTGAATGCCCTTGCTTGGCGCTTGGGGAGACAGTGTTAACCGCCAAACAACAAAAGCCAGGGCGGTCAATATCAGCAATACCGTGAGCGTAATGGTGCGATTGCGCTTTCTTGTCACGGCATTGATCGTGCCGCCGTCTTCAAAGTCCCCGTCGGTGTCTTTGAAGACGCGTTTCTTAAAACGGCCCAAGGCGTCTTTTTGTTTATCGAGCATGGGTGGCGCCTCCTCCAGTAATGAGATAGAGCGTGGTAGTTTGCCCAGGTTTTAATTGATAGGCATCGAGCGCGGCTGAGCGTGCGGAATAGCTGTAGAACTGCGCGGTGGTCAGCGCCATGTCACTGCGGCTTTGATTTTTGAGCTGATAAACCACCCCAGAATAATGACGGCCCACGAAGACCGTTTGAGGGATGATGGCCAGTGACGCTTCATCTTTGGGTAAGGTTTTGGGGTCAACGTCGTGACGTTTAAAACCAGCAATGGGAGCGCCATCATGGACAAAACGTATCATGGCTTTGGTGAGCGCTGTCATGGCGGCGGGATAATCCGCCGCCTGCTCAATCGGGCTTTGCTGCTCTTTGTAATTTTGCGACCAAACAAACTCCGTGACCAAAGATGGTGTAGCTTTGGGGGTAATAAACAGCGCAAACAATCGCCCTTTCTCTGTCGTCAGGTGCGCGGTAAACGGTAAGGGAAGGTTAATTTTTAAGGTGATGGAGCCGGAAGCGTCTTTTTGGTTGCCCGTTGAGGTGCAAAACCCTTTCGGGCAGACGATCGAAATAATACGGTCATTGTTGACCAGTAAACGGTTCACGTTAATGGAAGAGAGTGACAAGGGGATCGTGTCGCCTTCGTCAAACTCATAGCTCACCATGGCGGCATTTTCAGCCAGGGCAAAAGAGGGGATGAAAAAGACCACCCAAAGCGCGATGGATAAAAAATAAGGGTGCCATTGCTGCGATGGGGTGAATGATTGCTCATAAAGATTCATCGGTGTTGACCTCGACTTCTTCAATGGAGAGTAAACCTATGACGCCTTGGTCATAGCTAAAGTTGACTTGATACCACTTCATCTCCGGATCTAGTGCGCGTTGGCCTACGTGCTTTTGGAGTTTCCCGTAGAGTTGTACTTGGAGAGTGTCGAGAGAAATTCGGACCGACTCGACAGAAAATTGGCTGCTGATGTTATCTTTTTTAACCACCGTGGCTTCTCGAAGCAGCTTAGGTTGAACGTTGTACCAGCTTGTCTCGTCTAAATATTCAAGTAACTGACCAAACTGACGTCCAACGCTTGCCGGCGTGATGTTGAGTTTCAGGTAGAGAAGATAATCCGCCATTTGCTCAAGATAAGGATCATCGACCGCGCCATCCGAAACCGTAAAGGCTTGAGAGAGGGTGGGCGGGACTAGGGTTCGGCTTTGATGGGTAAGGGCTTGATAACTGGTGTAACCCAACACCAGGTTAGTGATAAGCATAACAAGAAAGCCTGCACTCAAAAAAAGATTGAGGAGGCTTTTGACGGCCAGCTTATCCCGTTTAACAAACGGATCCATGATGAAGGGTCTCCTTAGAAAATCCAGTAACGACGACAGGCTGAGGGGGTACGCTTAAAGAGGGTGGGATGGACAAAGGAAGCCCCCCACCAATAAAGTGACAGGGTAACGATGTTGTCACCGTATTGCGCTTTGATGTAACGTAATCCCCCAAACCAAGCCAGCGATAACGTCAGCCCTATCATTTCGTGTTTAAGCCAGAATGAGAGGCCAAAAATGCAGAGGGCAGGCACGAGTTCATCAACTCGGAACCCGAGCCAGCGACGACCTTTGTTCATGTGTTTTGGAATAGAAAAAAACTGATGAGGGTCTTCCATTGTGACTCCTTAGCCTAAGCCGACGAGTGGTGCTCCAACATTCCACAAGACTGAGCCGCCAATGAACCCGCCAACGGCCGCAAACCAGTTACGGCTCATCAGTCCAGTGACGACCGCCCCCGCAAGCCCAGTCCCCAGCATCGCGGTTTCAACCGCAGAGCCTTTGCCCGCCGAGTCTTTCATGGCTTGTTTACCTGACGCGAAGATATCGGCAGCCAGAGCGGGCTGAGTGATAAGAAGTGTCGAGACAGCAACGCCAAGCCCGACAAGGAGGGTGCGCTGGGTGCGTTTTTTCATAATAAATATCCTTATTGAGTGATAAATTTATCAAGTGTTTGGTCATGATGGAGTAAAAGACCTCCTTGCCTGAGAAGCTGGGAAGAAGGGTTAGGTTGTCCTAGGCAGACCGTGCAACGTGCAAATTAAACGGCGCGTAGGGAGAAAGGTTAAAATCGACAGGTATAGGCACGCATCATAAAGAAAACAGAGAAGATTTCGCGTACTTCAAACCGCGATTACGACTCACATGTTGCTTCCAATTTTGAGCGCTAATGATGGTGTTCTTAAGCTTCCGATAACGTTTTTTACAAGCATTCTTTGAAGCTGGGAGAGTGAGACGGTTAACTGATTGAACTTGTTTTTGAACCGCAACAAAATGAACACCCTTCCAATAGAAAGGGAATGAAAGGTGTCCAGTAAAAGACAGTAAGGCGGCAAACGCCATGTGTTCACGCCCGACCGTTCCCAGTTCTTTGACGCTGACAAAATCCCCTTGTTCAACAAAGTGGCCTAATACATTCGCCGCCTCATCTGTACGACAATGTCCGTAGATAATCTGCATCGTTCACACTCCTTTTTAGGACATTGTTTTGTTCTTTTAAAAAAGCAAAACAATGGGCTCTCTTTCAAGAGCCGTGCTACAAACTGGCTTGAGCATTCTTGTAGTAGAATGCGCACATCCAAAGGGTGTGGTGTCTGGTATTCCCAAGTAACTCTATTTCACCACTCAACCAGCGTGCTTAATTGAGTAGAAAAACAGCCTTGGACGTCGCCCCAGAGAGGGCTCCTGAATTTGTTAGGCATATTACGCAGGCCTGCGCCCCTCTGCGGCGCTTTTTGCAATCGTGAAGGCAGCCCACCTTCGAGGCCATCTGAAATAAGATCTCAGACGGCAATATCATTCGTTACAGCGACCAATTGGGAAAACGTTTGAGATGATCTTCTAATCGAAGTTTCCCTTCGCGCTTTTTGGCCCGTTCTGCTCTTTTCGCCGATAGCGTTAACGTTTTATTCGCGTTTGCTGGTTTTATTCGCGTTTGCTGAAAGACTAAAAGCGATACCGACTTCCTTGTTATCAACCCTACATTCTGATTTCAAATTCATACAAAATCCTTTTCAATTAAGAAAAACCGAAACGACCGAGTTCAAACTGAAATATCGCTGAACCCTCTAATCGTTCAAAAGTGACCCAGAATTATTAAACTTATTTGCTTTTGTGATGGGTCTCTCAATCTTGCAATTTAACATAACAAATATAATACGCACCAAATTAAACTTTTGATTTTAATGGTTATTTTATTAAATTTAACGTTGCCTTTGTTTTTAATTTTAAATAATTAATCCATTAATTATTTTTATTGGGATTCTTTGATGTGCTATAAATTTTTCAAGGTTATTTGTTATCTCATTGTTATTTATCTGCTATTTTTGGTTACGCATTATATTTGTTATGTTAAGGGAAAAATCCCAAGGCACACTTAGCGTTTGAAATATCAGGCGACGACACGCTATACTTACCTGAGGTCTATAAGGTTAAAACACACGACATTGCTTACTCCTGTAGTGCCCAATGTCGTGTGTTTTTTCTAGGATTTAGAGTGTGTTAGAGGTGGTACTCTGACTATATAGCACTCGCAAAAAAGCCGTCTCCCCAACAGTAGACGGCTTTTTTGTGTCTAAAAAACCAGCGTTTGATTTCTTTTCTCGGTTGAGATAGGTTGAAATTTCACCGTTTGGACGACCAATCCGAACAGCTCTAAAAACTGTTGGACCTCAAAATATGACTCCTTTGACTCAGCCTTGGCGTGGGCTAAGCCCAACCAACACATTCTCAATCACACCGCTTGTTTATCCCTCGGGATGAAGTGCTGTGTGTTTTAAACGTGGACGGTGAATGTTATGAAGACGCCTGGACACGACTCCTCCCCTCCCCCGCTCGATAAATCGAGTTACGATGCGGAGTATCGCCGTAAGCGTAAGGATCGGAAACTGGATTTGATTGAATTGTATCAACGTGTCGTTGACGAAGAGAACGCGCGGAACCCTAAGACGCCTTTTGAGATCGGATTCAAGTCTCGCCGGTTGCTTCGAAGCGGTAAGGTAGAAACCCTACCGCCAGAATACGCGCGGATCTTAAAAGGGTGTGAAGAATTTATTACCAACCCCAATCGTTTCCCGTCACTTAATGCATGGGGCGGTGAAGCGGTGAATAATGTGCAGTGTCGCACCTTAATTGCGAAAGTATTAGCGTGCACTCTGCCGAACACAGACCTCATTGGAGGGCGCATCGGTTTGCCCACCGAAGCGGGATTGAAAACCATCAGCTACGACCAGCTTCAAGAAGATTATGCGTTGCGCTTTGGAGAGTTTATTTCGCCGAAGTCCTTTGCTAAAGCGGTGAAGTATCTAAAGCGTGCCAGCTATTTTCACAGTGAGCGGATCAATGTGTGTGTCGACCAAGACGAAGGGACGATACGCAGTGCACCCGCGTACAAACAGTTTACACCTCGCTTCTTTAATGACTTAAAAGTCGTGCGTTACACCAACATCAGCGAATTGATCCTCGCAACACGGGAACGCCAGACCAAGAAAGGACTGAGCTTTCAGTGGCTCTCTTTCCGTAAGATCGCGTCAGGGATACAAGAGATCTTCAATGCGTCAACGTTAAACACCTATGCGCAATCAACCTCAGCCTTCTTTAGTGAGTATCAACCGGACCTGGCCCCTAATTAAAAAGACACGTTCGTCTCCGCGAAGGCGGAGGGATCAGCACGTCTGAACCTTAGCCTACCCTGCTCTATCTCTCATTTTTCTGGTTTCTCCCAACAGGTTATTCAGGGTTATCTTGCGCACGCAGTCTCATTCGGAAGGGATTTCTCTATTCACGGTTTTTTATAAGAAAGGCCGTGCAAGAAAGGAAGGATAAAAAAGACCGCTAGAATGGCCATCAATAAGGGGCTGCGCTTATGAACACTACGTATAAAGATAAATATAATTAAATCAATAGAAAAATAAATACTTAAGGACAAGCAAAAAAAACGGCGCGGCAACCTTCTTTTGTCATACGACAGGAACCTTCTTCGATTAAACGCTGAGTCAGGTGGCTCCCTTTCATCATCTCCTTACTTAACGTCCACCTTCATCCGGATGGTATGGCTTAGCAGGGCGAGGGTTTTTAGTGCTGTCAATATTGCAGCCTAAAAAGAGCAGTATGGCGCTGTGAGAGGCTTTCTTCTTAATTTCATTAAATGGTCACGGTTCTTATTCAGCCGCTTAAGCTTGCTGCTTTACAAAATGAATGGCCCCTTGAATACTAAGATTAGCGTTTCGATTTATCAGCGTCAGAGGGTAATTCAAACTCAAGGAACATAAATTAGTATTACTTCGAGGTGTTTCTCTTCTTACGCTGTTAGCCTAGAAAAACACATGGGTTACTAGAAGAGAAAAGGACGGATATGACACTTCCTATTTTTCACTCAAACAACGTTCCACATTCTCAGTCGGATTATTTATCTGAGCTCTGGAGGAAGATTGAAAAAAATGAACGGCGTAATCAAAGGGCTGAGCTCAAGGTCAATCAGCTTTTTTCTGAATACAAAGATAAACTGACTCCCCATGATAAAAAGCTCGACCATCTTCACTGTGCCTGGGTTAAGCACTTGATGTCATTTTTGACCTCAAAAAAACTCAAAACCAATATCCGCAATCGCTTGATGCAAGCGATTGAACAGGAGTTAATTGACTTGCTTGATCGCCCTTTTATCAATGATAGAGACAAAGTCGAGGCGTTGTGCGAAGAGTATGAAACCTATCATAATAAAGTATTTCAGAAAGAGAAACAGCAAGCGCTCAATGCAGCTTGTCGAGAATTTGAAAACGGCATGAAGGAGATGTTCGGCGCTGATATTGATTTACCCCACAAAAAAATCCGTGAAATTCTGGCTTCTGGTGATCCATTCGCCATTGAAGCTTTTATCAGTGCCTTATGGGCCTCTTTTGTTAAACATAATAACGACTCGTTTTCACCACGGGCCCAAAATGAGGACGATTGGGACGATTTTGAATTCGATTATTTTGAGAGTGAAGACGACGACTCGCTTAACATCAAAGAAATGTTCCGAGGTACTCAACTCAACAAAATGTACAAACGCATTGCGAGTGTTATCCATCCAGATAAAGAGTCTGACCCGTTAAAGAAAGAAAATAAACATAGTTTAATGCAGAAACTGGCGGTGGCCAAACGAGAGAATGATGTGATGACCTTAGTCCGAATGCTGACAGAATATGTCCCCGACTCTGATTACCTTCTTGATGAAACGACTCTTATGAGAATGGGTCATTTGCTCGAAATGAAGCTTTTAAATAATCTAGCTCTATCAGAGACTATTTTTTACAGACAGCCCTAATGCAATTATTTCTTTCTATTGTTGCTGGGTTAATTTTGGTCAACAACCATTAAAGTCCGGTGCGCAGCGACCTAAACGAAATTCAATATACGTACGTAACCGAATTTCATTAGTAATGATATGTCAACTCTAAATATTAATTATGGATAAAACAACATGAGCAGGGAGCTCCTTTATGAACAGATTTTATATATTACTAATTAATTACATTTACAACTCAAATAAATAACAGATTAAAATCATCAAGGCTCCTTATGAAAAATCGTACGATTGGCATCATTGGTATTGGCCCTCGAGGACTAAGCGTTTTAGAGCGTATAATCGCCCTCTCAATAGATACCCCTCATCAACCATTAGAGATAACGGTATTTGACCCAAACCTTCCAGGTTCTGGATGTCATGATGTCAAACAACCGAATCATTTACTTGTAAATACCGTCAGCTCTCAAATAACTATGTTCGCCGATGAAAGTGTGAGTGAAGCTAAAAATGTAATTTCAGGACCTACTTTTTATCAATGGTTGTGCGAAAGGCCCAAAGATGAGTTAACTCCTAAAACAATCTCGCCGAACGAATACTATTCTCGTGCTCTGTTTGGTGAGTATCTAAATTGGGTATTTCACTACCTTGTTGAGATGTCCTTTTCACATATCACGATCAACTATGTACCTTCTGAAGTTATTGATATCAACAAGTTGGATGATCATTCTTGGAATTTGCTTGATGACCGAAGCATCATCACCAATGTTGAATATCTCTACTTAACTACAGGGCATACGAAAGCCAAATATATAAATCCTGATACTGCCCAAGAAATTTTTAATCCATACCCAATAAAAGAAAAACTAAAAAATATCTCTTCAAATCAAACTGTCGCTCTCCAAGGGCTCGGATTGACGGCTTGCGACATTCTGGCAGAGTTGTCGATTGGACGTGGTGGAGAGTTCATCCGTCCTCAAAGAGGTAGCCTTCAATATTTACCTTCTGGAAATGAGCCCAAAATCATCGCATATTCACGTTCTGGTCTGCCTTTGTCCGGGAGAGCAGAAAACCAAAAAGGCACCTCTGAGCAGTACCATGCTAAGTTTCTAACACCTACGAAGGTAGCTAACCTTAGAGAGCGAGGGGACGTCAATTTTATAAAAGACATACTGCCTTTGCTTATAAAAGATATGGAGTATGCGTACTACGAAAGCTACCTAAGCCAAAAAAAAGGGCTTATTGCGGCGCAAAAATTCTGTAACCAGTTTCTATACTCACAAACGAATGAACAGAAAGTTCTAGTAGCTAAAACCATTGCGATTGAAGATAGGTTTAGTTGGGAGAAACTCGCAGCACCAGTCCCAAGCTACGCGCTTGAATCTCCAGAAGTCTATATTGCTTGGCTAATAGATTACCTTGAGGCCGATATTAAAGAAGCTAAAAAAGGGAACCTCAATAGCCCAATAAAATCTGCTAGCGACGTATTACGTGACTTAAGAGACATAATTCGAGATGTTATCGACTTTAAAGGCCTGACGGAAAAATCACATCGGTGGGTTGATTCTGTGTTTATACCTTTGATGAACCGGCTCGCCGTCGGTCCACCAAAAGAAAGAATAGAAGAGATGGTCGCTTTGCTAAAAAGTGGTGTACTCAAGTTAAATCTTGGCCCCTCGCCAGAAGTAATGAATTGTTCGAATACAAACTCGATAACTCTCAAATCAACGGTCTGGCCTGAACTACAAGAACAAGCCGACATAAAAATTCATGCCAATATCTCTATGCACAGCCCGGAAGACGATGGGACTGAGCTTTGGAAAAACCTTTTAGCTAATCAATATACAAGACTTTACTTCAATGGAGATTATCACCCCGGTGGTATTGATGTAACACCGAACATGAATGTGATCGATGCAAGCGGAATCGAGCAAAATAACATTTGGGCGTTGGGTATTCCAACAGAAGGCAATAAATTTTACACCTTTATCGTACCTAGACCTGGTGTTAACTCTACGGCAATTATCGATGCAGGTCGGTCGGTCAGCTCCCTATTTAAACAGTTGTCTTAGGCTCAGGCTCAAGATGAACAATATGTCACAAGTTAAACTATTAAACCGCACCTCTTTCGCAGGGCTAGCAGCAATATTAGTCGGGAATGGCATTGGACGCTTTGCCTACATAGCCTTAATACCAGTGCTTATTCAGAGCAGTTGGTTCTCAAGCGAAGAGGCCTCCATTCTTGGCGCAGCAACGCTCATTGGTTATATCTTAGGGGCCCCTGCTTCAAGTTTTTTACAGAGGTATTATTTAATGGGCACACTCATACGTGCCTCTCTGTTATTAAGTAGCTTTAGCTACCTTGGTTGTGCTTTGAAATCTGCTCCCTTTGAATGGTTTTTGATATTGAGAACCATCGCTGGAGTCTCGGGAGCCGCTCTTATGGTGCTAGTCCCACCAATGATTGTTAGCCTTCACCCCCAAGAGATGAAAACAAGAATCAGTGGTGTAGTATTTTCAGGAATTGGTCTTGGTGCGATGATTTCAGGAACATTCATACCTCTACTTAGCTCTCTAAGTGTCGAAAGCGCATGGTTGGGTATGGGAGCGATCGCTTTCCTCGCCACTGTCTTAACATGGAACACATGGCCTCTCGAGGTTAAACCAAATCACTGTGCTAAAAGCCCATCAACGTTTACTGCCTTATCTAAGTATGAGCGCGTCAGTATTAGCTGCGTACTTTTGGCTTATGCCTTTAACGCTATTGGTTATTTACCTCATTCTCTCTTTTGGGTCGACTATATTGTTCGTGAGCTAGGAATGAGTTTGAGGAGTGGTGGCTTTTACTGGGCAATGTTTGGCATCGGTGCTGCTGTTGGACCAGTAATTACCGGTATATTAGGTGATAAGTTCGGACTTAAAAAAGCACTATTGGTGGCATTTTCGTGTAAAGCAATAGGGGTAGCACTCCCCTTGCTAAGTACAAATAAGATTGCACTTTTTGCTTCATCTATACTCGTTGGTATGTTTACCCCTGGCACCGTAACACTCGTATCAACTTACACCTTAGAAATAGTTGGAACACAGCTCCATACGAAATCTTGGGGGGCAATGACAATGGCTTTTGCTATATCGCAAGGCGTAGGTGCCGTTGTGATGGCTTATTACGCCCCACAACTCACCAGCTATAACGCCCTATTTATAATCAGTGCGAGTGCCCTCATTTTATCGATAGTCTGCATTGCATTTACATCAACCAAAAAGCAATCATAAACACGCTCAAACGAGTTGTTGCTCATGAAACTCTCCCCCATTTCCCTCTAGAGCTGGACGACCTTGACATACGTCAGACGTGATAAATTTTATCGCTCTTAGTCTTAGTCTTCTATCACGGCAGACGGCAAAGCGTACGCTCCTTTCTGTATCACCTTTTCAGCATAATCAAAGCCAACCCTAAATCGAAAAACCCCAACTGGGTTAATCGACTTGGCTCCCAGTTTAGAGAAAGCTTTCCCAGCTTTGGTTCGAAAAGAAGAAATCTGCGGATTGGTAGTGATACTGACCCGATTGTGACTGATGTCTTCCTCTGGGATAGAACCGGGGGCCTCTCCCACCAAGTAGTGGGCTCGCCCATCTGCGCTGTATTGGACTCGCCCTGAAGGAGCCTCTGTCGCGGTTCTCCTGCGGAGCTTATCACCGCTTGTCGCGTATCGATATTCGAGCGATACTGGTAAGGTGATATTACCGTCGGCTTCGAAGAACATGGTTGGGCGCTTGTCCAATCCCTGAAAAGCCGTCTCTACCGCTTCGGTGAGATCTGACATAGCATGACACAGCGTCACTGGGTCTCTTTCGGCTATCACTCCCACCACAAAACCTACAGCGCATCCAGCCACTGCAGAGACGATATCGCCGGCCAACCAAGCCGCAAAATCGTCCTTATCCTTGGTCGCAATTTCAACCACATAACTCCCAGAGGCGGGCGCCGCTTTTAATGATAGCTCCGGTTTGAAAGTAGTGCCCGGCGTCTTACCTCTCATCAGTTTTTGCGTTTTCCACAAATTCAGTCTTGCTACCAGGCTGCCGGTGAATTTTTTGTAATAGATATCGTGTGAGCCCATGTAGCGCCAGTCGGTACTGTTGACCGACGTGAGCTGAAATGGCAGCTTACCACCATGCTTTCTCACCAGCATTGGCAGCAGATCAAAGCCAGCTTGTGATGCCTTCGCGTCTTTAAACTGTGGCATACTCCCACTGACCACCTTCAATGCATCTCGGAAAGCAATCGACATCCACATCGTCGGCATATTACAGTCCGTGTCTGTATCGGTTTTGCAGTAGCCATTAGCCGATTTTTTCCATGGATTGCCTTTCAGCGCCGGGCTTGGGGCATTGATAATCACTTCCAGCTCAAACACGTCAACCAACCCCCTGAGATCCTGACTAGTCACATCCAGACCTAAGCGCAATAGCCAGGAAAATTTGCCATCACCACTAATGTGCTCATTGACGGTGTAGTAGTCCGGCCAGCCTTCCAGTGTCGCAAAGCTGTTGTCAGAAAATTGTATTGTCTGTTTGTCGACATTCGGATGCTGAGGTAAGTCAGCCAGCAAGGATGGTAACGTAGCGGTATGAAGCGATGGGTCAATCATAACCGCATCCCTGAAACGTGCGCCAGCATCTCCCGGTGACTCACAATGACTGACGTTGACCTCAAAAATTTTACACCGCCACCAATTGACTAGATGACCCAATTCTTCGAAATAGAATTTATAGAAATCCGCACTGTTGCGTGACACCAGATCAGAGTTAATAACGATCATCGCGTGTTGCTCGGTAAAGACCAGACCGGCGGGACGCTTGCCTATGGCTGTAGAATCCACCCAATAGGGTTGGCGCTGCTGATAGTACGCTGGGTCGGCAATGACTTTATACAGTTCATTGGTGACCTGCTCGCGTGTCCATGATGTATAATCAGGGTTGGATTTAGCCACTTCTTCATATCCTGTTCCAAAGGAATGATTGAAAATGGTCGCCAGTTTTGTGGCGAAGAGGCTGCCGCCACTCGCATACTCAATCTCAGTCAAAGAACTGGCATCAAAGACCGTCGGGTGGGCCAAAAACGAGGTGTAGTTGCTATTCTGAGGCGTAAACTTTTGCTGGACATTGACTTCCTGCTCACTGTCGCCTTGCCAGAAGTCATAGTTGATACGTTGAGCTTGGGAACGCCAAGCCACCAGGTTTTCATAGTCAGACTGGATAAGGTTTACTTCACCCGATTTATCTCGCCACAGGCCCGCTTGACGAATGCTCTCAATCACCTCATCGCCTAAATCATTGATGGCATCGGAGACAACGTCTTGTAAGCCTTCGCCAATGGTCGAGTCGTTGCTTAAATCAGTCAGCACGTCAGTCAGAAACTTTATTTCCTTTTGGTTTAACGCCCCTGGTTCAGTGGTAAGCTCGACCACCCCTTCAACTGCTTCTCCCACCGGACCCGCTAACCCCAATAACATGCTTCTGAGATTTTTCGCGGATGGGTGGCGAGCATAATCGACAATGTGTTTGATTTCCGGACCAACCAGTGGCAGAGCTTCAAGCGTCTTCAACAGAATATGATCCGGGCTGGCTTCATTAAGGTACTTCGTCATTGCAGCCTGATAATCCGTTTTGGCTTGTTGCGCGCTTTTATCGTAGCCCGCTTTAAGTGTTTTAAGGTCATCTAAGGTCTTACTTTCTTCCAAGAGTAGACCCGCAAAATGGGTTCCATCATTATTTGCCCAAGTTTCATGCAATTTATGCCAACGACTCCCACGCGCCAGTTGCACTTTTTCCCGGGAGGATTCTAAAAGCGCTTCATACTCTTGTTGGAGCTCGTCGAGTGCATCTCGTAAATCATCATACTCATCGGAAGTGACGCTGCATGCTATCGCCATCCACCATATCCACGACCACCCGCATTCATCCTTCTTTTCACGTTCTTTCCTGTCGACACGTTCTTGTAAGGGCGCGATGCGCGGTAGGTAAATGTCTTTAATCCTTTGTGCTTCATAGGCTTCCATCGTCGTGAAAAGGGTCTCCATGTTGCTCAATGTAGCGTCGATGTTGGCTTGCACCGTCTGGTGGCGGAATGTTTGTCCCAGTGAGGCCGCTTTGGCACACCAATGCCCGGGTATATCGGTTAAGGTCTGATGGCAAGTGACGGGCTGAGCACGACGGACAATGTCCGGATAGTCATTAATATTGCGTCCTTCCTCAAACCACTCGCCGCCAAGGAAAGTCCAAATTTTCCTATCGCCAGTCGAAAGTCGATGGACTGACCCGTTGGGTAAATAGACGGTCACTGGTGACTCCGTCAAGCTCACATCCACTATGACACGCTTGCCTTGCTCGATAGGTGAATGATGTGTGTAAGTATCACCCGCCCTTGCACCAGGTGGGATGAGTTGTGCTTCTCCGTTAGATTCTACTTGTAAATAAGAAGCTGAATGGTTTGAGACGGAATAGGTAATCGTCTGTTCCGAGGCTTCGGGCAGCACTAGACTCGCCAAGGTTCCTGTCCCTTGAAGGTTCCCATCGAATTTAAGAATTAATTGATTAATGTTGCTAAGATATTCCGCAATCAGATTAGTATTGGCCCCCATCTCTTGCAAGATGAAAGGATTAGTAATCTCATTCTGCTGGGTGTAATCAAGCGGAGTGATACAGCGTTCTCCATCAATAGAATAACATTGGGGCTTCCCTTGCAAGCTGTCCGAATACCAAGAATTGAGCTCCGATGAATTACCCGCAAACCATTTAAACTCGTTGTTTTTGGCCACATGGCATGAGTCGTCGATGCTTTCATAGCCAGTAAAACCTAATACGTTTTCATGGTTCTGCACTGCTGGGCGGGTAACAAAATCGTCGCTACTCCCACACTCAAGAATGGTCAGATGCTCGTAATTTAGCTCGTGGGTTGGCACATCAATGGTTGTTGTCCCGTCGTAGGTTAATAAACCAATCCGTTTTGAAGTCGGCATAACTGCATACAGAAAACCCTCGCCAGCCTGACTGAGTGCTCTTTTTATTTTTAACTGAGGAAAATTTTCAGAAAAATCACCACTTGGAGGGGCACTTTCTAACCGGGGGTAATTAAATCTGAGGCCATCAATAAGCCAGCCATCAGACCAGAATGATATGCTGATTAAATCTTGCTGGATCTCGTGTTCATATTTGGTAGTGGTGAAGGCATAATCGGTACTGCCAAAGGAATTCACCTCCCCGTTTTGATAGTGAAATTCGATTTTTACTATCGTCGGCTTTTCAGCACTTCCCCAGTAAAAATGGCCACTATATATGCTCATCTTAATTAAACCAGCTGTGTCTAACGGCGAAATGACGCCACTCTCACCACCGATCCGGTAGATGCTTTCGTCAGATTCATAGGTGTAAACAAATCCGTCGATCGCGGCTCCGTGGCGAATTGACAACTCATTGAGCTTGCTCATCTCAATATTGACAGCGTATTTGGCATCAGTTCTGCCAAATTCATAATGGGAAAAACTTTCGTTCGAAGGCTGAAACGCTGATGAAATAGTGCTGAATACCAAAAAAAATATACCCAGTAGTCCGTGAAACGTCTTTGTTCCTAAGAAAAATATACGTTCAATAACCATATTCTTACCCAATAGAAGAGCGATTGACATCATTCTGTTGAGAATAGGAGAGCGAATAAATAAAGAGACATAATTTATATATAATTAGGAATTCACCTTATAAATCTTAATTCATTCGTAAGCATCTTCGAATCGAATCCTTGACTTCCTAATATCGACACAAAGGCCGCCAAAGAAGGTGGTCTCTGTCGTTTTGAGCGGTTATTCATTTAAAGGCGCAAGTCAAACGGCTGAAATTCTTACCAGAGGAGAGCGAGGTGGTAAGCGATAACCCAACTTAATAAGACTTGGGATCTCAACCAAAAAGATTTAGAACACAAAGATTTCCAAATTTTTGGTGAGGTAGTTTGGTCAGGACAGAAAATGTAAGAGTAAGGAACCCCTAGAAAAACGTCAAAAGACTTCCAAAAAAAGAAAAAAGCACTTACTCATAGATTATGCAGAGAGAAAGCAATGGTATATTAATCAATTATAAACAACCTACTCTCGTGGATTTGATACTAAGATGAATAAACGACTTGTATGGCCAGCCAAACTGCAGCTAACGCGTCGAGGAAAAATTTCAAATTGTCTCACCTAACATCTGTCAGAATAAATGGTGAAATGAGAAAACGGTTTCACATCTCGAGAAGGGACTCAACAGTAAGAAATCTGGTTTGAAGAAAGACTGAGAGAGGGGTGGGAGGTACGTGCTGAGACATTAATGCTTGAATAAGAAAGAATATTTGATGGTGGGCGACTAGGAAGAAGATAACGAAAAAATCCTTCGGTCATCACAGTTGCTCGTCGTTAGCACGCCTCTGCCCAAACAGATTAACACCGATGAAGAATTCCCCTGAATTCAGTCCTAACCCACCCTTTTCTAATAGGGTTAAAAAGTGATCAGCTTTCCATTTTTATAATTTATTTTTTGAGGTCAAGTATTTTTCTAGAAACCAACATTAATTAAACCGCATAATAACATTTCATAACTCAACACTATTCATTGGATTTATAACTATAAAGAGTTAAGCATGAGATCCAGACACCCTTGGTTAAACCGCTTATTCAGTCCCCACCCTCAATGGGTCTATAAGACTGGTGTTATGTTATTGGCCCTGTTGTTTAGCTTATTGGCTTCATTAGCAACCAGTCTTTATCAAGTTCATAATGAAATTAAGCATGACGTCGACTACCTCGATCAAATCGTTTCTGTTGCGATTAAATATGGGCTTGAAAAACCCATTCTTTCTGAAGCCAGCGTCGCTAGCGGTGAATGCTCCACTGACACTATAGAGCAGTTAGAGAAGCTTTATGTGTCGCATCTACTTATGTCGATACCCATCGTTAATCTTGATAAGCAGAAACCTTATACCTATTGCTCTCCTTTCGGCGTTGAGCAATTTGAACAACGTAATTTTAAGAACTTACTCAGTACACAATTAAAAGGGGAAATGTGGCGTTTAGCGATTTATTCTCTCTCCACAACCCCAAAACATCCCCCCTATTTATACGGTTCGAATGGACAATATGGCTTCCTCTTTCCATTACGCACGGAATACCTTTTTCTTGAAAATGATTTAGACCATCAACGCTCTATTCGTTTATCTTTACCAAAAGAAAATTACACTATCCTTGAAATAGGCAGTTTGCCCAATGCTGATCGCCTGTACTCGAACTCAGTTGCTTCAAACTATCTTCCTCTTACCTTTGAATCCTCCGTCTCTGCCTCACGAGTGCTTTCGAAGTTTAAGCAAAACTTGTGGCCGGTCACCACTTTACTCTTTATGATTTCACTCACCATTCTTTGGTTATGTGTTTCCTATTGGCACGCAAAAAAAGAAATTGCTCTTCAAAAAGCGGTTCGAGACGCCCAGTTTTTCCCCTATTATCAACCCATTGTAGACGCACAAACAGGTAAAATGCTCGGTGTCGAAGCTTTACTCCGATGGCTTCCCTCTGATGGCCGCGTCATAGAACCAAGCAAGTTCATCCATTATCTAGAGCAAAGTGGGGATATCATTCCAACAACAGAAAATCTCATTACAACCATTTACCGCGACTTATCGTCTTTGATGAGTCAAAACGCTGAGTTTTATTGCAGTGTCAACATCACTCCTCTGCACCTACAAAATGACGATTTTTACCACTATTTAAAGCGGTTTCAGCACGACTACTCAAAACTGACGCTTGAATTGACAGAACGCCAACCGATTGAAAATTTGGCGTTTGCCAGTCAGCGCCTCGCCTTACTCAAAACATTAGGACTTAAAATAAGCCTTGATGATGCAGGTACCGGTTATGGCGGAAACTCCTATTTGCATTATTTCGATATTGACACTATCAAAATAGACAAAATGTTTACACGCTCCATTGATGAAGGAAAATCCGCTGTTCTCGATGGGTATATTAAAATGGCTAAGCAGTTAGAAATGAATCTAGTAGCGGAAGGGGTTGAAAATAAGCTTGAAGCTAACGGGCTTTTATTAAGAGGCGTCTTTCAACATCAAGGTTACTATTACGCTAAACCTATGTCGATTGAAGATCTCCATCGCTGGGCTTTAGATTATGGTTATACTCACGAGCGGGTTAGTGAGGCGCTCAGCTAAAAACATCACGTCACAGAGCTGCCTCTTCAACAACGAGAATAGGATGTTTCTAGGGCCCGTGACTTAGCCTATTGGAGCCCAGAAAATGAACATGTCGAAAGTAAAGAATATAACCAAACTCTTTGCTAATTTGTGGTATTAATTAATTATAAAGTGGTCAACTAAGGCCCCTCACCTTCATTTCGATTCATACTGACTACGTTGGTCCGCTTGTAGATTTGTTCGTGCAATGTGACTAGTTGAAAAATCCAAGATTCAGCCCCCCAAAAAGGAATTACGTTGTTTAGCTAAGGTTATCGGAGGAGGAGTGAAAGAAGATAAGTAAAAGGTAATCAACCATGCTGTGAGTCAGATACTTGGAAGAGCGCTGTCGGCTCATGCGAATAAGCGGAACGGCATTGGAGCATCAATATAACACCAGAAGAGCTTTGATTTTTGCTAATGTCTTCAGATTCTATTTGAGAATTACCTTCATCCCATCTCTATAATTTATTAAATTAATTACAATCCATGACAGAGCTAATGGTTTAGCATTTTCAGATGTTTTTATTGATATTTTAAAAGCGGTATAAACTTTATTTGGAGGAAAAGGCCGTGAAGAAAATACCCCATGCATCTTTAATGTTTTTGCTGTTATTTTTTGTTAATTCACAATCGTATGCCTGTATCAACTACAAAAATACACCTTCAGCACGTATTGGGAGTAACTATGACGATAATAGTACTTTGAAGATAAACATAAGAGGACAAGAATAACGAGACACACATTGGTTAAATATAACCTATTTAAAATCTCTCTGCTCTTCACCAGTTAGTTTGGCTAAGTTTTCAAAGCTAACTCTGGTTGCTTTACTTAAGACCCGCTCGATTCGTGCGCGAGCTACATGAAAAGTGTGCCAACATTACTCCTCTCAGGAGTGCGGATGGAGTGGAGAAGAAAGTTCTAGCAATTCCAAAAGCTAAGGGATGAACAATGATTCTTAATTATAAAAAGAAAAAAATCTCTATTAATTCATTACTTTGGGTTATTTTGTTATCCGCATGTAGTGAAAGCGCCAGCACAACCTCAACAGATTCAACTGGCAGCGAGGACAATGCAGAAAATGTTCTTCCCCTCCCCGAGCCCGTTACATACAGTTCTGACGGGTTCTTTTTAAGTGATCATGCTCTACTATGGATGCTAGTTGATACTAAACGCGATAAAGAAGGAATCATTATTGGACTTTTTCGCTGGGATAGTTTTTATGTCACAGACAGTCATTCATGGGAAAATGAGCAATCATTGACTACACAGGGATTGACATACGAAACAACAGATTGGCAAGGGAGCAGATTGTTTGATTATGGTTCTAACTTGATGTCTAACATTACATTTTTTGATGACTTTAAAGAAGTCTCCATCACCGCTCGTACACAGTACTATGTGTTTAATGAATCATTCACCAATAAAACACCAGCGCTTATAGAACTGTCCGAAGTTACAGGAACACATACAAATTCTGATGATGGTTCAACTTGGTATTTACAAGAAGACGGGTATTTTATTTTCAATGGAGAATGCACAATCAGCGGCATTGCATCGAAATCTGATTTTTACTATAACGTCGTTAATGTTGAAGCAACAAGTTGTTCCGACCTAACTAAAAATGGTGCTGATTATAATGGGATCGTAGTTGCCTTCAATTATAAAGGTAAAAGATACCTCAATGGTTTATTCAAGAATAGTTCAGCGATTCTGCAAGCAAATGTAACCGTAAACTAAATTTTCTCCCATATACGAAGACAACTTGTCAGGTGAGCTGAACAACTACATTCACTGCACATCGTAGTCACTAACTGGAAGCAAGGCAATCAAGCACACTAAACTAGTTGTTCTTGAATATCGGCACCTGTGTATATGTGTGTAGCTCCTACGATATTGCCTTTCTTTAAGATGTCAGAGCATATCAGCCCAAAAATTTTGAGAAGCATTGGATTGATGTCGTACGTATAAGTAATCGTGCTTTACAAAAAAGTCGTCAAGCAAAGGCACGATGTTGATGTTTACTCTTGATATATATAAGATCCTAGTTTGGCAAATGAGCGTACTTACTGCCTCCAAGAGCCTTGACGATAGCGAATCGAGGCTCTAATTATGGTGGGTTTACAATATTCTAAGTCTCTTTCTAATACTAAGCTCTTCGATCACTCAGAAAGCACTTTGACTTAAAAGCTAGTTACCATATTACCCACATCTAATTTTCGGTCTCCCCCCTTTTCTCTTGCTTTTGACTTTCTCGATAGTAAAGAGCTTATCTGGCTTGCTTGATGGCCTCAGCTTTCTCCTTCTGTAAACACTACTAGCTTGAACCCAATTTAAGAACACCAAAAAGCCGTTCTATTTAATAATTTATATTAATTTAATTTAATTTTTTGTTTATTCTATATTAATTAAACCATTAGAAATAAAAATGAGAATTATTACAACCAAGGTTTTTAAATGGCATATTTAAATAAAATATTACCTGTTTCGTTTCTTGTATCCCCATTACTTTGTTATTCATCAGAGTTCTTGAATAGCAATGTTCTACCAAACTTCCCCTACTCAAATTCGATTGCTCAAAAAAAATCACTAGAGTTAGAAAAAAATGATGAAGTAATTGACTGTACTGGGGATCCCTCATGGATAGACTCCCCCCACTTACCCCTAGAGCCCCTAGAAACCAGTAATTCCTATATTAATTGCAGTTTTATGCGGTTTGCGTGGCAATCTTTCTCCTATTATACCAGCGACAAAATACCGGAATCATTCTTGAATATGATGCCGAAGTACAGAATATTTAAAGAGGTTCCTGATAGTTGGGACAATAAAGGTGATCAAGGATCAGTACAAAGTGAGATCCTCCAAGCGGGCTCTAATTTCCCATTGAACGATAAGGAGGGAAATCCTGTATTTTATCAACAAAGTGTCAATAAAAAATTCTACGATGATATCGTCAAACACGGATTGAACAATAGTCAATGTGTCGCTGATATTGATAGTGGGAAAACTTCGTTTGAAATATCTCCAGGTTCCACAGAAGTAAAAACTTCTTGGAAATTAATGTCTAATAATGACAACCCTGAAAAATTTTTCACTATTCAGAGAGATGTTGAGATAAACGGGACAGTAAGGAGTAATCTTCTAATGGGCTTAGTTGGGATTCATATAGTGAGGAAAACCATTAATCACCCTGAATTCATTTGGACCACATTTGAACATAATGAAAACGCGCCTGATTGTGCTGATTTTCCTAACCTATCAATATTTGAAAAATCAGGTAGTTGGACCTTCTTCAACCCTATGTCCTTTCAGAAATTTAATACTTATTTCCCTGGTAAACCAACTCAAGTGTGTAGAGAAACGCCCTATGGGGCTGGTGTTTTAACAAAAGCCGAAGTGGCTAAAGATATAAAAGAGCTTAACGAGGCAATGTCAGGGTATTACCTAGCACGTCAATCTGTTTGGTCTAACTATTTTCTTGTTGGGGCATCTTGGACAGTCTCAAACGAGAGCGAATCAAATGAAGGAGAAGTCCCTCCGACTTGGAAAAATGAAATAGGTGGTTCGAAGTTATTATCAAATAGCACAATGGAAACCTATGTCCAAAACCCTCAATGGTTTGCTTTAGCGCACCCTGAAGAAGATAGGGGCTGTTTTACTTGCCATAATTATGACCCATTAACAAAAAGCTCCTTACATTTAAGTCATCTTTTTAATGCCTCAAAAGATTACGGTAAATGTCTTCTCTAACGTCTCGGAGCTACTCCCATTTTCTCAGCGTCAATATAAGGGCACTTACAAGCATTAACCAAAGGGGAACACAATAACTGTCGGGCACCAAATTTCAGACTGAATGAAAGCTCGCCTAAAAACTGCTGTTTTTCTCATAAAAACACGTTAATTCAAGGGCTAATTTCATTCTAACAATCATAACCAAGTTGGAGGTCTCCCATAAATAACAAGGTTAGACAAATTACCTACGCGACATTGAAGCTCTTTGTCATCCTGACGAGCAACGTAGCTTGAGGCCTGAACACTCTCCCTGATGTTGCGGGTTGGTTGCGAACGTAGTTACCTGGCCAAGCAACCAATCTAGTGTTTAAATGATTGGCTCAAGCCTGCACTGTCTAACTGTGTGATGAATAAATTTATTGTATTTTTCCTGTCATAAGTTAGTAGACCAATTCGATTGGAGGTAAGCATGACACCCGCTCTCTTGATATCTAAAAACTCGAAAGAACCGGTAACCGTACCGACATTTTCATTGCTGGGATAATTAAACCCTAATCCATTAGTCTCCTGTCCAGAGTTTAGAGCCCATGGGGTAATAATTGATAGGTGGTTGTTTTATTTATTGTCGACTGTAGAATATTATTTTATGATGACCTCTTTCTGCCAATAAATAGCTCTCTTCTATAATGTCAAAATATCCATCTCATCAACTGCTTAAATCGACTTTCGAGAACGCTCTTCTTCACCTTTACTTCAAAGTGAGCAGTTCTCGTGGCTTTGTTAATGAAAAACAACGAAATAAAATCATTATTGATTTCTTTAAGACAAGAATTAAACAAGATCGATATCAGCCTATCAAGAAAAAGCTTAAAACGGTCTGTCTTATGAAGGATAAATTTGGCTCAATCGAAAAGCACTTAGAAAGGATTTTAACTCAAAAATCAACGATAGATAGAAAAAGCGATATTGATAATCTTTATTTATTATTAGAGCTTTTTGAGAAGGTAGGTTTAGATACAAAACTTGTCGAAGAGACTCCCATCCAAGAAGTAGATGTGGTTTATCTCGATAGAAGACACATTGATAACTGCTTTGATAATGATAATCGCCTAATAGCGCCAATCTCCTTGTTCATACATACAAACGAGCTCAATAAGTTTACTCAATGCTTAACAGAGCAATTTTACTTCAAATTTGAGCAACATCACATGAATCAAGAGTTAGGAAGCTATCACTACCAACTTCATCCAATTTAGGACTTCACGGATAATTTTTGATAGATAAAGTAGCGGGTACCGGTGTTGTGGCTTCACAACAATTTGGCTCTAATTAAATATATAGCTATTAAGCCCTCCACAATTTTAACCTTTGTAATTAAGAAAAATTCCAAATCGTATCATGTCTGCTCTTGCTCATAAGACAAACCTCCATCACTCCAACCTAGCTTTATTATTTATATTTAATAGATATAAATAATAAATTTATCTCTTTCAACCCTAGAACCATTGTTACATTATAACAGTTAATGTTCTATTTGAGGTCGAGGTAATGAAAGAATACCTTTTAAAAGTAAAAGCACTTTTTTGGGCAACTTTGGTTTTGGGTGACATGGCCTCTGCTTCTGCAGCTCTTCAGTTCAAAGACGTGCTCGGTAGAGACATCTCTTTAGAAAAGCCGGCAGAAAAAATTTTCCTAGGTTTTTATTTTGAGGATTACCTAGCGATCGCTGGACCAGATGCTTACAAAAAAGTGGCTATTTTCCCAAGACACTCTTGGAAAGATTACCGTCAATCTCAATGGATCACCTATAAAAAAATCATTCCTGAGTTAGAAACGATTATTGATTCAGGTTCTCTTTATACAGGTACTTTTGATTTCGAAAAACTCTTGTTAACTAAACCTGATGTTGCACTTCTTGCGGCGTGGCAATATCAATCCCTTGGTGAAAAAGTTGAAATACTTGAAAAGAATGGTATCAGAGTTGTCGTTGTAGACTTCAATGCTCAAACGCTTGAAAAACACGTCATTAGCACACGTGTTATAGGCAGAGTAATGGGGACAGAAGGACGCGCTTCATCGATTGCAACGGAATACGAAAACACAGTAAACATGGTTAAACAACGTGTTACGAGGCATCTGGAAAACCACGCAGCACGCCGTGTGTATGTGGAAGCAGGTACAGGTGGACCAAATGAATACGGTAAATCTTACTCGACGACAATGTGGGGCAACCTTTTGACAATGGCGGGGGCCGATAACATTGCCCATGGAATGTTTGAAGGCTCTGCCCACCTAACGCCTGAATATATCTTGAGTCAAGATCCAGAGGTGATCTTTATATCCGGTGCTCACTGGGCTAAAAATAACGACAGCGCCCTGCTTGGTTTCAATAGCACAATGGAAGAAGCGCAAACTAGATACCGCCCCTACCTAAATCGAGCTGGCTGGAATCAACTGACGGCAGTTAAAAATGGTGACGTCTACGGTATATACCACTCGGGAACACGTACTATTTACGACCACGTTTTTTTGTTGTATCTAGCAAAGTCTATTTACCCAGAAGCATTTAAAGATATTGAACCTAAGAAATTGCACCAAGAATTTTTTCGGAACTACATGCCGCAAGCACTCAAAGGCACTTTCATGATTAAGGTGGGCGTAACTCATGAATGAAAGCATTAAAGCATCGTCTGACCTGAATCATTCCAGCGGCGCTATTTATCAAAGAATGCAGAAGCAAAGGATTAAGATTTTGCTAGGCGCTTTTCTGGCAACGAGTTTTTCCGCTTTATTCGATCTTGGTATTGGCTCATCGTGGCTAGGCATTGAACAAGTTGTTGAAGCCCTCCTAGGTGGTCCCTCTGGTGACAGCTTATCAACACTTATTGTCTGGCAACTTCGGTTACCCATCACTCTCACCTGTCTTATGGTTGGCGCCTCACTCGGCCTCGCTGGCGGTCTGATGCAAACCCTCTTAGCCAACCCACTTGCCAGTCCGTATACCCTTGGTATCTCTGCTGCTGCTGGATTTGGTGCAGCCATAGCTTTTTTAACCGGTTTTTCAGTATTTGGTTTGCATTGGTTAGGCGTGCCGTTTGCCGCTTTCTTGACATCTGGATTAGCGAGTATGGCGATCTACATAATTGGTCGCAGCCGACATATGGACGCAAAAATCCTGATTTTGGCAGGTATTGTCGTTCTCTTCTTTTTCCAGGCTTTACAGTCATTAATTCAATATTTGGCATCACCAGAAGTGCTGCAGCAAATTGTTTTTTGGTTATTTGGCAGTCTCCTGAAGGCGAGTTGGTTGTCCTTCTTTGTTTCAGGAGCCGTTTTCCTGTTCGGTTTGGTCTTTGCGTTATCTAAGGTATGGGCACTCACCGCCCTCACTTTAGGCGAAGAGCGTGCACTCGCCTTGGGAGTAAAGACCAGCAAGTTAAGACTACAGATGTTTTTACTGTGTTCCTTATTAACTGCAGGAGCAGTGTCGTTTGTCGGAACCATTGGTTTCATTGGTTTGGTTGCCCCTCACCTAGCAAGAATGCTAATAGGCGAAGATCAGCGTTTCTACTTACCTTTGGCGGCATTAATGGGAGCGTTGCTTTTATGTATCTCGTCTCTTGTTGCTAAGTTGATTGTCCCAGGCACTATCATACCAATTGGTATCGTCACCTCCTTAGTCGGTGTACCGATCCTTCTTTATTTTCTGATAAGCAGGAGGTTTATCTAATGACGTCACTTTCAATAGAAAATCTTGCCGTCCCAATTGGAAGAAAACTCGTTTTAAAGAAGGTAGATGCCCACTTTTTGGGTGGCGAATTTGCCGCCATTTTAGGGCCCAATGGCGCAGGAAAAACGACATTACTCAAAGCTATCCTGGGCATCATTCCTTCTGATGGGAAGATTAATTCAAGTGGGGAGGACGGGCTGAGCTTACCGCTACAATCCTTCTCGTACCTATGTCAACTCAACAAATCTCCCTGCCAATTAACGGTTATTGAGTTTGTCTTGTTGGGCTTGGTTCATCAACTAAGTTGGAACATCACATTTGAACAAGAACAAAAAGCAGACGCCATCCTTAATTATCTAGGTTTGAGAAATCTCGCCCCTAGACAGTTTTCTCAACTAAGTGGTGGTCAGCAACAGCTGGTTTCACTGGCGCAAGCTCTTGTTGCTGAGCCCAAGGTCTTGCTCTTAGATGAACCAACAAGCGCCTTAGATCTCAAGCATCAAGTCCAAATTTTAGACCTTGTTCGTCAATATACTCGAGCCAAAAATATCATCACAATTGCGGTCCTACACGACCTCTCTCTCGCTGCTCGATACTGCGACCATCTTCTCTTAATGAATGATGGTGAAGTCCAATATTGCGGTAAACCAAAAGATGTGCTCGATTCTGAAAGGTTGGGGCAAATCTATCAGATTCATGTGGACGTAGGTTGTTGCGTTCATGGACATACCCACGTCACCCCAGTTCGAGCTCTTGAAACGGATTAGGCATTCTTATGACCATGAATAAAAGGCATTATCAATTATTAGTTTCTCTATCCACGTTTGAATCTCAAATTCAAACCCTGACTCACTACAGTCTTGAAAATTGTGAATGTTTTGTCCTTTTGCAAGATAAAATTGATGAGTTATGTGCTTGGATCTTGCAAGAAAATTCTAAAACCCTTAGCGATGATTTTGAGACGTTCCCTGAGTACGGACGTCTAATCAAGCAGCTTCGCGAAACTGCTGTAAAAGCTCTGTGTTTATTGGAAAAACATCAGTCTCAGTGTGCCAGAGACCATCAAATCGACATCAGCGAATATTTATACCAACTTTCTGAAAACACAAAAATTGAACTAAAAAAAGCAGGAATTGAAAGCAACTCTCGAGTCCTGTTTATTGGCTCAGGGTCCTATCCGGTTTCTGCTTTTACTATATCTCAGATCACAGGCGCTCTCGTGCACGGTATCGACCTGGATGAGCAAGCAGTGAAAATGGCCAACCAACTCAACTTATCAACCACTTTTAGCTGCAAAGATCTAATCACTGAGTTTGCCTCTTTCCGGCCAACTCATGTTGTAGTAGCCTCTTTAGTGGAACATAAATGGGAGCTACTCAGACAGCTTAAACCTCATCTTAACCACTCTCACCGAGTATTAGTTCGATTCGGTAATGGTTTAAAGTCCGCCTTCAATTACCCTTTCAACCCAAACCTAATTGATGGGTGGGAAACACAACAGATCCATAACGATGCAGCGATATATAACACCGTCTTAATGGAGCGCGCAAAATGACTCTTTCATTAGGAAAAGTGTTAATCGTAGGCACAGGGCCAGCCGCATTTCAGACAGCAAAAATCATCAGAAACCAGTGCGAGCAACTTGGGTTAGTAAACCGCTCATCAGAGCGCTGGCAGCCGATGTTCGAAAGCTTACACAACGAACGTATTGCGCATATTATCGCTGCCAAATCCTCTTTGAAACGAATGGCAGGGCAGGTGATATTTGATGCGGTTTTTGAAGATTTACGCGATGTAAGCGGACAATGGGATACGTTGGTTCTGGCCACCCCATCTCATGCTTATTCAGCGGTTCTATTGGCTTTACCTAAATCGTGTTTGAGTTCCGCAAAAATAGTAGTCCTCATTTCATCCTTATTTGGGGGGCACCGGATTGTGAAAGGCTTGTTTTCAGAACTGAATTTAACTCCCAACGTATTGATATTTTCCAATTACTTTGCGGCCACTAAATTTATAACGGAACAAGCTGGCGTTCGTGTCCTTACCAAAGCGGTTAAAAAACGTATTTATGCTTACTCAAGTAAAGAAAAATGCCCTGTCCTAGAGCTACTGACTCAAACTTTAGCGGGTATCGGTGTTGAAGTTGTCGAGTTGGAAAATGGGTTTAGCGTAGAAGGACGAAACATTACCTCTTTCGTTCATCCCGCATTTTTTATTACCCCTTTCTCGCTCAATCATATCTTAAGTGAGACGAGAGAAGTTAAGTACATGTACAAACTTTTCCCTGAGGGACCGATCACAACCGAAACCATCCACATTTTGGTTGAGCTATGGCGCGATATATCGAGATTGATGCTTCACTTTAACGGAACATCATTTAACTTGTTACAATTTCTCAATGATGACAACTATCCTGTGCATCCAGAAACCATTCGTCGTCGTCAAATTGAGCAGTTTATGTCGCTCACTCCAATAGCGCAGGAATATTTGGTTTACGTCCGATACAGCGCGATTCTGATCGATCCTTTTTCTAAGCCGGATGAAAATGGGTGCTACTTCAACTTCTCTGCCGTGCCCTATGCCCAAGGTAAGGTGGAAAAAGGCAAGTTGTCTTTACCTCGAATACCTAAAGAAGATATACAGAATCTTTACTGGCTTCAAGTCTTAGGCAGAGCGCATGGGATTGCCTTACCGAGCGTTAACCGTGTGCTAGGCATATTCGAATCTTGGTTAAGTAGCTCTCAACTCCCTCACCATTTGATTGAAGAGTCCCGCACTCAAGCGCACCAATACCTTGGTTGGGTGCGTCTATCATACGACCTTTAAAGAAACCCATCATGAACAACGGTGTAGCGTTAACTATATTTTCTGCGTTCATTTTTAGTGTCATGAACGCACTTATTAAAGCGGCCAGTTTGACGATTCCAAGCTCTGAAATTGTCTTCTTCCGAAGCGCAATAGGAACCGTTCTGATTTTAGGGTTAATGTGGAAAGCGAGTATCAGGTTTTCTACCACGGGCATACCAATGCTTTTGCTTCGTGGCCTGTTTGGGGCGTTTTATCTGCTCGCTTTTGTGTACGCGATTACCCACATGCCGCTAGCGGACGCCGTGATTTTGGCTTACCTGTCCCCGTTCTTCGTTATATTACTTTCCAACCTAATTTTGGGAGAAAAAGTCCCTAAAAAAGTAGCATTCCTTTTTCCGCTCGCTTTGGTTGGAGTTACCTTAATTGTAAATCCATTTAGCTTCGACACATTTAATTTGTATGCCCTCTCAGGGGTGGCGAGTGCTTTTTTTGCGGCGGCTGCCTCTATCACTATTCGTCACCTGAGTAAGAGGCACCATATTTACGAGATTGTGTTTTATTTTCTTTTCACTTCGATGTTGGTATCCGGTTACTTGATGAGAGATGAGTTTGTGGTTCCACAGGGCATTGCGTGGATTCATCTAATTGCCATTGGTCTTGTTTCGCTCATTGGGCAAATGTTCCTAACAAAGGCATTCAGTCATGAAAACGCCGCTGTAGTTGCAGTCACCCGCTATATCGGCTTGGTTTTCAATATACTTTGGGGGGTTATTTTTTGGTATGAAATCCCTAGTTGGATGAGCACATGTGGCGTTATTATCATAATAACAACATCTATTTCCCTCTCGCTAAAGAAAAAAAATATTATTCCATGATCTGAGTACCACCTAGAAAACAAACCAATCAAAGAGAGTAGGGAAAGATAAGGTCGACTGACTTCCAATAAATTATTAGTATTTTATAAGATATATAGTCATATTTAAAGACGAGCCTTTGACACAAGGGGACAAGGGGTTATCATGAAATCTAGAAAACGAATATTTCTTATTTTGTAGATTGGTGTGCTTTAAAAAGAAGCAAGGAGGTTTTAACAATGGTTTATAGATTAGCACTATTTCGCCATCAGCACCCTATTTTAGGGGCAGGATGCGAATTATTTGTAGTCCTGATAGCTTTTTTATCGATAACCTTACCGCTGATATATGAGGAAAGCTTGTTGGTGCTGGGAGTATCTTCAGGACTTTCCATCATCTGCTTTACTCTATTTTTAATTTTTGCCAAAAGTGACAAGATCCGAAGGTCTCTGCCTAACTAAGTTAAATAAAGAAAAAACTATTGCCCTCCTCATGATGTGAGAAGTAATAAAAAGTTCATTTATAATTAAATTAACCATAAATAATTAGAATTTTAAATTAGATATTTATTTAATGAAATTCATTTCAATTATAATGAACTAAGACAATGCTTAAGCGTATAATAACTATCCTCCATTTTTTCATCCTAATAACCCTAATAGGATGCAATCCGGAAGAAGTAGAAAATCCAACCATTGAACCAACGGCAATATTAACACGAATTGATATTATTCCCTCACCTCTAAAAACACGAGGAACAAGTCAGTTAAAATTAGCTAAAGGTAACAAGCAAGCATTCATCGCCACAGGTCATTACTCTGATGGATCATCAAAGGTACTATCAAATTTAAGCTTAAGCGCGTGGCGTTCAAGTAACGAGGAGACCGGGTTTTTTTCTAAATCGGGCGTATTTTCAACGGGGAATACAACTGGGGATGTCACTGTTTATCTAATTAAAGACAACGTCACCAGTAACACGGTGAGCGTGGAGGTCAGCGCGGCGGTCATCACCACGCTGGCGGTCACACCGCCAGCGAGTGAGTTGGCAATGGGTCAAATGAGACCACTCACCGCTATCGCAACCTACAGTGACGGCACTTCCTCTGATGTGAGCGATTCCGTCACCTGGACCTCGGAGGCTCTAAGTACCGCGACAGTAACGCCGACTGGCCGACTGGCTGGCGTCGACGTCGGACACACAACGATAACCGCCACTAAAGACAACGTCACCAGTAACACGGTGAGCGTGGAGGTCAGCGCGGCGGTCATCACCACGCTGGCGGTCACACCGCCAGCGAGTGAGTTGGCAATGGGTCAAATGAGACCACTCACCGCTATCGCAACCTACAGTGACGGCACTTCCTCTGATGTGAGCGATTCCGTCACCTGGACCTCGGAGGCTCTAAGTACCGCGACAGTAACGCCGACTGGCCGACTGGCTGGCGTCGACGTCGGACACACAACGATAACCGCCACTAAAGACAACGTCACCAGTAACACGGTGAGCGTGGAGGTCAGCGCGGCGGTCATCACCACGCTGGCGGTCACACCGCCAGCGAGTGAGTTGGCAATGGGTCAAATGAGACCACTCACCGCTATCGCAACCTACAGTGACGGCACTTCCTCTGATGTGAGCGATTCCGTCACCTGGACCTCGGAGGCTCTAAGTACCGCGACAGTAACGCCGACTGGCCGACTGGCTGGCGTCGACGTCGGACACACAACGATAACCGCCACTAAAGACAACGTCACCAGTAACACGGTGAGCGTGGAGGTCAGCGCGGCGGTCATCACCACGCTGGCGGTCACACCGCCAGCGAGTGAGTTGGCAATGGGTCAAATGAGACCACTCACCGCTATCGCAACCTACAGTGACGGCACTTCCTCTGATGTGAGCGATTCCGTCACCTGGACCTCGGAGGCTCTAAGTACCGCGACAGTAACGCCGACTGGCCGACTGGCTGGCGTCGACGTCGGACACACAACGATAACCGCCACTAAAGACAACGTCACCAGTAACACGGTGAGCGTGGAGGTCAGCGCGGCGGTCATCACCACGCTGGCGGTCACACCGCCAGCGAGTGAGTTGGCAATGGGTCAAATGAGACCACTCACCGCTATCGCAACCTACAGTGACGGCACTTCCTCTGATGTGAGCGATTCCGTCACCTGGACCTCGGAGGCTCTAAGTACCGCGACAGTAACGCCGACTGGCCGACTGGCTGGCGTCGACGTCGGACACACAACGATAACCGCCACTAAAGACAACGTCACCAGTAACACGGTGAGCGTGGAGGTCAGCGCGGCGGTCATCACCACGCTGGCGGTCACACCGCCAGCGAGTGAGTTGGCAATGGGTCAAATGAGACCACTCACCGCTATCGCAACCTACAGTGACGGCACTTCCTCTGATGTGAGCGATTCCGTCACCTGGACCTCGGAGGCTCTAAGTACCGCGACAGTAACGCCGACTGGCCGACTGGCTGGCGTCGACGTCGGACACACAACGATAACCGCCACTAAAGACAACGTCACCAGTAACACGGTGAGCGTGGAGGTCAGCGCGGCGGTCATCACCACGCTGGCGGTCACACCGCCAGCGAGTGAGTTGGCAATGGGTCAAATGAGACCACTCACCGCTATCGCAACCTACAGTGACGGCACTTCCTCTGATGTGAGCGATTCCGTCACCTGGACCTCGGAGGCTCTAAGTACCGCGACAGTAACGCCGACTGGCCGACTGGCTGGCGTCGACGTCGGACACACAACGATAACCGCCACTAAAGACAACGTCACCAGTAACACGGTGAGCGTGGAGGTCAGCGCGGCGGTCATCACCACGCTGGCGGTCACACCGCCAGCGAGTGAGTTGGCAATGGGTCAAATGAGACCACTCACCGCTATCGCAACCTACAGTGACGGCACTTCCTCTGATGTGAGCGATTCCGTCACCTGGACCTCGGAGGCTCTAAGTACCGCGACAGTAACGCCGACTGGCCGACTGGCTGGCGTCGACGTCGGACACACAACGATAACCGCCACTAAAGACAACGTCACCAGTAACACGGTGAGCGTGGAGGTCAGCGCGGCGGTCATCACCACGCTGGCGGTCACACCGCCAGCGAGTGAGTTGGCAATGGGTCAAATGAGACCACTCACCGCTATCGCAACCTACAGTGACGGCACTTCCTCTGATGTGAGCGATTCCGTCACCTGGACCTCGGAGGCTCTAAGTACCGCGACAGTAACGCCGACTGGCCGACTGGCTGGCGTCGACGTCGGACACACAACGATAACCGCCACTAAAGACAACGTCACCAGTAACACGGTGAGCGTGGAGGTCAGCGCGGCGGTCATCACCACGCTGGCGGTCACACCGCCAGCGAGTGAGTTGGCAATGGGTCAAATGAGACCACTCACCGCTATCGCAACCTACAGTGACGGCACTTCCTCTGATGTGAGCGATTCCGTCACCTGGACCTCGGAGGCTCTAAGTACCGCGACAGTAACGCCGACTGGCCGACTGGCTGGCGTCGACGTCGGACACACAACGATAACCGCCACTAAAGACAACGTCACCAGTAACACGGTGAGCGTGGAGGTCAGCGCGGCGGTCATCACCACGCTGGCGGTCACACCGCCAGCGAGTGAGTTGGCAATGGGTCAAATGAGACCACTCACCGCTATCGCAACCTACAGTGACGGCACTTCCTCTGATGTGAGCGATTCCGTCACCTGGACCTCGGAGGCTCTAAGTACCGCGACAGTAACGCCGACTGGCCGACTGGCTGGCGTCGACGTCGGACACACAACGATAACCGCCACTAAAGACAACGTCACCAGTAACACGGTGAGCGTGGAGGTCAGCGCGGCGGTCATCACCACGCTGGCGGTCACACCGCCAGCGAGTGAGTTGGCAATGGGTCAAATGAGACCACTCACCGCTATCGCAACCTACAGTGACGGCACTTCCTCTGATGTGAGCGATTCCGTCACCTGGACCTCGGAGGCTCTAAGTACCGCGACAGTAACGCCGACTGGCCGACTGGCTGGCGTCGACGTCGGACACACAACGATAACCGCCACTAAAGACAACGTCACCAGTAACACGGTGAGCGTGGAGGTCAGCGCGGCGGTCATCACCACGCTGGCGGTCACACCGCCAGCGAGTGAGTTGGCAATGGGTCAAATGAGACCACTCACCGCTATCGCAACCTACAGTGACGGCACTTCCTCTGATGTGAGCGATTCCGTCACCTGGACCTCGGAGGCTCTAAGTACCGCGACAGTAACGCCGACTGGCCGACTGGCTGGCGTCGACGTCGGACACACAACGATAACCGCCACTAAAGACAACGTCACCAGTAACACGGTGAGCGTGGAGGTCAGCGCGGCGGTCATCACCACGCTGGCGGTCACACCGCCAGCGAGTGAGTTGGCAATGGGTCAAATGAGACCACTCACCGCTATCGCAACCTACAGTGACGGCACTTCCTCTGATGTGAGCGATTCCGTCACCTGGACCTCGGAGGCTCTAAGTACCGCGACAGTAACGCCGACTGGCCGACTGGCTGGCGTCGACGTCGGACACACAACGATAACCGCCACTAAAGACAACGTCACCAGTAACACGGTGAGCGTGGAGGTGTATATATGTAGGAACACTGGTGTTTCATGTACTGATGTATTCGAGGTTGGCAATGGGAAGTTGTTTACCAATTCACCATCAAGAATCGCTCTACATAGCATCGGAGGAAGTGTAAATAATGGTTTTACGCAAGAAATCGGAACTTCTGGGCCTGCTGGAAATTTTGTTTGGTTCAATTGGGCGAATGCAAACAGATTATGTGCCACCTATAGTAACGAGAGTTTAGCAGGACGTACTAATTGGCGTTTGGCAACAAGAAATGAGTTAAAGTTAGAGCTCTTCAATACATACGGCAATATGTTCAACGCGCGCGGTTGGCCAGTCAGGCTCAACTACTGGTCAAGCACAAGCCGTGGACCTGGCTTTTTAAATGTAAGCCTCAGGGGGGGCAATGAAGGAGCGAGTCTAGAAGAAGAATTGTACGCGTCCTGCGTCTCAGTTCCTTAACATTTAACGTATATGAGTTCAAAACCTATAACCACCTGTTCGGCAGGTGGTTATCTTTTTCATCGATATACAGTCAGCTGGAACTGTTTCACATAAGCTTCCAAAAGGGTTATATTTTCGTTTTGATTTCTATCCTATAGACGGATTGTTTCTTAATGAGTCTTATTACCTAAAAAGTTCATCACCTGTTTAGTCGTAAATACCATCTAGCCTACACGCTCAAAGACAAGTATGAGAGATTTGAAGGTAAGGTTGGAAAAGGTGTTAAAAGGGCCGAAAAGCAATCAGGCTCTTCAATAAAATTGCGCAGACACGTAGAAAATATAGGGAAATCATTTTAGGTTAGAAGATATTTTTAGATAAATTCAGGGAAAATAAAGAAGTCACCTGACACCATTCAAAGTGTCAAGAAAGACAGCCTAGAGTAGGAAGCTGCCTCCAAAAGAAGGCGGCTATTTTACGATTTTTCTACTTGGCCCATGAAAACAAGAGGTTTCCTGAGGGATCGATAATCTCAAAGTCATATTGAATGGGTTGTTCTAGTTCGACCATAAGATTATCACTGATACCAAAGCCATTTCGATAAGATGAGCCTATTGTATTGATTATCCCTGTTTGAACATCTACTGGTAAGATGTTTCCCCCTGATTTCGAAAAAATATCTTTAAACATGACTCTCATGTATTGATAAGACCTTAAGTAAGAAGTCGTTCGATTGAGAAGGATTTCGTAATCTGACCCATCTTTTCTTTTAAATGCCAAGCGACCATTTGAGCCAACGGGAATTGCCATATCAAAAACTGGACCTCGAATGACATGTATTTTCATCGTATCGACAACATTAAAAAGGACGCTTGACAACTCTTGCATGTAATCTCTATCTAACAAATCAAATTGATATTGACCTAGCCCTTGAGTGTTCATGTACAACCGATTACCGCTTAATATTATGGCAGCATTCTCAGTGTTTCTATCGGCCTTAAGGCGAATGTGAGAAGTAATATCTGTATTTTCACCTTTTTCATTTATAGCACTTACCGTTATTGGAATCCCCCATTTTAGGTAAGGTATATCTTCGAAAAGTAGCTGTTGACCATTTAATTCAATGTTTTTGGCAAGAGTCATTGAATGATGACTTTGATTATAGATGTGAGTATCTGATGCTTCGATACTGTTGTAATCAACATCAATATCATAGGTTATTTGTTCCTCCCCTGAAATTGGAGGGTTAGGAGAGATGGTTGGAAGCTTCCTAAAAACGTTAGGTTTCCCCGTGAATCTACAATTAGGTCTTCAGAGCCTGAAACTGTGTACGGTCCCGTAAGCCAGTTTTTGCTATAATGGTTGAAAATGTCGTTCAGAAATGGAGAGACATTAACCTGCACCGATTGCTGGTTAAACTTATCATACACTATTCTATAAATCCCATTTTCTTCTGGATGAAGTAGTAAAGGCGTACCATAGTGGTCGACCACTCCATTTACTCCCATACTACTTATCGCTACAAAATCTATAGCTTGATAAGCATTGATATAACTTCGTTCTCGACAATCAAAGGTGAACAGCGATTCATACATTTGACTTTCTGGCACACCATAAATTTTATCATCAAATAATACCGCGGACCGTGGCTCAGAAAAACTTAAACTGCAGGTTGACCACCCTTTTCGGCCTTCACTTCCTGAGATCTCCCCTCCTGTGGAATTAATGAATGTTACACCTAAATTTCGGCCTGAAACATTAATGTCATTCAATAATAAACGTGTGGGTAAATCCTTACTTCCCTTCGTATAGAGACTGTCCGCTACATCCAGCTTTAAACGTAATTCTGATTTATCTACATTCACTTTGTAATAGTCGGAATTATTGGGAATGAATGCTGAGGGTTTATCCCCGTCAATTGAGAAAGAAACCAAAAAAGATCCCACCTCTTCGTTTTCGTTAGAAACTACGAGAAAACCGTCATCAACCCTAGCTGCTTTTTCGGATCCCACATCAAATTCAACTAAGGATGTCACGTCGATTCCATTACTTTTCACAACGAGATGATACGGAACATCTATGTGGGCTTGCAAAGCCTCTGGAAAAGTTGGAAGGTTGGTCTCGATTCCGAACATTTTCACAAAATCACCTAACGTTACTATTTCATAGTTTAGAGTGGCTTCTACTAAATTAGGGTATTTGACTAAAACCTGCTTCTGGCCTAGGTTTTTTGGGTCCAACAGATAATCGTGGAGCTCAGCCAGAGATAGCTCTTTTCCCTCGACCTCGTAGGTTAAAATTTCGGCACTAACAGGGCGTACCTTATCATCTGTGCCAACATATGAGACCAACGGAGTAAATTCGACTCCAACTGGCAAAAAACGTTTTTGAGGATCGGTAATTAATCGGCTCCCTTCAATTTTTTGCTCTTTTATTTTAAAATATTTCGCATATTCACGACCATTGACTTGAATATTTACTAGGAGCTCTTCTCCTTCCCTCTTATTTTCTCGGGTTGGAGTAATGAAAATATTGCCTACAGTGTCCTGTTGGACTAATTCTTCATTTGTGGGCTTTAATTTCACATCGCCCTGTTTTAATGGAAAACGACTAGACATGCCTAAAGCGTAACGGTGTCCTACTGTAAGTACATCATCAGCCAGCGCTACCCCTGTGTATAAATCGATGAAATTTAGATTTAAGAATGCTGTACTTAAGTCATTTGAATCTATTTTTAATCGATATACACTGCCATTCAGTTTGTTTTTTAGTTGCACTTCCCCATCTTTGAGCGCAACGACTTTCTTATCTTCAGTTAGTTTAATTAACTCTTTCCCTGAGATTACTTCTAACTTTATGTCCTCACTGCAACAGGCTGTTTGAGACCCCATCCTCACGATGTCTGAAACATCAACCATTTCATATTGAGAGAGAATAAATTCCTTCACAAACTCTGTCTTCCTCGGCTCTTGAACTGAAGCGGTATCCTCACAGCCGAATAGTAGCAGTAACAAAAAGTATGATTTAATTCATACCAACATTATTTTCACTCATTTACAATTAATATGATTTTTTATCATAAATTTAAAATCATATTACAGGATATTTATTAATAATTAATTTAGATAAAGATGACTTCTAATTTAAGAATAAATTCACTTCTCGATATGTGGTCACGAAGTTAAGGGGCGATAGAGGAAGGCTCTAAAAATTAAGAGCAAAAGATTAATCCCAAATATTAAAGCTAGTGACTAGCCTAATTAACTAAATATAGGATGCTATGTTTGGATTATCGATTTTTTCTTACTTCGCGTGGGAAACCATAAAACTAAGCAAGAAATTGTATTTCTTAACCATCAAGAAATTATTTTTAATTATGATTAAATAATAATTATTTTTTCAAACTTTCTTATATTTTCGTTAGGCCACCCAAATAACTGGATTGAAAAAATGCGCAAAATCATTGATACTCAAGCAGCCCCCAAAGCGATAGGTCCTTATTCTCAAGGGGTTATTTCTGGAGGGTTAATATTCACTTCGGGTCAATTACCCTTGAGCCCTCAAACGGGGTTTCTGGTTAAAAAAAACATTGAAAATCAGACAAGACAGTGCTTAGAAAATATGAGAGCAATTTTACTCCATGCAGACGCTGACGTATCAGACGTAGTGAAAACAACCATTTACCTTACCGAGATAATGAGATTTTCAGTTGTTAATGAAATATATAATGATTTTTTCATCAAACACGGCGCCAATTATTTTCCCGCAAGAACCTGTATCGAAGTGTCGAAACTCCCTCTCAATGCCATGATTGAGATAGAGGCAGTTGCTGTTGCACCTTAATTGTTACCGTTTAGTGATTTTTTTAGCCCCAGCCTAGGCGCTGGGGTGGTTTATTTTCATTAACTCATGATTTCATCGAACCTTACGGCCTGTACGATGAACGAGGCAGCTCGTCGAATATAGGGGTATCCTTTAAGTGATCTAGAGTGCCTAGGTCGGAAATTATCCTCAACAGCGCGGAAGCAAATTGATGCCTTAAAATCAAACTTAGATAAGGCATTCTATTGGTTTCAAGAAGGTGCAGTGCTCGACTTACTTACCATAGACTATTGCGCTAATAAAACTCAGGAGCATGTTGTGGGACGAATAAAACATCGAAAAGAAGACTCTAACAAGGCCATCGATGCCTCAGGAAGAAAAATAGAAAAGGCTATCCGAGGATTGGCTAAAGAAACAGGTCAAGTTATTCCAAAACCACAAGCGAAAGCTGACTTCGTAATCAAAGGTATCGGCATGCGAAGAGGTGAAGAGGCGTTAATCTACCGTATTCCCTCTCATTCTAAAAAAACGCCTTTCTATGAAAAAGGAGTGACTTTCCCTGAATTCCTATTAGCTTACTCACAATTAAAAGAATCGGGTTATTTTACAAGAGCTTGGTTTAATAAAAGTCTCTCTGCTTGTGCAAAAGAAGGGGCGTGTAATTTTACAACAATAGGCGGGGTTTTTAGCATTTTAGATATGGCAGAATACACATCAAGGGCGACCTATCAGTTAAAGGCATAAATGTAACCCCCTACGCTTTGCCTTTCTCTTCACTAAACTTGCTAAACTAAATAGCCCGTATGAACACCGAACATAATAAACCCTTAGCGGATCTCCCGAGTTTAGGCGTCTTCCACCCGAGAGCGAACACCTCAATTATCGCGAAGTCGTGGTTAATCCTTGCCGTATTTTTACAAGTTAGAGAGTGACCAAGGTTACAATGTCACATGAAAGCATTCATCCTTGGGCAGAATTTGAAAATTTTGGTGGTAAATAAGTGACACGGTGTGTCACTTATTAATGAAGAAGACTAGACGCCATCAAAAACGGGCAGAGCTTCGAACATGACGAGTACGTTGATAACAATGATGCCCACCCCGTAAATGAATACCCCAATCAACACCAATTCCCCTCCAGGTACTTGATAAGGCTTCACTTGCTGAGGCTGTTCCTCATTATCTTCTTGGTTGTTAGAAATGGCTTTCTTTAACCTAGATTTTCTAGCTAGCAATGCCGGTACAATACACGCCCAAATTGCCGCGGCCGATGCGGCATAACCAATTGCGGCTAGAAAACCGAAAGGAAAGAGAAGAGAGAAAATCAGAGGTGGAATAAATGTGACTGCCCAAGTTTTGGTTCTGCCTTTCGAAGTGGTATCAAATTGGAATAAATCGGCCAAAAAATCGAATACCCCCAAGCCAACTCCTATAAAGCTCGACAAAATAGCGGCCGCGGAAAAAGCGCTAATGACATTTGATAACCTCTCTTCTGCTAATACGGATTTTAGGCTAATGAGTAAGGTGTCTATATTGCCACCTTCGGAAATGATAGGTCCGAAATTTACTCTTGGTAAATTCCCATAAATACTCATTAACCAAACTGTGTAAGTAAAAAGAGCAATGATCGTTCCGCCCATGATGGCTTTTTGTGCTAGCCTTTCCTCACGGTAGTAATCTCGTAATGTTGAGACGCTATGATGGTACCCAAACGCGGTCAAGGTAATGGGGAAAAAGACCCACACGTATTGCGCATACTCAAATTTCAGATGAGCAGTATCTAGCAAAGTACTGAGATTGACGTTAAACCAAAGGCCTACGGTGCCAAAGCTAAAGGTAATGATCATAAACAGCATTAACACAATCGAAATACGGTCGACCATTTTTGTTGAATGCCAAACTAGCCCAGAAAAGATAAAAACGAAAAAGATGGAGGCTAGTTGGGGGGCAATACCAAAATATTCATTCAAAATTAGTCCTGAAGAGGTGATGTAGGCATACAACAAGATCCCCCCGACAAAGTAAATCATTAGGTTATTAAAGAAATTAACCTCTTTACCTAACAAGTCTTTCGTTATAGAAGAGAAAGATGACCGGTAAGGATAATCTTTTAAAACTTCGAGTAATAAACAGCCACTGGTTGTCATGATGAACATCGTGAAGACTAAAGCCATTAAAGCACCGATAGTCCACACTCCAGCTCCTGCAGCAGGAAGGCCAAGCATACCAGCCCCCACGCAAATGCATGCGACAATACAAGCCCCTCCGATAAGTGAAGGCGGTTTAGCGGTCATTGCTGGTTTCGTACTATCCATAAGTGGTTACCTCTCATTGGTTCGACATTGCTTTTTATTTCTGTAACCCACTCCGTTGTGTTTGTTGGGAAGAATTTCTTAGGTCAAGTCAAAAAAGCACTAGAATCATGGACTCTAGCGCTTAACTTTTAAACAACAATAATAATTACGTACTAAATTAGAAAAATAATTAGACATGAAAAACTAACGATGATCGGGGTTTTTATATTGATAAAAGTAGTTATTCCCATGACCGGGAAAAATCCTGATCTTTAAAAGCTGCAGCAAGACCAGTGACCTGCTGCAAGCGTAAGACTTCATCTTGGTCCATCCCCAATTCGTAACAGATTTTATTATTCGCCCACCCCATTTCTCTGAGTTGAATGATTAGGTTTGCTGTGAGCTCTACTTGGTGTGAACCACGAGCGAGGTTATGTCGAACAGATGCGGACATACACTTTTCTTCAGGCAAATTAAGCACCACCGCAGGGATATACCCCTTTAAGGTTTGCAGTTCAGGGTGATTCAATAATAATTGAAAACGATGGAAGCCATCTATGACGACGTATTTCTTCTCAGAAGTCTTCAAACGATTAACCAGAATAGGCATGGTTACCCCATTTTTCTCCATCGACGTTTTGAGAAGATTACTTTCCGGTGGAGCCATCTTATTAGGGTTATATTGGTTAGCTTCTATTTCCTCAAGTGGGATAATTTCAACATGACAAGCAGGTGGTAGATCGGGGATTAGCTCAATGAGCACCTTTGCGGCTTTATTGTAAATAGCCACCTTATTTATCACTTGTTTTTTTGAGTACTTAGGCACTTTCAAAGGCTTATTGGGACGGTGTTGGTACGCTAGCTCAGGTTCACTTTCCATTACGCTCTTCTCCATAGAGTGCGTGATATTGTTTTGCTAAGGACTTGTTGTACCCAAAAGAGAGCCCTCGGCACCAATAATCATTTTTAATCAGGACTTTACAAATTCTTCTCCAACTAGGAACTAGCTTCTTAGATTCCAATTTACTCTCTGCATAATCAGGAATAAATGTTACGCCCTTTTGAGGGCCGTTTTTACGCCACCACTGTAAGAACTTAAAGATTCGATCTCGGTAATGTTTTTCAATATGCGGCGGCATGGTTGTCAGAAGGTATTTGCTGTATTGCCGGTAGCTAAGCCCCGGTGGTAATTCAAAGCGATAATAACCAAGGATACGCCCCTGACTTTTTGAGTATCGAGCGCCAAAATTACATCCCTCAACTCTAGCGACTAATTTTTGCCAGGTATGCGGTTCCAAAATTTGATAAAGCCAAAGCCCTTTTCTTTGTTCATCCCCAAAAGGCTGGCAAAGCCGCTGCTGTGAAAGAGAAACACCGGCTTTATGCATTAAGTCGTAAATACGGTTGTAGTCCCAGTTAAAGCGACAATTAGCGATCCAAACATCTTGGGTTTTCCAATCATACAAAGGGTAAGCCATGTAGACATCACTCTGCATTTGAGTAGTCCAATATTTATCTTTAAATTTCTTTTTGGTTCGATTCTTAATGGTATTGAAACGATGTAAAGACTCCTCTGCTCGGATACCAATTAGCACTGCGATTGGAGTCCCTTTTTTTTGTTGGTACCAGTGCGCAAATTTGAACACGAAGTCTTCAAACTCCATCCCTTTTTGAAAAAATGGGAATACGTCTGATTCAAAAATCACACCTTCATGCAGTGGCCTTTCCCTAACCCACTGCGCTTCCTTGTCAGGATCCCAACAAAGCCATTTAGGTTGAAATTGTGAAATGGAATTTCTTAAACTGATTGGCAAACAAACCCAATACGGGTTTACTTCGCCAAGAAGGATCATACGCTCTATGAAGGCATGGGTTTCTTGATATTGGGCTTCAAAGTCAACAATAAGAACGTCGACAGGCAATCGGCCACGCTTTCTTGATTCTTGAATAACCAAATTTAAAAGAACGCCTGAATCTTTTCCCCCAGAGAACGAAACATAAAAGTGGCTAAAGTTATCGAGAAGGTACAATATTCGTCGTCGCGCCCCTTCGAGCACATTGTATTCTTGCTGAATCTTGTCCCGAGAGAATTGACCTTTTCTTTCTTTCATCGGTATGACCTTGCTAATTATGATCTTAGAATCACATTCACATGAAATTCGTTTTTTATAACTTAATTACTGATAATTAAGTTGTTTTTTAAGGTTTGTATTTTAAGTTCTCATAACAGAACCACTCTGCCACGGTGTAAGATCAAGAGAGTGACTTGGTTACGTTAGAAACTGAAGTGAACATTACCCCTCATTCCAATAATCCAACTATCATCAGCTTTTGAGTTAAACGGTAAAGAGTGAAGATATTGCACATTAGGGGTTAACGAAAGCGCATCCCAATTCATGCGGTAATAGATTTCTGAGTTGTAAGAGTCATCGACATCAGAAGCGACACTAGGCTTAGCCCATCCCAAGGCAAAACCAAGCAGACCAGTTCCAACTCCATCATACCCCGTCCCAAACACGACCGAGGATTTATAGAGAGCCTCAGGGCCTTTCGCAACACCGGCTCTAAAGAACGGTATCCATGAGCCCATTTGGTATATAGACGACCAATTTGCCCCATAGTTTTCGCTTACCTGCTCTTTTGGTCCATCACTGTGCCACACCGTAAGGTGAGAGTTTTTCAAATAAAAATCCTCTTTCGATTCTACCCAACCTATTTCTAGGGACTTAAAATATTGGTTATCATTGATGAACTGTTCAACACCATCGAAAGGTTGAGTTGAATCAGCTTTTGCATCAGAAAAGCTCGCATAAAAATAATAGTTTCCCGACATCATATGACGCAGAACACCGCCGAATGTCGATTCATCAGGGATAGGAATTGAACCTGAGCCGGTGCTGAATTGTAGGTTAGAAAAACCATAATAAGGGTTACCCAACTGGTAAGTGTCGACATAATCAGTTGCATCTAAAAAACCCACCATCATATCTGTAGATTGTTCATTAAAAGTTTGTGCCCAATATAGGTTCGTTAACCTTAAACCGATATCACTGAAAGCCGGCTGTATTAAGCCAAATCCGCCTACATTCTTTATGACAAAATCCTTGGGTGTACTCTCTGTATAACCATGCTTATGATCGACCCTCAACTGCAATGCACCAGTATCCCCTTCTTTTTGGTAAGCCCGCCAATTCAATGTAACCCGTGCAATACCAGCTGCCGCACTGCTGTCCTTGTTCGACAAGTTCTCACTAGACGTTAAACCGAACCCATAATAATCCACAGCTCCCTTTAAAACCTGGCCTTCAACCGCATGAGTCAACGTTGGCGTGACAAACATAATCGCTCCCACAAGCGGTAGCCAAAAACGCTTAGTCTTTTTCGTAAATAGAACATTCTCGCTCATATCAATAACTCCCTGTTGTTTTCATGGATTCATACGACTTAGCTCACCTTATATCGTTAAGGAAGTATTAAGATGCATTTGGAAAATGAATACTTGTAATTAATAAATAATTTAAGCAAGCAACTGTCTCCATTTGTCCTGATCATTTAAACGAAAATACCTCAATTTTTAGTATCAACATCAAAAATTGAGGTATATACTGTTTATCATCCCTATATGGAGGCAGAAATGGACAACCAACACACTACAACCACATTTCAAGCGCTTAAAACCGGTGCAGACGCTTACATTCAACGTCGAAATCAACGTTTACTGGCCAATCATCGCAAAGAGCTGCGTAATTTTACCCGAGCAGAGGCCTCGGCTTACCTTGGCATAGATGCTAAAACGCTTGATCGGTACGTTACTGCCGCGGCGATTGATCCTCGTCGTCATGAAGACTCACAGTGGTCGATCGATATTGCAGAAATGTACAAGGTACGTAACTTACTGCCAGACAATCTACGTAAAGACGCTAAGTTCATGCGCAGTAAGCAGCAAAAAACGCAAGTGATGGTTATCCAGAACCAAAAAGGCGGGGTTGGAAAAACCGTTTCTGCCGCGACTATTGCATCAGGTTTAGCGACCGAGTTTCATCAAGAATACCGTGTTGGTCTAATTGACATGGATGGCCAAGCCACACTTTCGATGTATTACGCACCCGAAGCTGAGCAAGAAGGTAACTTATCTATTGGTGATTTGATGATGAAAACCTTCGACCTTGATGAAGGTGAAACCGTTGAACAAGTCATCTCTGAAGCCTTTCTTGAAACGACTATCCCAAACTTACGCATTTTACCTGCCGCACAAAGTGACCGAGCGATGGAAGGTTGGTTTCATGAGCAAGTGTTCGGCCAAACCTTAGCTTCACCTTATTCACTACTAAAAGACATCATCGATAGTGTTAAAGACGAGTTCGATATCATCATTATCGACACCCCACCCTCTCTGGGCTATGCGACCTTTAACGCATATTTTGCGGCAACGAATGTGGTTTTTCCGTTATCGATTACCGAGAACGACATTGATGCGACCTGCTCTTACTTCAGTTACATCCCGCAGGTGTGGGCACTGTTAGAGAACGCTAACCATGAAGGCTACGACTTCATGAAAATATTACTGACAAACCACCGTGATAGTTCAACCACGACCGAGTTAATGAATAACCTATACGATCAGTTCTCTCCTTACTTGTACTCAAAAGAGTTTAAGCACAGTGAAGCCGTCCGTCAGTCATCTTCCCTACTCTCAACGGTGTTTGATATGTCAAAAAGTGAATACCCGAAAAGTAAAGCGACGTTCCAAGGGGCGCAACAAAACAGCTATGAAGTGACAAGCCAGATCTTGCGCGATATTCTAAATGTTTGGCGTGAACAGGAGAACAAATAATGGCAAAGAAACGTGGTGGTAGCCCTTTAGGCAATGCTCCTGGTTCAGAGCAAGCGCAACAATCGGCGGCCAAAGCAAACTTAGACACTCTGACAAATCAACTCAGCACTGAGCTAGAAAAAAGTGGGCAGAACGCTGAAAATTACCTTAGAACAAAGTTTGGATTAGAGTCCGTTGGTCAAAAAATGGTTTGGCAATTAGCTTCTGGTTCAACAGCGACCTTTAATGAAGTGACATTGTCATACGATCAGGTTAAGCAGAACTCATTTGTGACATTTGATGTTAATGGTCGTGACCAATCTTTGCTAACCAAAGAATCATTGGAAGATTTGAACTCATTAGAGTTTCAACAGTTCTATCCAGCGGTTGGCCGAGAAGTCGATGGACAGATTGATGTTCTGGATGGCTCTCGCCGCCGCGCTTGGTTCTTACTTCAAGAAGGTCGCGTAAAAAAATTCCGAATCCTCGTCACCCAAGACGAACTGTCTACCGCCGATGCCAAAGCTCTGGCTAAGCAGCTTCAAACCGCCAAAGAGCACAACCAACGTGAGATTGGCTTACAGTGTCAAACTTTGATGCAGAACGGTGAGATCACTCAAGAAGATACGGCAAAAATTTTAAATATTAGCCGTCAAGCGGTCGGCCGTGCACTGAAAGCAGCTAGTATTGACAGTAAACTGATTGCCCTATTCCCTGTTGTCAATGACTTGTCTCATACTGATTATTCACTCTTGGCTAAGGTGATGAAAACCTTTGCCGATGACAAACAGGCTTTGAGCAGTTTCATAAAAAAAATAGCCAGTAAAGTTGTCAATGCTCAAGCTGAGCAGAGCCAAGAAGACACTAAAGACGTTCTGATTACTTGTATTAAAACTGAGCTAAAGATCGTTGAAGCCAAACAAGATTCAGACAAATCGACCCTTACCTCTCTAGCAGAATTCGACAGTAAGGGAATGTTTGCTCGTAAGCGTGTTAAAGGCCGCAACTTCTCATATGAGTTTGGCCGTTTGTCGAAGGATATCCAAGTTGAACTCGATCACGCTATCCAATCAGTGTTAGGCAAACATCAATAATCCCGCAGATAACAAAGGCTCTCACATCTGAGCCTTTCTCTTTCGCCTAACCACTTCATAGTCTCTCAATAAAAAAATAGGACGACTACAAGTAACACGACTAAACCCTGATAAACAAAAAAGTTGGTTGGGGGGAACTTCGTTATTAGGCTTAAAAGTGACTTCGTCCTTTAAGTCCAAATAAGCATTAGCAAAGTGCAGAGTGTTTGGCTCATGCGAACCTAACGCTAGGAAGAATGCCCCTTACATAATGTAAAAACCATTAATTTATGACTAATAAATCATTCTATAGCCTTTATTCTTACGTCAAAAATGCCATCCCTCCCAAAATAACCAATATACCGCCAGCCCATCGAACACCATAAGCTAACCAGTCTTGTTTCTGCATGGCCAATTTTCTTAACCCCGATGTCCCCAAAACACACAAAAGATCTGCACTACTAAACACCAAATTCGTAAAGGTCCCTAAAATGAACAATTGTAATCCAACTGAAATTTCCGACTCTTTCACTACAAATTGAGGAAGGAAAGCAAAATAAAAGAGCGCGGCTTTAGGGTTAAGGACATCGACAACCACGCTATCCCAAAATATTTTCTGAGGGGGTCGTATTGAAGGGTCTTCAAACGCAGTATCAAAATGAAAATGGACATGAGAGATTATCTTTTGATAACCGAGATAGATAAGATAGATGGCCCCGACTTTCTGCACGATTTCTTGCAATAAAGGCGTGTTAATGAAGGCGGTAGCGAGACCAAAAGCAACAAGAGTGACATGAAAATATCCCCCCACGTGCAAGCCTAATACCGCGAATAGTCCGCTTTTTCTACCGCTAGAAACCGTCTGAGCGACACTATAAAGCATCGCTGGACCTGGCATAAAAGCGTAAAGAAGAACCACCGTAAAAAACATCAATAGCTCGCTATTTTCTAGCATGACTCTCCTCCTTCATTTCCTCTTACGTTAAAAACAAGAGCCATCATCTCAAAAGATGCCGCCTCGACCTTATCAATGCTTCTGTTCTAGGTGAATAAAGATTTATGGTTTAAAAGAAGCAGCTAGGAGAGAAAAGAGGTTGCTATATTCATGGTTAGGCACCCACGCAACCTTTCTAAAATCACCTAAACATTAATTTATAAGGTATTGTTTTGAATGGAATTTATATATAAATAATAATAATTTAATAAACAAAATTTAAGACCAATATTCTACCAATTAACCAAAAAATTAAACGTCTATTTTAAGTTATTAATAATCATTTTTTATTTATATAACCAAAATCTTATGGCTATAAATTAAATGGTTCTGGTATGAATAAATACTCAAAAGGAGTTGTGGGGTTATGGAGACACTTATATGCCGATCTTTCCAATCATTTATCGATTTCTGCGACAACAATATCGTTGAAGGGAAAAATGTTCACTGCACCTTTAAAGCCTCTAAGGATAAAGAAAGGTGTTGGATGAAGCTCTACTTGGAAGACAAAGGAGGAAAAGAACTCACGTTCAGCTTTCTATAAAACTGATCTCACAAGCTTGTGTTCAAAAAAACTTCCACTTTCATTCAAACTTTATTCATAGATTTATTAAAAATATTCAAAATATGAGCCATTATATAAAAATCTAGAGAAACTCCCTTTCTCTAGAGATATGGAGAAACACTATGTTAAGAGCACAACTCAACAATATAAAATTACCTATAGGCAATTGCGTATTGCAAAGAGACGAATCGGGGGCTCAATTAATCCTCAGTAATCAAAAATCATTTTCAATCACTCTACCTGAAAGTTGCATACTAGAAACTCTTATCCAAAAAGAGCAATCCGTCTCGACTAAAGAAGAGCTTATTATTGCAGCTTGGGGGAATCCAGATATCATTGGCCCTAACTCTTTACCAGTCGCTATTACCAACCTCAGAAAAGTCTTAGAACTTGATAGTATCAAAATCGTTAATGTCCCAAGAAAAGGCTATAAGATGCATATCCCTGAGTTTGAGACTTCGCAAGACCCACCGAGACAGATAAAATCCCCTCGCCCTCATAACTTCTCGTGTCCGCTAAAAAAAACGTCCAATAACTACCTAAGACTCTATCAATGGGCTCTTGTTGGCTTATCTTCTACGGTTCTCTCCGTACTAATAATTATCTATTTCTACTTTTGGCACGAATTTGACATCGTCAATGTCAATGTCAATAACCAATCGAGCCAAATCTGTTTAACTAAAAAAGAGGAACTTAAATTTATCACTACCGCTCAAAATAAGTTCACATCTCAATCCCAAGAGCGCTCTCACGCTAACCCATAGTTCCCTAGTCTCAACGAGAGACAGCCCCTTTGTTTCCAAAAGGGGCGCCAATTAGAGCGCAGGTTCCAATGTGGCATTAAAATGTCTCAAAACTTTAGGCTCATAAGTAAACTTCAAACCTGAAATCGATGAAGCGCGTTTTTTCACTTCATTAAAAGCCGCAATAATGTAATCAAGGTGAGCTTGCGTATAGGTTGCTCTTGGAATGGCTAAACGAAATAATTCCGCAGGACAAGGAAGCTGCTCACCTGTTTCAAGATCACACCCTTGTAGTAAAGACCCGATTTCAGCCCCTCTAATACCTGCCACTTTATAGAGCTCACAAGATAAAGCATGGCCAGGAAATTGCCCAGGGGGAATATGCGGCAACAAAGCCCCAGCATCAACAAAAGCAGCATGACCTCCGGCTTGCTGGCAGCGAACCCCTAATACTTCTAAGCCACTCACTAAATATTCCACTTGCTGCAGGCGCGACGCTAGCCAGTCTTCTTCCATTCCATCATAAAGTCCAACAGCCAAACGTTCCATCGCCCCACCTTCGAGGCCTCCGTAGGTTGGAAAACCCTCCAATAACACGCATAACGTCTTACATTCCAACTGCACATCTAACAAGCTATCGTCTTTGAAGGAGAGTAACCCTCCAATAGGAACCATTGCATCTTTTTTCGCTGACATAGCAAAGAGATCCGCATATTTAAAAGCTTCTTTAGTGATCTCTTGAATGCTCCATTCTGAATAACCCTCTTCGCGTTGCTTAATAAAATAAGCATTCTCAGCAAAACGCGCACAGTCCATAACAACCGGGATGTCATAAGATCTCGCCAACTCATAAACCGCCTTCAAATTCGCTATAGAGACCGGCTGCCCCCCTGCAGAATTGCAGGTGATCGTACTCACAATATAGGGAACATTTTTGGCTCCAACTTCTTCAACTCCAGCGGCTAGCGCTTTCAAATCAAAGTTGCCTTTAAAATCGGCTTTAATTTCAGTATTAAAGGCTTCGGGTGAGGGAACGTTGATCACTCGACAATTATTGTGCTGAGTGTGTCCTTGTGTGGTATCAAAAAAGTAATTTGAAAAAGCGGCCATTTTGTCTCGTTCTAACCCCTTATCTCGCTCACATTTATTAATCAAGGCGGGGACATATAACTGTTCAGCACCGCGCCCTTGGTGGGTGGGGATGGTAAACTGATAACCAAAGATATTTTTTACCGCTTGACTTAATGTCTTGTAACTTCGACTCCCACTGTACGATTCATCGCCTCTCAACATGGCAGACTGCATTGCCTGTGTCACTGCACCTGTGCCACTATCAGTAAGCAAATCGATAAACACATCGTCGCTCTCTAGTAAAAACGGGTTATACCCCGCTTTCATCAGCGCCTGCTCTCGCTCTCGCTCCGTTGTCCTTTTCACTGGTTCAATAACTCTAATTCGATAAGGCTCCGGCAAATAGTGCGAATCCATTGGGTGTTCTTGATTATTGCTAATTGCTGACATAGGTATCTCTCCAGAAATTTTCTATTCTTAAGATATTCGTTAAACACAAATTGAAAGTCATCCGTTAGTATATTTGCACTATATAGGGCCACTTCAAATGTTCCTATCCGTCACATAAAAATGAACTAATCAACGATGTTTGAATATTAATTTCAGCGTAAATTAACTATTAATAAACGATAGAAAGCTGCACTTAACGCCCCCAAAACAGAAATCGTCATACAGAAAAAACGTCTTCCCTACCCCCTTAATTTCAATTAATAAGAATAATTAAATAAACAATATACTTTTAAAGTATCACTCTGAGATTGTTCAAAGATCTACTGCTTCATTGAAAGTCAATTTATCGCATACTTTAGCATTACCCGGCGGAGCCCAACTTAATGAAACGGAACAAGAGTACCTACTTTATGTTCGATATAGCACAATACCGATAGAGCCAGAGCCGTTTTCAGAATCGAATAGTAAAGATACCTTTGAGGTTTCAGCTAAGCCTTACCTCAAGGGAAAAATTAAGAAAGATAAACTACAACTTCTTAGAGCACAGCTAGAACATTTGCAGACGCTTTATTGGCTTGATCATCTGGTTCAACACTCAAGCCTTAAAACAACGCGCTTATGAATACTACGTTCATGCCACCCCATTAATCACCAATAAATTATCCTTAATTACTAGTAAGCCTCCCTCGTGTTTGCTTAGCATTTTTATTTTTGTTTCCCAATAAGTAACCGAAGGAAAAGGAGATTAAGGTGCAAATAAGAAAAGCGACTCTCAACGACATATCCTCTATTAACACTCTGTGTCACGAACAACTGGCAGGGTGCCACAGTAAAATTAGCCATTACAGCAGAGAGCGAAACGAATACAGCTTGAATGATTACAACTTAAGTAAACTAAGAATTATTGACTTACTTTTCACCGAATCCTTGATGAAAGAGAAGCTCAATAATAAAAATACCTATTTTTTTGTCGCTGAAACAGAGAATAAACAAGTGGTAGGCTACCTAATGGTCAGTGTTCATTACCCTAAAAAAAAGCCAGCTATCCAACAACGAGATCCATCTTTCTATGCTTATATCGAACGATTTTATGTATCGTATAGATATCACGAGCAAGGTATTGAACTTGCATTACTCAATAGCTTTGATTACTGGAAAAAACACAAATCTGCACACTAATGTTATCTTTAAAAACCGATAAAAGTTGTCAATGCTCAGGCTGAGCATTGACAACTTTTCCCCACAACTCAATCAGTCTAAAGTAATTATTTTTCCACTCAAAGTATCGTTCACCCCTTCTTAGCCCATACCTCCCATAGTGATCAACAAATTCCGGACACTGGATTAAGCCAACTTTCAGCATTTACTGGCGACAGCCCATCATTTGCTTGATGAGGCCGTTGCCGATTGTAGTAACTCATCAGGTAATGGTTGATCTCTTTCTTAGCTTGAGATTGTGTCAGGTAACCTGTTGCTGGCATCCACTCGGTTTTCAAACTTTAAATAGCCGTTCCATGGGATCGTTGTCCCAACAATTACCACGACAGCTCATACTTCGAGTTATACGATATCGCCAAAGTCTTTGGCGATATTTACGACTGCTGTACTGGCACCCTTAATCTGAATGGAATAGCACGTTCCTCGGATATCCCCGTTACTCCTAAGCCATGTCCAAAGCTTTAGGTACTAATTAAGCATCGCGCTTATCTAATAAAGACCACTCCACGAGGTGTTGACTAAGTAGGTCCTCTTTGAACCAGCTTCACGCATTATCTGACGAACCGTATATCGCCCTATCTTGATGCCTTCTGCAGTTAGCATAGAGACAAGAGCACGGCTGCCAGCGGAGGGTCTACTCATGTTTAAGAGCTCTTCAATTTGGCTAGCTAGACGAATGCAATTAGCATCCGGTTTACGCTGCTTAAACTCGTAATAACAAGACGAAGCTACGTTGAACAGCTCGGAAAGCGTTTTGACCGATTCATGCTCCCTCAACTTGTCAATTAACGAGAACGTTCGAGTTCGTCTGACATTAAGAGAGCGGTGGCCTTTTTTAATATGGATTTTTCTCGTTCTAACCGGTTAATCCTAGCTTCTAATTCTTGGGTTTTCTTTTGTTCAGGAGAAAGGGGGAATTCACACTATCTCCCCCCTAAAGAGTTAGTCGACTCGATAGGGGCCTGGACAAAATTGCAAAAAAATAGATGGGAGAGCCTGATGATTAATGTGTCGATTACCAAAATTAAGCGCGTATTCAAACCAATTAGGTGCGGTTGTACCAGCGACAAAAACAGCGACACGAGGCGGTGACACTACAGCACAAATAGCGCCAGCAATCACTATTAACGAATGACATGGATTCCCCCTACCGAGGATCTACCACACTTACTATGGTACTTAAATGCATCGGAGGCACCATGTCTGATTATTCTTATTTCTGCGGTATCGACCTAGCTAAAAACCACTTTAGCCTTCATGCCGTAGGCGTTGAAGCGCGTGGTGGTGCATATTATTGGACAAGAACACTCAATAAACTGGGGCATAACGCCCGTATCATGGCCGTTAAATACGTGGTTCCTTATCGAACTAAAGGGAAGAACGACCTTAATGATGCAGTAGCTATCTGCGAAGCTAGTCAGCGTCCATCGACTCGCTTTGTGCCCATAAAATCCCCCGAGCAACAAGCCATCCTATCCGTACATAGAATGAGAGAGCATTGGGTTCGTGAACACACCGCGCTTATAAATCGCATGCGTGCCCTGCTTTCTGAATTCGGATTAATCATTCCTGTTGGTCGCTCTTCATTGATGAAACAGGTTCCCTTAATGCTCGAAGATGCAGAAAATGAACTACCACTCCTCGCAAGAACAGTAATTGCCGATGCTTATCACCACCTTGACGAACTCAATCAACGTATCGTCGATATTGAGCAAGTCTTCGATTCTTTTGCTAAGGTCAGCGCAAATGTTCAACGAGTGATGAAGGTTCGAGGTATCAGGCCGCAAACTGCAACAGCGATACTCACTTCGATAGGTAATGGCTCTCAATTTGATGAAAGTCGCGATTTCTTGGCTAGGCTTAGTACTAAAGCAATATTCGACGGGAGGAAAACCTCGCTTAGGCCGGATAACCAAACACGGCGACCAATACTTACGAACACTATTATTTCACGGCGCAAGGACCGTGATTGCCAACCTTGGCGACAAGCAAGATAAGTCAGTGGTGTCGAAGCGTTCTAGAGCGGAGAGGAATGAACCGAGCGATAGTGGCACTTGCCGCGAAGAACGCACGAATTATATGGTCACTTTTACACAATCAAACCGAATATGAAAACTATGCTGCTTAAGTAGAAACCTAAGCAGCATAAAGAGTTAAACCCACCGGGTCATTGCAGACGCTAATGATGGAGATAGGTTAAGACCACTTGCGGAGAGCCTGTTAATGCGGCGGACACACTAGATGTCATCTAACGAATAAGGCACCGCAGTCGCGCAAGTCATCAGGGCCACGACGTATGCGAATCGTCGATAAGTAGGCCGAATGTAGAGCAGCAGTCCAAAATCCATCAACATAAGTTTAGCGGATGTTTGACAACCGGGGGAATCCATATAGCTCTTTTATTTCAAGCTAGCCTTCAGGAGCATATTCATCAGTGTTAGATTTCATGCCCGTAACTAGGTTTAGATCGAGCTTAAATTTACTCTTTTCTGAGTAGCACTTAAGCACAGTACTAAAAATATCATCCGGATCCACTTTTGGTGCTGGCGTGAGGGAAAGGGTTGGGACAAAGATGTAGTGGGGGGCTTGACCTTTTAAGTAGGGGGCTCGTAGGGCTTAATTTCTGATGGTGATACCTTAGCGTCTTCCCTAGGCACACTAATCCCCCGCTCATTGATGTTGGCTGTACTAAACGCGCATAAACTAATCCATATAAGGAAAACACTAATTAGCACGCATCAACGATATTTTTGAAGACAATAAACATTTACGTGCGATCTTCGTCTTTCGGCCTGTCAACTTATACACATTATTAAGACTACCTAATGGTCAGTGTTCATTCCCCTAAAAAAGCCAGCTATCCAGCAACGAGTTCCATCATCTTTCTAAGATTATATCGAACGATTCTATGTATAGTGTAGATATTACGGAAAAGGTATTGAACTAGCACTACTCAATAGCTTTGATTACTGGAAAAAATACAAATCTGCATACTAAGATCATCTTTCAAAAACCGATAAAAGTTGTCAATGCTCAGGCTGAGCATTGACAACTTCCCCCCCCAATTAAATCAGTCTAAAGTAATTATTTTTTCACTCAGATCATCGAGTACACCTTCTTGGTACATACCTCCCCATTCGAAAAACAAAGAGGAGAAGCCTTGCAACCATTGAGGGGATAGAGGGTAATCCACATTATCCTCCCCTTAAAGAATTAGCCAACTCGATAGGGGCCTGGACAAAATTGCAAAAAAATAGATGGGTTAACCTGATGATGCAAGGTAAAAAGCCCACACCAGACACTGTCATCGCCTCAGTCAATATGTGGCTAACACCACTCCAAGTAAATGCGGCATCGCGCTAATCCCAATGTAAAGGCTAGGGCAGCGATTAATGTAGGAATGAACCATTTCATTGGTCTTGAATATCGTCAGTAGGGTGGGGGAAGTAAGCGAAGTTTTAAAATAATTGCTCATCTGCTCGGTATACCTAACCTCACACAACGGTCAAAATTTTTCGCTTCAGGTGCTAAAATATTTCAATGAGAAAAATCAACTCTTTTAAAAAGATATACTTGATCTGAGACACTCGCCCCCATTTTCCCCCTCTTTCGCTCTAGCCTCCAAAGAGGGGGAAAGCCCATAAAGGGATAGTCTGGCAGCCAGTAAATGAAATTGTACGCGTGGTATTTGAAAAACCAAGGTAGACGAAAAAGTACTGCCTAGTGAGCACTTATACTCCCATTGATAAAAAACATCGCTTTTCAAATCTAAAAAGTCATCATCTTAGCTTTATCGATATCCTAGTCAGGTAGTCCGCAACAGTACTGTTAACTGATATGAAACTTACCAGAAATTCATTAAAGGGGGAGTATGAGCGACCTAAGCGCAACCCCCGGTGAAAAACAAAGAATCGCATCACGCTAAATTCGTAACGATTTCGCAAATAAGACGGTCAAAGTCGATACGTCTATAGAAAAGCCAACTTATATCAATCAAGACTCATCTCGATAATCAAAAAAACTCTTTGTATTCGATAACTCTAGCAACACGAACAATGACATCCTATGGGTTAAGTCAGATAGTGAACGTGGAAATAATCGTAAGGTTAACCAGAGTCAAAAGCCTACTAGCGATATCGAACGAAGCATCAAAAAAAGTTAGCGGCTTAACTCTACTTCTTGGGGACTCGCTGTTTTTACTGCAAGATATTCCCGTTTTTTATACGAACAACTTAAGATCAAATAGTTAAAAACTTCGTTTATTCATAGGTTGGATTAGTATCAGGTATTCGTAAGTAATCCATTTGAAAAGCTAATAGTACATTCGCATTTTATCAATAAGGACATTAACTTAACAAGCAACATCAAAACTCTCTAGAGATTTGGTGTTGCTTGTTAAGTCACCGACTGAACCTAAGTGAAGTTGGTATTATTTTGAAACTAGATCCTAAAGGTTCTAGTTTCTTAGTCGTCCTCAAAACCCTAAACATCTACCGAATTTATATAAATATTTACCGAACCAATATAAACATCTACCGATTCTTTATCGATATTAAACGATCATCAATGTAAACATTTACCGATCTTAGATTTTTTAGTATTAACATTAGCCGATCTTAATGAGGGTTAAGATCATAAATTAAGTCTAAATTAGGATCGTTATAAAAAGTTGATTAAAAAATAGTCGGGAATAACAGCTAAACTCTTAATCTAATCTTAAGCTTGATCATCTAAAGATAACTAAACATTTACCGAATCTAGTAGTTATTTACCGATATTTACACATAAATTATGTGACGAACTATAGATATTTACCGAAATGGTATAGATATTTACCGAAGTTAATGAGTTGGGTAAGTTTCTCTGTTAAAATGATCGTATCGCACCCTTAGGTAATGATCATGACGTTATCATCGAACTCTAGCTTGACGGTTATTAATGAAGAAGACCGAAAAAATCGGTTTATCTCTTCTATCCTGTTTTCGAGAGCTACCATTTTCCATCCAGCTTCACGCTTAACATCGACCATGCAATCTAAGCTCATCGAGATCGCACAAAGTGGTGGTACTGACCCTAATTATCCGTTAGAAAGCGTGAACATAAACAGCTATGGAAAAAGTTTTAGAGTCGATCTACATGTTGATTACCTACTGCAACCTCATCGCGATATCTTAGAAACCATGTTGGCGTATGCGCAAACTATCCAACTGGACGATACTTCCTATGATGCTGGTGCACGGTTAACTTGGTCACAGGTATACCAAACCATCACTGATGGCGATATCTCAGATACCCAACAAGATGGTTTTGATTCATTTATCGATCGTGACGCTACCGTTCTATCAATGAGCATGTATGAATTAGCAACCCGAATGGGCATGGCGACTACTCGCGCGAACTACGATCAAATTGAGCGCCGTATTACTCAATTAGCAACGGCGCACTTGGTTATCAATGAACTTGATGAAGAGCAAAACGTAGTAAGCAAAAAGCCCTTAGAGTTTATTCAAGATTACCGATTTTATTGTGACCGAAGTAAATTTAAAACAGGTCGTAAAAACAGTAAGAACCTCACTAACCATGTGTTCCTAGTGCCAGACATGCGTTTGTTGCAAGCGATACGCGATCATGGCTACTATTACCGATTAGAACAACACAAAATGACCAACTACAGTAAACCGTCGGTTCGTTCATTCTTAAAATACATTACCACGCATAAAGCTGAATTCTTACACAACAAGAAGTTTGAGTGGGCACTCGATAGCTATATTCAATCTATTGCTTCGAAAGTCAGCCATAGCTTTCGTAGTGATCTCAGAAAAGATCTGTTAGCCAATGCCGTACAAATCGAAAAAGACTTCAGCCTTCAATTTCGCGATGTCGGTAATGGCATACAGATCTTCTACATTGGGGAAGGTGAGTCATGATCACTCAATCTCTTGATAGCTTGATGTCTTCACCTGCAAGTCAGAACCTAAGTTTTAGTTTAAAAGGTTTACTTAAAGGACATGTAGGCATGTTGATTGCTGCACCGAACGTCGGTAAATCTCACCTGGCTCTTTGCATAGCAATGGAACACGCTTCTTCAATGTATTTACTCGGGATGAGTGCGGCCGACAAACCCGCAAAAACCTTGGTATTGAGTTCAGAAGACGGAGCCGGTGTGATTCAATCTCGCATGAAAGAAAAGCTGGTTAATTGCACTGCCACTATAAAGTCAGAGCTAAAAAATAATCTCCACTTTCTTACTGATATCGAACCGATAGTGATTCCACCCGATAGCTCGGTCCAAGAACAGACAGTACATAAGCAGTATTTAGAACAACTCAAACAAACCTTTTCTGAATTCGATTTAGTGATCGTCGACACCGTAACGGAATCAATAGGCCGTTGTGAGGAAGTAAAACACGATCGCTTAATCAAAAATGTTTTTCAGAGCCTTGCTAATGAATCAGGTGCCAGTTTGTTGCTTGTTCACCATGTGAATAAAGATGAGATCCGCGGTAACCAAGAAATTACCATGGCATCAGGTGCAGGTTTAACATCAATAATGCGATTAACAAAGTGCTTGTTTACGTTAAAGAGAAACAAAGACTCTTTATCGATTAAATACCTTAAGAGCAATTATTTACCTGAAAATGAAAATCAAGAGTTCATGGTTGAAGTAAGACAAAACCTCACTATTAATCCACAGGTATTCAGCTTGAAATCTAAAGGGTCTAAGCTTGCTCGGTCCGCGCAAAGTATTAAGCAGAATCCTAAAAAAATTACGTTGCCTGGCACTATTCCAGAGCAAGAGGAAATAGAAGAGCGTAAAAACCTCAGAGACGTTTTGTAAGCGACCTCTATCACATTCAAACAACACCGACATTCGGTGCTGTTTTTTTATCTGACACAACTCGCACTCTCTATTACTCGTTCATGTTTTTTCGCTCAGATTGTCCAGTTTTGAGTGCTTTATTTAAGGGGGAATCATGGCGAACTAGGCGTCTTTAAGAGTTTCATCAGACAGTCAAGATGTGGCAAATCAAAAGCACGGAATCTATGACTACACCAGTAAGGTTGGGAGAGGTAATTTAGTGTTTGCTGAAGTCAGTCGAATTGCACGTTCTACTTTACAAGTGCTTGAGGTTCTCGAAGTGTGTATGGAAAAGAAGATCAATGTCTATATCGCCAAACAGAATTTACAACTAGATGGTTCAATGCAATCTCGCATAACCGCAACGGTGCTAGGACTTGCGGCAGAGATAGAGCGTGAGTTTATCCCGATGAGGACTAAGGAAGTGCTTGCCGCTAGAAAGCAAAATGGCATGATTCTCGGAAGACCAAAGGGCCAAGCTGAGAAGTTGAAGCTCGATGTTAAACGTGAACAAATAGAGAAGTATTTAAAGATGGGCTTGGGGATTCGTCCTACAGCCAAATTGATCGACGAAGCGCCGAGTACGCTGCGTGACTACATGAAGCGACGCGGGTTAACCCTTAAATTAGCTTAAGGGTTAAGAGAGTTGTGAAAAGTGCTTGGCAGGTGACATGTGCTTACCAAGAACGGCTGCAATCACAATGTGATTTTGCTTTTGGATGTAATAAATCACATGGTGCTTTAAAGGAAACCGGAAGTAGTTTTTTCCCAGTTCAGAAACTTCTATGCCAAGCAGCTGGTTGTTCGCCAGTAATTCCATTGATTGCTTGAGCTCTGAAAAGTAAGTCGTCCATTGTGTTTGCCCCCATCGCTCTAATGTATAGCGACGAATCTCAATGAGATCAGATTGCGCTGCAGAAGAAAGCTTGTAGTGCATCATTAATCAAATTTACCTTGGTTAAGTGCGTTCATGAAGTCGTTACCGTCGACCAGGTTATCTGATAGAGCATCGGCCTCTGCTTGTTCGAAGCGTGATTTCACCACCATCAATTTGAGTGCTTCAAGTTGTTCATATTCTTCACAAGACATCATCACCGCAACGGGTGAACCGTTCTTATTAATTTGTACAGGTTCACGTTGAACCTTCATCAGTAAGTCACCAAATTTGGTTTTAGCTGTATTAGCAGTAAGTGATTGCATAATATTCTCCTTTTCGTTCATTATAAACGAATCGAACGATTTAACCAATTTGTATGATTCTGTGATTGAAGGTAATCTGATGTAGTGTCCATAAAGGTGTAACTTTATGGACATTGCTCACAATCATCTAATAACTGTTCAGTTAGTCTTTATAATTTAAAGTGAACATGTACACTTGTGTGTCAATATCTTTAAGTTCACTTTTAGGCCATTTTATGAAAATTGGTTATGCTCGTGTTAGCACCCAAGACCAAACGCTCGATGTTCAACTTGAACAACTTAAACGTATTGGTTGTGACAAAATTTACCAAGAGCAAGCGAGCGGTAAATCCTCTGATAGAGAACAGCTTAACCTGTTGCTGGATTTTGCAAGGGAGGGAGATGTTATTCATGTTACCAAAGTCGACCGCATTGCTCGAAATACCATCGATGCTTTGCAAATTGCTGATCAGCTAGCGAAAAAGAAAGCCGGTTTAGTCTTTCATGATTTGGGGGATTTAGATATCAATAGCGATGTAGGTCGAGTTATTTACACTACCATATCGGCGTTTGCTGAAATGGAAAGAAAACGAATCTTACAGCGCTGTAATGAGGGAAGGGAGCGTGCACGCTCTGAAGGAAGGCATCTTGGCCGATTTCCTAATAAGACGCTTCATACACGTATTCAAGAGCTTGCAGAGCAAGGTATGAATAAACATGCGATCAGTAAAGAGTTAGAATGCAGTCGAACTACTGTTTATAAAGTTCTAGAAGGTGTAAAGATAAATAGTTGACACCTGTTACGTTACGCGTTACATTGCAAGGGTTGCAAATACCGACCTCTATGTGAACTGCGTAGGCAAAATATATTCAATAGCTAGGTACGAGTTCTTTGATAACAAAAAAAATTAAAAGGAATATCAAATGGATATCATTAGCTTAATGAAAATATTTAACAACTGCCTATGGAAGATCTCATTTTGGCTATCAAAAATTTTTCGCATAAAGGGCTTAAGCAATTTTACTATGACGGAAACGAAAGTGGCTTAAATCCAAATCACATCGATAGCATTGCGTTTATACTGGATGCTGTAGAAGCTTCACACCACCCTAAAGATCTGAAAGCAATTTATAGAGATAAATTTTCTGAAAAGAAAGGTTCTGGTAAAGGGGTTTACAGTATAAAAGTTAATGGAAATTGGCGAATAACTTTTCAAATACAAGATGAAGGCGCTGAATTTCTTGATTATATCGATTATCACGGGAAAAAAATAAAAGCCCGATAGCTGCCTAATAAAAGATTAGGTTACGGGTCACTATACATGTGACCTTAGCCTATCTCGTTACATACAAGATAGGCTTTAGGAGAGTAGAAATGAGAATGACGAGAAAACCATCACATCCAGGTAAGTTTTTTAAACACACTATTTTGGATGAAAGAGGAATATCAATTACCGAAGCAGCAGTGAACTTAGGTGTAACAAGAAAAGCACTCAGTGAATTTGTTAATGGTAAAGCCAAATGCTCACATGCAATGGCTAGACGCCTAGCAGAAACGACCGGAACTGGCGTTGGCATTTGGATTATGATGCAAGCTAAATTAGATACTTGGGAAGCTGAAAGCATGGAAATAGAAACACCAATTATCCCATTTAAAACACAAGCTCAAGCTTAATTTTTAATGAGAAAAATATAAAGAACACCAAATAGTAAAAGTAGAATCCCAATAAAAACGACTCTCAATAAGGAGTCGTTTTTGTATTTAATGCACAATATGGGTTCTGTCGCAAACTTTTTTTACATCGGTTAAGATTCGCCCAGTTTCCTCTTACAAATCAGAATCATGATGTTTAAAGGTTGTCACTTTCCTTCCGAAGTTATTCTTGAAACCGTTCGCTACTATATTGCTTACAAGCTCAGTTATCGTGAAATTGAAGAGATTCAGAGGGAGCGAGGAGTAACGGTTGATCACGCAACGATTAACCGTTGGGTTCTTAAGTTTTCACCAATTTTAGAGCACAAGGCAAGGCGTCGGAAGAAGCCTGTATCTGGCTCATGGCGTATGGACGAGACCTATATCAAAGTGAAAGGAGAATGGCTCTACTACTATCGAGCTGTCGATAAATTTGGTGAAGTCATTGATTATTACCTTAGTTACAATCGGGATGAGGCAGCTGCGAAAACCTTTCTGAATAAGGCGATAGCTCAATACGGCCTCCCTGACAAAGTGGTGATTGACGGCAGTAAAAGCAACTACGCTGCCATCGATGCAATGAATGTCCAGCTTTGGTTAACAGGCTTCTTTATGCTGTCACTGATAGAGATATTGGATGTCAAATATCTGAACAATATCGTGGATCAAAGTCATCGCTGGGTAAAACAAAAAACCCGTCAAGCACTCGGATGGAAGTCGTTGGAGGGAGCGAAAGCTAGCCTCCACGGTAAAGAATTGTGGACGATGCTGAAACGTGACCAAATAGAAATTGAAGGTGATACAGCCTTTGAGCGATTTTACGCGCTAGCGGAATAATTGTACCTGGAGGACGGGTCTGCCACGCCTCTAGCAATATTTGCGACAGAACCCCAAACAGCATTGACGCTATAAGAGATGGCCCAAGAAACATACCCCAGCATTCAGCCCTTATAAATAAAGAGCTGGCGACTCACATTGGACTTTTCTCTGAAATGGGCACAAAACCCCAGATACAAATACTGTGAGTATACTAACAATTGCTGATATGGCTTTTCAGATAGGAATTTGGGGAGGCATTTGATTTTTTGATAGGTCAAATCTATTGGTAATTGATACGCTATTGCGTAATATTAGAGGTGTCAACACATACTGGAACTCTCTTTGAGGGTGTTGGTGTCGGAAGAGATTCCCCTAGTCAGTGAACAGGATAATCCAAGATAAAGACCAGACCAGATTTTTTATTTGTTAAAAGCACCTTTAGGGTGCTTTTTTCATATCTACTACTTTCTTTTAAGCACCGACTTTCCTTGAAGTCGTTGTGAAAGTATCCAGCTAACACGCTTGGCTTTACCCTTCGGTAGAGTTCCTTTACCCCAGTCGTCCACCTCATAAGCTGAATTGACTCTAAGTTTCAATTTATTGGTAGTGCCATTTGGTTTAAGATAGCGTAATCAAATGCTTCCATGTAATGATAGGATTCGCCTTTCTTGGTCATGTAAGGCACAGCATAGTTATCGATAAGCTTATTTTTGATGAGATCCGGAAGTTCTATGCTGCGTTGGTATCTCTCATGACACCAGTATCGCCCTTCCTGCCTAAAAAGTATTGGCCCATTTTCTTTCTCATCAGTAAAGCAGTGATTGGCGTAACTAACATGTAGTTTTACTGAGTTACCATCAACCTCGATGTCATGAGAGGTACTTTGTAGATGGGTTAAGTCATAAAAGTCGCCTTCAATAGTGAAACCTTTCCAAGTCATTAACTGTCCTTAACCTTCCTCTTAGCGCTTCGCGTAAGGATTTCTCTAGCCCATTCACTAACCGACTCATGATCTTGGGCTGCAAGTTTCCACAGCGCTTTATCATTCTCTGTACATCGAATTTCTTGTTTTTTATCAAGAGTTACGTCCTGTTTAGGTCGCCCTCTTTTGCCGTTTTTAATTTTCATGATTTTCATTTTCTGTCATGACGTTATTTAAGTCAAGTCGTTTGCTTTCTATACATCAGTATGTATAGTATTTGTCATGACGTTAAATTGATCTCATATCGTAGGGAATGGAGAACATGCTTTTTGAATTTTTTGATTGGAAAGTTAAGACTGGAATAATTATTACCGTTGCTCTTATGTTAGGTAGCGTTATTAGTTTCATTATTGCGTGGACATCACCAGTACCAACGGATGCATTGTCAGCCGTAACTAAATATCTAAATTATCGTTGGTTTGCTTTCTTTGCTGTTAGCACATTGTCTATGGGAGCGGCAACAATGAAGTATCACGATAAAGCATTAAGACGCTGCTAATAGATAAAGTATGCGAAAAATAAGAGATTGGAAAATTGGTTCGACCACATTTATTAAAGACTATTTAGCGGCTAATCCAGATTCGATGATCTACGTTCCTGCTAAGGAAAATATATGGTTACAGATTCCTTCAAGCCGTGTTTTCTTGGTGAAGTTAAAGCCGGTGAGTTTGTTGATGCTTTAATCACTGTTTTTGGAACATTTAACGAGGGTGAAAACAAAAATGACTGACAAATTTAAGTATTTCATAATAGTTAGCCAGGATAGTGAAGAGGTAGAGCGTTCAGAAGGGACTATTGCGTATTTTGCTAATCCAGTAGGCAAAGGTGATACAGTCTATTGGGATCATGAAAATGGGAGCTGTGGAGGTGTTATAAAATGTGTGATTCATAGACATCCTTTCAACTATACTGGGTGTCTATGGACAGAGAAATCCAACAAAGACTACAGTGGGTAAAAATGTATGAGGAATGTGGTGATGCAGGCCTCGTATGTCGACGCTGTGGTATTTCCAGACCAACATTACGCAAGTGGGCTAAGCGATATAAGCAGTGTGGAATCGCTGGTCTAGAAAGCCAGAGCAGACGCCCTCATTCATCTCCAGATACCAAACTCACTGATGAGCTAAGAGCATTGATCCTTACGATGCGTGAGAAACGCAATTTAGGGGCGCGGCGTTTACAAACGGAATTAATCCGACTTCACCAAATACACCTAAGCACAGCGACACTCCATAAAGTTTTATCTGAAGCATCAGTCAAACCCATCGTAACTTACCGACGCAAAAAAGATTTCCAAAGATATGAGCGCCCAATTCCTGGTGATAGAGTCCAGATGGACACCTGTAAAATAGCGCCTGGAATTTATCAGTACACAGCTATTGATGACTGCTCTCGCTATCGGGTTCTAAGGTGCTACTCTCAGCGCACAGCAGCAAATACAGTCGACTTTATCGATTGTGTCGTGGAAGAGATGCCATTTCCTATCCAGCGTATTCAGACGGACAGAGGGCGTGAATTCTTTGCTGAGAAAGTCCAGAAACAACTCATGATTTATGGGATCAAGTTTCGCCCAAATAAGCCTGGCTCACCTCACTTGAATGGCAAAGTGGAACGCTCGCAGAAAACAGATAAAAGTGAGTTCTATCCGACCATAGATATCTCTGTGGGGCTGGAAGAACTGGATCTGCTACTAGCTGAATGGCAACACTACTACAACTGGGAACGGCCCCACAGCTCGTTAAATGGGCTAACCCCGATAGACAGGATTACTGAGATATCTGATCAAACTCCTTTGTCTGAAGAGGTATCTCAACACTACCAGATCAAGAAAGAGCGGTTTCAAGAGCAGAATTACAAGCTCGATCTTCAGCTAAGAAAATTGAAACCATCTCTATGAATCACACATATAAAAGTAGTAGAGCACCACCCTACTGTATCTATTCTTATTGTTAAAAAAATAGACTAGAGCCCCCTGCTCTTACTAGATGTGCTTGTTTTCGTGAGCATATTAACTAATAGAAAAATGTTTATAGAAGTAATCACTCTCCTTAGTAGTGTCCCCTTACTTCTCACGATGCAGTAAAAGGTGAATGACTTCATCTTTATCTTCACTAACAATTTCAACGCGATAAATCCCTTTGGCTTGCAGTGCTTTAATTAACAATTTCAATCGATGGGTTTTCACTGTCATGGCCAATGGCTTTATTTGATTGCTGTCTTCATCAAATCCTTGCTCAACGCTTTTTTCTTTCATGTAGAGAGTGTCTCGTTCAATCTCTTTTTCTATATCTTCCAGCAGCGATGGGAATTGATACTGCTCAAATAATTCCGTTAACATGATATAGAGTTCGTCAGCCTGTGAGAATTTGGCTTGATACTCGAGATTCAGTCGATTGATATCCCATAGTTTTGCTTCAAGGTTACCTGTTCCACTGCGGCCAATACTGAGCATTGTTTTTAGTTCATTTTTACATGTCGAAAACTGAGGGCGCTTTACTTTTGGTTTGATGAACTTTACTAACAGCTCGTTTCTTCTTTTAGTTGTCCAAAATCCGCCTTGCTGACTCATCGTGCAATACAGTCCGAGAAGTGAATTTGTTACAAGTTCATCAAGGGCTTGATAGTGTTTAAGGTTCCGACTCATGAGTTTATTCTATCTAGATAACTGAAGCCTTAGTTTATCAGAAAAGTAGCGTTAACATCTTAGAGAGGCGTATCACGATAATTGGAATTTGATAAAAGATCTCATAAGTTATTCGGTAGTTACCCCCTGAAATTGTGTATAAATTATGACCGCTCAATTTTGCATGCAAAATCTTATTTTTTCTTATTGACCTTTTAATGGCTTGTCCGTAGTATTAACCTTGTAATCAGGCGTTAACGCCAGTCTCAAAGGAGTAATACTAATGGGTAAAATCGTCGCGATCGGTAATGAAAAAGGTGGAGTCGGTAAGACGACTACTGTTGTTAACTTGGCTTACTACTTTTCTCATGTGCGCAGTAAAAAAGTGTTGGTTGTAGATATGGATCCGCAATGTAATTTGACGGATAAGTATTTTGACCAAAATGACGAGAGCAAAGCGAAACCCGCCTCTATCACTCGAAAAGTCGGTGAGGCGAATGTCATTTCATTCTTTGATGAAGAGTTCTATGGTGAGCCTGTCGAACTCAATTCTAATCTTCATATCTTTGGTGCTACTTTCAACATCAGCAGTCTTAACAACTGTACAAATGATGAAATTGGTTTCTTTGCTCAAAACATAAATAAACTGGCTGAACAATACGACTACGTATTTATCGACACCGCCCCTTCTGTTGGAAACCTGCAATACTCGGCCCTTATCGCGTGTGATGGTCTATTGATTCCTACCACAGCAGAAGAAGACAGTTTTCAAGGTGTATCGAAAATCCTTAAATCTGTAGCGCGTATCAAAAGTACTTATGGTTTGGATGTATCTGTATTAGGTATGTACCTAAACATGGTGAAAAAAGTCTCAACTCAACTGCAAGATTACTTCGCTACCAAGTTGTCTGAGGATTATGGCGACTTGGTATTCAAGACTCAGGTGATCCATACAACTAGAGTTTCAGAAGCCTCAGCGTTCAAGCAAAGCATTATTGAGTACGACGCTAAAAAAGCTGAATACATCAATATCAATGCTTTGATGCAAGAGTTTGAGTTGAAAGCGGAGGCGTTGTCATGAGTAGTAAAAAAGACTTTAAATCTTTAATGAATAATAAGTCTAAATCGTTGCTCGATGAAGAAATCAACGAGGTAAAACCTGGCGAGAGCGTTGTTCTGATCCCTAAAGAGGATATCTATTCAACTGAACAAGTACGTAAATTCTTTGATGAAGAGTACATTGCCGATCTATCTAAAAATATGGACGATATTGGACAGCTTCAACCCATCGTAGTGACTCATAAAGATATTCGTGGTTACAAAATTCAAGTGGGTGAGTGTCGTTGGAGAGCTGCCAACCTGAGTGATAAAATCACTCACGTAGAATGTTTGGTGCGTGACGCGGGAACAGTGTTAGCGCAACTATCAGAAAACCTTCATAGAAACGACCTTACTCCTTTTGAAACGGGCCGCGCTTTAGAGCTGCTAATGGAAGAGCAAGGGATTGTTGAGAACAAAGATCTAGCCAATGTTGTGAGCTTGTCAGAATCTCGTATTAGCGCTTTTCGAAAGGCAGCTCAATGCCCTCCTTATATTGAACTTGCTTATCACAATGGCATTATCCGTGATGTTGATACCGTCAACTCTCTACGTATTGCAGGAGAACTCAGTGAGGTAGAAACAAAGAAACTTCTTGAATCCCCTGTTTCACGTAAAGAAGCTAAAGAGCTTGTAAAAAGCCTAAAGGCTTCTAAGAAAGAGGCTAAATCAAAACAAGCTGATGAAGAACAACCCTCCCCTAAGTCTCTAGAAGCGCCGAATGAGACGCCTTTAAATGAAGTCACTCAAACTAAAGTATCAGGTGCTACCCCTACCCCACAAAATAATGGAATAAGAATATCGTTTAAGGGTGAGCAAGGCTTCATTGATCTCAATGGCCAAGCCGAAAGTGGCCAAATAGTTATTGTACTCGATGCTAGTTCAGGGAAATTGACAGTACCAGCCAGAGATATTGCAGTGATTGGGTATCACTCGATAGAGCATGTCCACTAATAAAAAGAAGCTGGCTCGAGTCGTGAATACACATCGAGCTAACCTAATTAAGTTGTACTCATTAAACTTTGAAAGCAGCGCTACTCAAGCTATTGAACAAATAACGACTAGAGCGGTTGAACGGGCCTATGTTGCTCATAGGCCCCCTCCCCCGGGTGAAGTAATGAAAGCTTGGGTTATTGAAAGTCGTGCTCCTCAATGGGCTTGTAGGGCCACTTTTGATTTGTTGATTGAACTTGATTGGTTGCCAAATACTGATATTGAAAAAGCTATCGCAGCTCGCTTTCTTCTCTTGAATGACTACCCAATCAATGAAAGTTGGAAAGCGTTATTAGGCGAGTGGTTAGAACTTGCCAAGCAAGCACAAAATGAGAACTCCGGTGAATACGAATAACTAAACGTTAGTTCTGGTGTTTTTTAATACTGTAGAACAACGTGAAGACTGAGAACTTGGCGCGCGTATGCTATTTGATAAGACTAAATCCAAACTTCTCACAGACAAAGAATCAATGAGCGCAGATTGGTCGCATCAATGCAGTCAATGACGCCAAAAAACAAACAAGAGAATCCGTCATGATTTTTTCATATGAACAAAGAATTAAGCACTTACATGAGCTTTCTCAATTACCTAGACAATCGCTTTGCTTTCAGCTTTTAACGATCATGAATCTTTGTCATCTAAACTTGGATAATGGCAAAGTTGAACGATTGAAATTAGATGATGAAAGCTGTTTCTATGAGGCAAATTCGCTTAAAGAGCAACTACTTAATGTGCCGAGTCTTAGTAACTCTCATAAGGTGCTTTATTTGTTGCTCGATGCTGGTTTTATTGAGCGCAGAGTGTTGGATAAAGATGGCCAAGTCGTTATTGGTGATAACTATCAAAGAAATACGGCAAAGATTTTTTGGCGTATGTCTACTAAAGGGTTAAGCGTTTTCAGATAAGTAAATATTCAAGGGATTGATTATGGATGAAGAACTATTCAAATATTGGGATTCAGATAAGGCCAAGAAAAAACAAACCGCGCTAACGCGTTTAAGTAATGGTTTAACTGAGGAGCTTTTAGGAGACCGAAATACTAAGTCACTGTTTAGTGATGAAGAAGTTGAAGATATCTAAAAAGCTAGAGAAGCCCTGGAGAGTGTTAAATATAAGTTCACTCACCTTAAAGAGAAACGACTTAGAGATGAGCAAGAAAAAAACGAGCTAAAGACGCTAGACAGGCTTTAGCTAAGAAACTTGCTATTGCATACATTAAAGTATGTGATTCATAGACATCCTTTCAACTATACTGGATGTCTATGGACAGAGAAATTCAACAAAGACTACAGTGGGTAAAGATGTATGAGGAATCTGGTGATGCAGGCTTCGTATGTCGCCGTTGTGGTATTTCCAGACCAACATTACGGAAGTGGGCAAATCGATATAAGCAGGATGGAATCGCTGGTTTGGAAAGCCAAAGCAGGCGACCTCATTTTTCACTAGATAGCAAAATTACTAATGAATTGAGAGCATTGATACTTGGAATGCGCGTGAAGCGTAATCTAGGGGCGCGACGCTTGCAAACAGAACTAATTCGGCTTCACCAAATACACCTAAGCACAGCAACTATCCATAAAGTACTATCAGCAGCTTCCGTGAAGCCGATAGTAACTTACCGACGCAAGAAAGACTTCCAAAGATACGAATGGCCAATTCCTGGTGACAGAGTTCAGATGGATACTTGTAAAATAGCGCCAGGGAGCTACCAGTACACTGCCATTGATGACTGTTCTCGTTATCGGGTTCTAAGGTGCTATTCTCGGCGTACAGCAGCAAATACAGTCGATTTTATTGAACATGTAGTCGAGGAAATGCCATTTCCTATCCAGCGTATTCAAACGGACAGAGGGCGCGAATTCTTTGCCGATAAAGTCCAGAAGCAACTTATGATTTATGGCATCAAGTTTCGCCCCAAAAAGCCTGGTTCCCCTCACTTGAATGGCAAAGTTGAACGCTCTCAGAAAACAGATAAAAGTGAGTTTTATCCGACTATAGATGTTGGTGTTGGGCTGGAAGAGCTGGATCTGTTTGCGTATTTCGGTGATTGCGAACGCTTGTTTCCGCTGTTTTTCAAGCAAGTTGTCGTCATTTTTACATATTTACAACATCTTAGGCAGCTTTGTTCTCTGGATTTAAGAACACCTCGTCAATAAAGCTCCAGTCTCTAGTTTGCCCGCTCCACCGCCCAGGGCTTGTTGCTTGAGCTTTACGATAAACAAGCTTCCGTTGCTCTAAGATGTGATGATCTTCACCAGTGTGCCTTTGCTGAGGTGTCACATATTTTATGCCGCTGTGCTTATGTTCAAAGTTGTACCAATAGGTGAAATCTCCAACCCATTTCCTTGCTTCTTCAATGGATCTGAATCCTGCCACTGGCCATGACGGGATACATTTGACCGTTTTAAATAGTGACTCGGAATAAGGGTTATCGTTACTAACTCTAGGGCGAGAGTACGAACTCATTACACCAAGATCATTCATCTTGGCCAACATGGTATAGCTTCTCATAGGTGCGCCATTATCAGAGTGCAGTACTAACCCTTTGTTGACGCATTTCTCTTTCCAAGTTGTACGTTGAAGCAAATCGGCAGCATGCTCGCCAAGCTCTTGTTGGAATACTTCTGCACCAACTATTTTCCTGCTAAAAATATCCATAATTACATAGAGGTAGTAATGCTCACCCTTAGTAATTGATGGTAAGTAGCTAATATCCCAACTCCAAACCTGATTTGGTTTTATCGCTTTCTGAGCCTTGGGCTTTGGTCTACTGATTGAGGCAGAGCCGCCTCGTCTTTTTAGTTGAGAGTGCTCTTTTAAGACTCTGTAGAATTGTTGATTCTGAGGCTATGTAAATCCCCTTATCCGCAAGCATAGGCACTATTACGTTGGGAGGCAGATCCGCATATTCAGGTGCATTGCATACATCTAAAATATCTTGCCGCTCTTGGGCGGTGAGCTTGTTGTGAGGAGTTTTTGCTTTTGGCAGGTTACGCAAATCTTCTACTATCTGCCCCCCATCTTGCACCCAGCGTTGCATCGTCCTTATCGATATCCCAACGCACCTGCACGCTCTAGTTTTAGTGGCTCCACTATTGATAGCGTCTTCAATGAATGTAACTATTTTTAGCCGCTCGGAGAGAGGAGTTAATCTTCCTCGCTTGGTTCCCAGAGGGCATTGAACTTTTCCCGCAAAACAAGCAATGCGGCTGTTTCAGCTAAAGCTTTCTCTTTTCTAGCCAACTCTTTTTCTAATATCTTGATTCGCTTCTTATCCACTCTGTGAGTTGAATCTATTTTGTTAGCAGGGTTCTTCTTAGGTTGGTGAGCTTGTATTGATGCAATTTTCCACTGTTTGACCTGTTCAACAAAAAGGCCGTTAGACCTACAATATGCTGCTAGTTTATGTTCTGTCATAACAGCTGTTTCGATGACAATGGCAAAGATTTCCTCTGCTGAAAGTTCTTTTTGATTTGAACTTTCTCCGTCTAGCAAGCCTTCTATCTTCAATTGTTCCCTCCATTTATGAACTGTCGCATGGCCAACATTAAGTTCGTTAGCCACTCTTCGCAAGGAGTAGTTGTATGGTGGGAGTAACCAGGTTCGACCTTGTTCTTGGATCTCTAGGTCAATTGACGGTTTAGGCATATTTATCTCCAAACTGAATTAAATTCTAAGGCGACAACTATGCTGACACAGGGGGGAAATGACTGATCGGAATGCTCCGAAATACGCAATCTGTTGCTATCTGAATGGCAGCACTACTACAACTGGGAACGACCACATAGCTCTCTAAAAGGGCTAACACCAATTGAAAAGGTTACGGAACTATCTGACCAAACACCTTTATCTGAAGAGGTATATCAGCATTATCGGATATGGAAAGAGAGGTTCCAAGAGCAGAATTACAAGCTCGATCTTCAGCTAAGAAAGTTGAAACCATCTCTATAAATCACACAATTAAAGGCTCAGGCTCAGGCTCAGGCTCTTACTCTCTCACGACTTTTTCTAGAAATCACTTCTATCTATTGTGCATTTTAAATGACCTTCGAATCGGTTTTACGCTTAGTTACAACGATTTTGATATCGAGGATTACAGTGGTGTGGTAACTCCTGATGAAGAGCATTGCCGACAAATGATACATTACAATGTTGATACTCTTAAACGGGAGCTAGAAGAGCGTGTGATTACTTGGATTCTCGGTGCCTGGACGTATTCTGGAAAGCCAATAAATGAACCTAAAGCGAGACTAGCTGATCTGAATTTAAGATTGTTCAAGATTGATTTGATCGGTATCCCTTCTTTACTTCTTTTAACGTTCTTTTCTATCAAACTCAAAGGGCGTTAAAGCGACACTCGATTTTGCATGCAAAATTGCTCAGGATTAATTTAGAAAGTATGAGAATATTTCTGTTATGACTAACTCAAAACTCATTGCACGCGTGGCGAGTGACTTTCAATCTTGCATTGTGACTTTTGCATGCAAAATTGGACAAGCACGTGTGCTCTACCAAATAGTGTTCGTTATGGCATAGGTTAATTATAACAGTTCGATTAAGGTCAATGAGTTAGCCTCTACCTAGAACAATTGAGCCTTGCTTTGGGCGTTACCCTTCGGGCAAGGCTTTTCGCTTGTATCTTTCATCTATGGCCTAAGAGTGGCACCACCCTGGTGAGTCACTGCGTGCCGCCCCAGAATGTGCCTCTCTACAGCCCCTATTTAAAAGGATATCGCTGCAATCCTGAACGCCTCCGCTACTACGTAGCTGCGCTTCGTCGTGCCTCCTCATTGCCTTTCACTGACTTTAATTAAGGTCGAGTAAGGGCTTGTTTTCTTATGTGCCGATTTTCCTTTTGACTCGCCATCATTTGATGGCGCTCGCAGGCTGTTAACCCTCCTCAAATCAGAACCTTATCTGCAAGGGTAAATGAACGCTACGCGCCCCTGCAGAGAAGAACCATGTTTGAGGAATGGACAGCCAAGCGGCTCCATAAAAGTGATACTCAAACAGAAAGGAAACTCATTATGGCACAACGAAACTCAACCCCAACTCTCTCTAAATTAAATCCAGCGACCAACGTTTCGCCGTTGGCACGCGAAAGCTCACCAAAAAATGATATCTCTTTGTGCGAAGGGCAAATCGGTTTCATTCAACTCATTGATTGCAATTCTAAGCAGGTTCTAGCACAGCGGGAGGGATTAAATGATGAAGCGTCTTTTGAGTACTTAAAAACGAACGTCTGGAACATGAGTAAAGATGTGGTTATGCAGTTTGTGGTGCAAACCGATCATGTTCATCCCACCAAATTCTTCAATGCATTATCTAAAAACTCCAAGGTTAAAGTTTACCACAGCCAACTCACTCACGATGAACCTGTGGATGTGAAACCGTGTTGGGAAGGGACAGCTGAGCAGGTGGAAGAGAGCAATGCAGTTATCGAACGTCAGCAATGGGATGCGTTTGACGCACAAGGCAACTGGATTGGTACGTCGGAATACTAAGTAGGGGATTTTACATGACACGGTTATTAAGCAATACGGCAGGCTCAACGCTTCGTAAGCAACTTAAAATGATGCGTCAGTCAGAAGGTGCGGTGAATACACCTACCTTATCATCTCGACGCTTAGCAATGACGCAGCGTTTGAATTATTTGAAAATGTTCAGTCGTGGTCAAAGCCCTGAGCAATTAGGTGATGTGGACGACTTGAAAGGGTTGAAAGTTCGTGAAGCTATTAAGGTTCAGTTCCCTGATATTGGTCAGCAAGCGTTTCAGCGCCATGACATTTATGAGCTGTTGTTAGAGCTAAGTAACGTCGTGGAACTTGGCCAATGGCGTCTACACGAGAGCGCAAAAGAGATGGTTGTATATGCCTCTTACGGCTCTGTGTACCCAGGCTTGCGCTTTCAAAAGAGGGGTGAGGCTTTTCACTGCATAGGCTTTAATTTCGATATTCGATTAGCGTAGTAAGGAAAGAGTATGGATATACCTATCTTTTTTGTTGCGCTCTCAGAGTTAACTCGACGTGACTTTAAGAAGCAAGCCGTTATCACTCCTAAGCGCCGTTTTGATTTTTATGACGAGGGCAAGAAATGCAATGTCTTTAACTGGTCAAGCGAATATCAAGAGCACATTTACCATAGCTTGAACTGTTCCAACGTGGACGATAAGCCTTTGTATTTCGTTGAAACCTATTCCATGTGGGGAGATTGGTTGTGCAGTCATTATTATCGAACCATCAAAGCAATGAAAGAAGCATGGCATGGCCAACTTTAACTAACCCTTCATTTTTTATTAAAGAGATCATTATTATGTCTGATTATTGTTTTGAAATTCCCGCTGTACGTGAGTTCTTTACCCTTAACGCGCCCTTTGGTGTGTTGCAACGTTTGGTTGCATTTGATACTGGCAATGTGTTGGCTCGCTCTCAACGTGATGTTAATCCGACCCGCGCTAAAAACATTTCCAGATACATTCAAGATAACACTCATACCTACGTATTGACGGCATTAACGGGCGTGATTAATGAACGTTCTGAGTTCATTGGATCCGAACACGCCAATGTGGGTTTGTTGAAGGTGAGTATGGACAGCGAAATTTCATTCTTAGATGGACAACATAGAATGACGGGCATCATCGATGCCATTAAAGGTAATGTCGATTTGCGGAGTCATAATGTTCCGCTGATGCTGTTTTTAGAAATGCCTTTGGAAGAGCGACAACAAGCATTTTCTGATATTAACGGCCAGACCGTGAAACCGAGTCTCAGTATCAGCGACACATACAATCAACGCGACGACTTACCAATGTTGATTGTCGATATGGCAAATAACTGTTCGTGTTTTGTTGGTTTAGTGGATTTTGAGCGTAATGTGATTGGTAAAAACAGTGAGTACCTTTTCCTCGTTAAAATATTGAAAGATGCGACCGCTCGATTACTTGGTGTTAAAGCCAATGCTGTGTCATGTACAGTGTCCTGTGACACCTGATTTACAAGCGCTTGAACGCCAACATTTCCCAGATACAGAGTTCCCATCGGTGTCTGAATGTGGTATGTCAAGTGAAGATACACCATTGAATGAGGTGTTTGAGCATGACGAGAAAACGCGTTGTATACACGCTTATGCTGATATGGTTCGCACCAGGTGGACAGAACTGACAGAGCCGCAAATCGAAAACCTTTGTGATCAGTATGAGGTCGTTGTGAGTGGTTTAGGCTTGACGTTAGAAGAGGCGAAATCAAGTATCCAAGTAATGATTAACAGCATTCGTAAACTATCAACAGTGTTACGTACTATCCGAGCTAACTACAACAAGGCTACCGCTGTATAAATGTTCTAGCATGAACTGGCCGCGAGGTCAGTTCGTGTTGTTGACAAGTCAGGGTGTTAATAGTGTTCAGTTATTTATCGCATTCCTTTAAACCGTCTACCATCAGCTCCTGGTTTGCAAGGGAGGCTGCGCCGCTGCGCGCCCTTGCTTCCCAGAACCATGACAGTAGGCCGGACAGTCAAGCGACAACAACATGAACACAAGGATATAAGCCATGACTGAATCAGCCATCAACCATCAACCATCAACTACACAAACACTTCACTATTCACAACGCAGGAGCAAGAAGTATTGTCTCACGCCGCTGAGATCCTAAAGTCGAAAATGTTTGTTAGTGATCAACCCGCTCTCACATCCCCCAATATGGTAAAACTGTTTTGTCAAAACTCATTAGCAGCTAAGGAACACGAATTGTTCGGTGTCATCTTCTTAGACACTCAGCATCGTGCTCGCGCTTCTGTAGAATTGTTTACTGGCATGATTGATGCTGCTTCGGTCTACCCTCGTGAGGTTGTCAAAAAAGCTCTTGCTGAGAACGCCGCTGCTGTCATTTTTTACCACAACCACCCATCGGGTGATGCAACAACTAGCCAAGCTGACCGCCGTATTACACGACGTTTAACCGACGCACTTGCTCTCGTTGACATCAACGTTCTTGACCACTTTGTGATCTCAACTGAGAACGTAGTTTCATTTGCAGAACGCGGTTGGATTTAAGAGACAGGCGGCTTTTCCGCCTGTTTTCGTACTCGATATCAACCCCTTTTCTTGAGGCATGAAGTTAAAGTGTTGCGATGGTGAATGCTTTTGGCGTTCTCCCTTCGGTCGGTTCATTTCGTCGTTTCACTCCTCCCGCGATAACTTATGCCACCCATATCGAGCCAGCTCGATGTGGCATTAAGTTCCTGCGAATAATCACCCAACGCGTGGCGTGATACGCTTGTCTGAGACCTTTAGCTTTGGTGAAACGCTTCGTTACCTTTGTTCAACTTCATCACCAAGCCTTACTGTCAATGTCTCGCTCTGTTTTCTTCTTGTTCACACTTTTCAAGCTAGGTCAAAAATAAGAACCCTACCACTCACCACTCACCACTCGTACGCTCGCTAGACAAGTGGTAAGAACCTGATTTTAAACCTTGAGCTTACGTGTAAACATGATGAAAAAAACATCGCTTTAAGGTATTATCCACTAAGGGAACGATAATGAAGAATCATATGAACCAAGATAACAATAACGATATCACTCAAAAAGACTTGCTCAAACTGTTGTTTGATCAAGCTCAGCATAACGCCACGCGTGAAGAACTCATGGCGCTAGAGAATCGTACTAATCAACGCTTTGATAAAATCGATGAACGCTTTGATAAAATCGATGAACGCTTTGAGAAGTTAGAAGCCAAATTCGACAAGAAGTTTGACCGTATGAACTGGTTGCTTGTCACTACTCTTGTCGGTGTTATTGCTAGCCTTGCTATCCAAGTTTTTAAATAAGTTATTACCCCTACCTTTTTAAAGGTAGGGATTTTTTTTGCTAAACCCTCATATTGAACCTTTGAACCTTTGAACCTTTGAACCTTTGAACCTTTGAACCTTTGAACCTTTGAACCTTTGGGCGTTCTGCCGCGAGCATTTTAAAATCTAAGTTGTTTGTGTCAGAGCAGACTTCACTCGCTTCCAATGAAAGCGAAGTGTTTGGGGTGATCTTTCTTGAGAGTCAGCATCGAGTTTTACGCACTAAAGAGATGTTTAACGGCACCATTGACGCCGCCTCCGTTTACCCGCGTGAAGTGGTCAAAGAGTCACTGGCCACAAATGCAAGCGCGGTCATTTTTTATCATAACCATCCCTGCGGTGATGCCATTGCTCTTACAGAACCTTCTAGGCGAATTTTTTAAGGCCGATTTGAAGTTTTGCGTTGTGGTATGGGCTTAACTTGGGCGTTTACCCTTCGGGCAAGGCTTTCCGCTGGGCGGCATCCCGCTTGTATCTTTCATCTATGGCCTAAGAGTGGCACACTTTGGTGAGTTACTGCGTGCCGCCCCAGAATGTGCCTCTCTACCGTCCCTATCTAAAAGGATATCGCTGCAATCCTGAACGCACTCCTCTCACTGCGTTCGTTGCGCCTCGTAGTACCTCCTTGTTGCCTTTCACTGCCTGGCATTAAGTTCGAGTAAAGGCTGGTTTATTTATGCGCTGATTTTCCTTTCTACTCGCATCACGTTACGGGCTCGCAAGCTGTTTAACCTTCTCTCAACACAACCTGTCTTGCAAGGGAGGCTTCGCGCTGCATCCCTAAAGCAACAAGTTGCTAAGGGCTGCTAGCCCTTTGTCAATCCAGAACGATGTTGTGAGTGCGGACAGCTAAGCGGCTCCGAAAAGTGATACTCAAACAAAAAGGAAACTCATCATGGCGCAACAAAACTCAACCCTAACTCTCCCTAAATGCCAAACAGCGACCAACGTCTCGCCGTTGGAGAGCGAAAGCTCACCAAAAAATGATATCTCTTTAGGCGCTGATTCTAATTCGTAGGGCTCAGGCTTTTTTCTGTTTTTAATAAAAGGAACGACACAATGAAATATCTCTCACACTATATTCAAGACAAACAAACTCAGGCTTTTAATGAGGCAGGGGCATTCTTTGCTTTTTCTAATCAACAGTTCGATGATGAAAAAAAAGAGGGCGTGAAATATGCGTCGCTAGGTATGGGTTTAATTTGTCCCACCGATAACGTGAGGCAATTAATGATCCGTTTATACTCTATTGCTCAAGAAGGGATCGCCGAAGATATCAAGGAAAATGGTAAAAAAGCGATCATTCGTCGTGAGTTATTTAATCATGAGTGTTTCTACACCAATGATATTTGTGATTGTGTGGAAAAGCTCGAAGGGTATGGCATCACTTACGATGAAATTTATGAAGTGTTTAATCATATTCGTAAAACGGAAGACGTTTATTAGGCGTTAACATTAAAGCGCCTTGATATTTGTTCCATCAAATATCAAGGCATGTTCAATTACATCGGAGTTAGATTTAATGAACATTCTGAATGCTACACAAGATAGAGAAGAAACAAAAGCAAAATTTTACATGTGTACGGCCGTACCGTTTTCGTTGGGTAAAGTGGTCTATATGCAAGGTATTGAGCAGTTATTAGATAATAATGTCGGTGTTAACTTGTCGATTTATTTACAGCGCCACCAAAGTGGGGATTGGGGAGAGACTTGCATTGATGATAAAATCACCAATGACGAAGCAACCAAAACAGGCGAGCGAGTTATATCGAGTTATAAGATTTGTGATCAAACGGTTTGGGTAATAACAGAACGAGATCGCAGCGTGACCACTATTTTATTACCTTGTGAATATTGATATCTCAATGGGATGGCATAAAATGAGAGTCCTATTATTAGGGCTCTTTTTTATGATGAAACCATTGCTTTACCTTTCTTTGTTATCGCCGTGTTTCAGTTGGGCTTTTTGCTTTGATGAGGCAGGGCGATTTTATAATGTCGATCCACAGCTTTTAAAATCCCTTGTCACGGTAGAAAGTAGCCTAAAGCCGAATGCGTACAATGAAAATAAAAATAAAGTTGGTGAGGTGGTTAGTCGTGATTTTGGATTGATGCAAATCAATTCCCATTGGTTTGATTGACTATCCGAATTTAATGTGAATGAAACAAACATCTATAACCCTTGCTTTAATGTTCATCTTAGCGCGTGGGTATTAAGTTCTAATTTTTCTAGTCATGGTTATAACTGAAACAGTGTCGGCGCGTATAATGCGGGTTTTTCCAAACACACCGAGAACGCCAGAAAAATATACATCCAAAAAGTCCAATCGGTTTATTTTAAGATGAACGTTAAATAAAAGGCCTTGCACCATAACGGTGCAAGGCCTTTAGCTTTTCCTCTCGTTTTCTTCCTTCAACTTCCAGATCCTCGCATCCCTCGTTCGTCAGATTCATTCGCCACCTGGTCGGCTTTCGTCTTTCGCTGTCAGTTTTTCCCGTCGCTTTGATTAAGGAACTCAGATCATTTGTTCTGAGTTGTTGGTTAGTTGAGTTGGTGACCACACCCTACGGCACATTGATTTCAATGTGAATGGTTGTCTGTGAGAAATATAAATATAATAAAAATAATGACTTATATTTATTAGTGGAGGCGAGATAGAGCGTGAAAAAATTTTCAAAATCTCAACTAATTAGCCGCTGAAATCCTAGTGTGAAAATATGTAATCACATTGAATTATCATTGACGCCTTTCTGTATAAGGGGTTGCGGTTATTTCAATCTAAATCCAATGGGATTTAATTGAATTATTATTTATCCCTTTGTAGGTAAGGATTTGGCGGTTTTTTTAAACTAAGTACAATGGGTTTACATTGAGAGTTTATTGGATTTCATTGGGGTTTAAAAGTGGACTTCATTGACATTCATTGAGGAGAAAAGGCTAAATTATGTCGCGTTCTTACCCTTTACAAAGCTCCCTTCGAGGGAAGCTAGAGCAAGATTTTAAGAAGTTCAGAGATAGAGAAAAGTTAAGTGATGCTGAGGCAACTCGTCAGCTTTTCACCTTGGCGTTGCGTATCAAACTGAATGACAGTGACGATGAACGGCCGTCGAACCGTGAGTTGATGGAAGAAACGTATCGTAGAGTTAGGCAAGTACAAGGCGTGCTAAATTTAAATTTGGCGCATAGCTTTGATGGGGAGGGGTATTATAAGAATAAAGCGGATTCGATTGAGCAAAGAAAATCCAATACCGCTTTGGTTGATAAAAGCGTCGATGAATATCTTGAAGGCGAAAAAAAAGGGTAGCCATTGGCTACCCTTTTATTATCGCTCTAACTCTCTGTCGATTTCTCTGTCTTCCCAATGGCTCTCTTTCTCTGATTGATTAAATTCCATCTCTTTTTGAGGGGAATATTCTTTTGGCTCAAAGTGATCGAGTGATTGGCTGTCGGTTTCTTTTTTCTCATTATAGTTGAGGGTGTCTAATTCGCTCTCTTGATGAGAAATGAGTGGCTCACTTAATTCAATGTTATGTGCGCTGTTATCTTGCTCTAGTTTATCAAGGCATGATTTGATGTCCTCTTTAAGGTTATCGTCTGACATGAATTGAATGTCTCGACCATTAAAGTTCTCGACGATTTTCTCAATGTTGTTCGGGTTTAAATCGTGGTTGCCGTGATTTAATACAATAATGATGTTCTGTCTCAGTTCATCGGTAGAGATGTTTTGAATGTCGTTCTTATGATTGACGTTGATAATGTCAATCTGCCCTTGAGTTTGGTCTCGAATTAAAAACGAGTTTTCTATCGATGTGCTGATGATGGTGGTGTTTAAATCCTCCCCCTGATGGAATTGTGTTAATTGTTTGGATTTTGTTCCTAGGGTTCTTGGATTAATATCTAGGGAGGAGTCTTTATTTCCTTGAGTGTCTAAATAGGTCACTTCTATGGCTTTGGTTTCACCTTGTTTATTGTGGATGTTGGTTAGCATCGCAGGGTGAAGGGATCTATCTTCGGATGAATAGACCGCTGGGTGGAATTTTACATGGTTGTTTTCAATGTTATTGACACCGAGCTTGTTTAAGTACGTTTGGGCCAGTGTGTTATCCATCGGTAAGCTTTGATTGATATAATCCTTAGCCCTTTCTTCAAACTGCGCAATATGCCTTGGGGTGGTGCTCAGTAATTTTTCGTGTTTACTGTTTTCCTCCAATTGATATTTGTCCGGCTCATTGAGCATCTTGTGCGCTTCATTCATCGCGGCTTTATAATTCATTTCCTTATGACTCATGATTAGGTTAATCAATGCGCCTTTTTCGCCCGTGGTGTAGTCTTTAAAATACCCTCGATGCTCTCCTGTTAGGGTCACTTTAATGGCTGATTTACCAATGCCAAAGGTTAAGTAATCCCGGTCTGATTTGGATTGATTCGGCTGGCCTAATAACTGAACGGCGAGGCTTTCTGTGTATTTTGGTAGTTGCGTATTGATGTGCTCCCTAAATTTGTTGTAGTCAAAGTCACCGCTTTTATTTTGGAACCGGACGTCCTCATGAGGGAGGGCATTACGGTTAAAGTAAGTGGTGTCTTTGGGTGGGATTTGGTTGAGGGTTTCTATCGCACTGGCTTTATGGCTATCTTTAGAAAGCCAGCTTTTGACCAGTTGTTTTGTGTTGTCGGTATAGAGCCGAATGTGCTGACTGGCACGAGTCACATCGATACCGGCGCGTCTTAAGTTGGTCAGTGCGCCTTTGCTTTGTATCGCGCTAATGACGTGTTGATAGGTGGACCCTTGCGCCATGTCTGCGGTTCGACTGTACGCGTAGTCCCAGTGCCCGTCTTTAAGCGCATTAGGGTGAAGGTTGAGTGTTTGTCCTGTCTTAGATTGAGCGACAATACTGTCTGTAGTCGCTTGCGTGATGCGGTACTCCACGTTGGCTTTAATGCCGCGCTCTTTATCGGTAAAACGGGTGATGATTTTATCGCCCGTTGAGAGGGGTTTTTCTGACACGCTAAACAGTGTCGTGAAGGTATGGTCTCGATTGCGGGGTAAGAACGGCCTTGTCTTACCTGTACTCGCGTCTTGAAGTGTTACTACGCCATGCTCTGAATCTACGTGAGTGATTGTCGCGTACTCACCGGGTCTGGTGCTCAGTATTAAGCCTTTTTGATACGGCATCATGGTGGTGAGCTCTTCACCCGTCGCACCGATTGAGCGTAGCCGGGTTGCGATGACGTTCTCTTTGCCTAACTCACTCTTTTTCATCAATCCGACTCGGATGTATTCGGTAGTTTGGTCTCGCTCCTTGTTGGTGTAAAGAATGAGAAGTGTGTTTTCTCGCGTCTCTGGTGTGCGCTCTAGATAGTCCTTGGCGATCATATAGGGCAGTTTTTCTGTGGCTTCTAACTGCGCTTTGTGTCGGTCTTTACGGTGTTCATCCAGCGTAGAGATGACATGCTGGCGGTTGCCTTGAGTATCAGGGGCTTGCTGCTGGAGCTTATCCAGGGCGCTCTGTGGCTGCTTATCAATGATGTTTTGCGCCGCATTAAGTAAGGTGTCGTTTTGCTGACGGATGATGTCGGTCATGTAAGCGGTATCGATGCGGCCTTGGCTTATGGCTAGCTCAAAGGGTTTACCGGCACTGAGTGATAAAAGCTGCTCTTTATCGCCCAATTTGACTGTTTTGGACTGACTGTCATTGACGAGCTTTGTGAACTCATCGGCTTGCTTGTTGCTGACCATGGAGCTTTCATCGAGAAAGAACAAGGTGTGTTGATAGTCACTGGCTTCTCGATTGCCTTGCCGGATGTCAGAAAGCAAACTGTCTAGCGTTTGCGCTTTCACGCCTTTGCTTTCTAGCTCTGCAACCGCGGCGTGAGTGGGCGCAAGACCGATGACGCTTTGCTCTGGTTGCTGGCTGGCTTCTTTCACTAACTGGATAAGTTCAGTATTGGATTCAAGCATGGTGGACTTACCTGTGCCGGCTAACCCTTGGATGGCCACAAAGCTGTCCTTGGTGGTTGATATGAGGGTGATGGCGTCCTTTTGCCCTTGGGTTAGGCGAGGCTTGGTATTGAGAAAGTCTTGCACCTGTTTAGGTGTGGCAAAAGGCTGATGTTGGTCTTTACCATCATCGATGTTTTGCAAGATGCGCTTTTCAGTCTCCAGCGCGGCGTGCGTCGTCCAGCGTGTGCCGTCACTGTACTCTGCAGAGAGGGTGTCGCTGCGTTTAGTCAGTTCTGTTTCAACCTGCTCTTTGGTAATAGAGCCACCGGCTTCTTCAAAGGCGTAACGCACCGCTTCCACCACTAACGCTTTTTGGCTAAACGCCGCTTCTCGCTCTGAGAGGTGGTTCAGGGCAAAACTGACCGCTTTTTCGATGAGTGGGGCGTTTTGCGCTTTGGCTAGTGCTGACAGTGCCTGACTGACATCGTGCTTTAGCCAATCTTGGGTGGCGTCATTTAGGTAGCGGTCGTTGACGTTTTGCGTCTGTAATACACGCTCAATGGCTGACGGGGAGACTTGCTCTTTCTCAAGTACGCTTTGGGCTTTGTCCGGTTTGTCGGTGAAGATATCAAGGCGCTCTGTTTTTTCGGTCAGGTCGTTTATCAGGGGCTTAGATAAAGTAAATGCTTTACCTGACAGCAAGGTATGGGCTTTTTGCTCAATATGGTGGGCGCCGTGAACATAGTCGTATTGCAGCGGCGCGTCTTTTAAGCTCTCTAAGTTGACGCGCTGCGTTTGACCTTGGCTCTCAAGCGTGAGGCTCTCTTTGTCAGTGTGCGTGACAAGGTAACTTCGATTGGCGTCCAAACCGGCAGGGAAGTGTTTGCCTAACGTACGAAGACGTTCGCCTTGGGCGATGTTGAGGCTTTGCGGTTTGCTGATTTGCATCTTCATGCGCTTAAAGGTGCGACTGGACGGGTCAAAGGTGTGTGACTGTCCATCGCGTTTGCTGAGTGCGGTCATGGTGTTGCTCTCTTTATCGATGCTGGCGATGACAAAGCTCTGAGGTTTGTTTTTCTCCCAGTGGGTGAGTGTCATGCCTGGTTTGTAGTGTTGAACGAGGGGTTGTTGCGCTTTGGAGAGGTGGTGAGGGGTTTGAGTGAATAGGGTGGTTTCGTGTCTGGCGAGGGCGCCGGTATTTTTGAGCCTGTCCCGAATGGCTTCGGTTAACCGCCGCTGCTCGACGCCGGAGGTGGCAATCACTTGCGTGTTGGCTTTATCAGGGAGGTCGGCGTACACCCGCGCTATCCTATCAGTGTCATTGTCATGCAGTTTCACGTTGGTATGGCTGGCTCGCTTGCCGACCCAAGAATGACTCTCCACATTGCCTTTTTGATACAGCGAGATAGCGTTATTGGCTTTAAATCCCTGACGGCTTGATACGCGGTTAAGCATCACCACTTTACTGCTCGATTGTTTGGCTTTATCGGTGAGGGCTAACAACTCATTGGCGCTCATCTTATTGGCGTCATCGATGAGCAAGACGTCTTTATTGGTCAGCGGCGTATCGCTTTGCAATAAGCTGTGGGTAGTGTGGCGCTGCTCTGGTGAAAAGAGCTGACCGACCCAGGCGCTGAGTGTTTGACTCTTGCGCTGTACGCTCTCCATGCCCTCTGTCTTGGCTTTCACGCTTTGGGAGACCAGCTGGATGCGCTTACCGCTGTGATTGCCCACATTGAGTAGCTGCTGCGCAATACCCTGTGATGAGCCGTGTACATGGACCACATGGAACTGTTTGGTGGAGTGGTACAGGTCAGTCAAGATACGCTGCTGGTTTTCAGGGATAGCAAGCTTGTTGAGCGTGCTGGATTCAACGTGGGTGCGCATGTGATGCGCCCGACCTTGGGTGCTGTCGATAAGCGCTTTCTCGTTATCAATTAAGCCTTTGGTGGTGTATTGCCCTTTCTCTCCTAAAGGTATGAGTGTGCCATTTTTAATCCATTCATCGGCGATGGTTTTTACTTCAATGGCATTGGCTTGAATACCCCCTTTGGTAAAGTCAGAAACGGCCAATTCAACGACTTTTTCCAAGCGAAGGGCTGTATTATTTTGTTCAAGATGAGAAACAGCTCGTGCCAGGGCTTCTTGAGCGATTAAGGCTGGCTGAAATTCTTGTTTAGTGAATTGTTGTGCATTCTTTACCAACTCTTCGGGCTTGTACCCCATATCTTTAATTTGTTGCTGCCACTTTGTGGTGAGCTCACCGGTGCTCAGGTAAGTTTTACTTTTGCGTGTATCAAGTGCTGCCATATCCCTTGCTGCTTGTGTGTCTCCAAAGTTTAAGGCTTGTTGGTTGATTTGCTGCGTTCGAGTGGAAGAGTTTTCGATGAGAGGTTGCGGTACACCAGAGATGTCTATCTGTCCATTGCCTAGCCCATGAGTTTGATATCCAATGCCTTCAACGTCATGCGCTATTTTGCTGTGAAATAACGCCGTGTAATATTTTTGGAAGTTATAGATGCGCTCGCCAGTCCCGTTAATCATGCCCCCTTTTTGCTTAATGGTTGAAGCGAGTGAGCGAAGTTGTCCATCCTGATCTCGTGTCATATTTGGCGCTAACAAGTGGTAATGAAGCTGCATGTCGTTTTCACGGCTGGTCTTATGGCCAATAGCTGCGAAAATCATGTTACCTGTATTGATGTATTCACGTTCCCCTTCTTTATTGGTTGACGTGACTTGTGCGGTGTCTTTTTCAATTTCATTGGCGACAAACTTAACTGCGTCTTTGAGAATGCCAAGTAATCGTGTATCCCCACCGCCTAACGCTAGAATGGAGAAGCCTTTAGATACGGACAAAGTCAGATCTAAACCGCATTTATGGTTATCTCGTTTCCCTTTAATGGTTTCACCACCAAGGTTGCCAGAAAGCACCGATTCTAGGGTGGCTTGCTCTACGGGTTTACCCGCCAGTCCCGCTTCGATGGCTAATTTTCCATGCCAGAAGGTGTTTTCTCCCTGGTCTTTTTCCTTGAGGTAATAGTTATCGTCCGCGTCTTTTTCTAAAGAGACGTCAGGTAGGTCTTTGGGGTTTTCTTCGCTGAGGTAATATTTGGCAGCGCCAGAAGCGGATTTCAGTGGGCTAATAGAAAGCATGAGTATTTTCCTTATGCAACGCAAATTGCCGCTAGCAGCAAAACTGAGCGGTGAGTGGAGGTTAAGGGGGAAGTGGAATTAAAAGAGGTGTGGTTACAAAATGATCCCAACACAAGCAAAGGAATTGCTAGCGGTTAACGTTCGTTCTTCGTGAATGATGACGCCATTTTCATCAATGTGAATGGATGTAATGCCCGCTTTAAATCGGTCTAACGCTACAATTTCTTCATTGGTTAAATGTTTGCCATGAGTTAGGCATTCCAGGCGGTTAAAGCTATATTCATCGGCGGTCATCGCTAGTTTCGAAGAATCAGAATGCTTCATGCACTCATTGCCATACAGCCAATCTTGAGCACACTCTATATTTGGCTCTAACTGGTAAGTCATATGGTGGGTGACGCTTGCAAAAGAATGGGACTGGCTTGTCCATTTGTAGCTTACTTGAAAACAATCAACCTCATCGGGAATGACGGCATACCAACCTCGACTTTTCGGCGAGGTCTCTAAATGCACAGACACGTAGCGTTTGTTTGGCCAAAAGCGCTTTGTTTTTAGATTGCCGTTTGGTTTCGCCCAGTCGGGGCCTATAAACTCAAAATGAATGTCTGTTACCTTGTTGCTGGTCAGCTCAGGTGTCAGAAATATTCTAGGCGTAAATTGAAGGTATCGCTCCTTGGGGTATTGAGGCAAATGGATGTCGAGTTGGTGTTTAATGGCCGATTGGATCTCTGAGTGTGCTTGAGTGTAGCATTCTGACCATTCAAGACTTTTTGCTGCCTCAATGGGTGACATGCCCCGGGCATATAAATCGATATAGGGTGTCCAATCTATCTTGATGTATCGGTATGGGATTTTTTTGAGATGCGCTGCAAATGCCTTAAACCATTCTTTCCATTGGTCGTCATATTCGTTGGTCATTTTTCCGTTGAGATAATTAAGACCTTTGCGAGTAAAAGTTACGCACCTTTGATCATCGTTGAGTTCTAGGTAATTTTCTGAAATCAGTTGCTCTAATATGTCTCTGATTAGCATGCCAGAGTGTGGGTAAACATCCAAAGCGCGCTCTTTTGCTTGAGACTTGCTCAAGCTCATTCGCTTTTCTTTCATGTGCGCTAGATACTGAGTGTTGATAGGGTCTACTTGGTAATTTTTTGTTCTTGGCCACAGCCAATCTAAAAGGTCGCGGGCATAGGCCGTATTCGGTCCTAATTCTAACGTATAGGACGTTGGCGCTTTGGGTAGTGGTGGAAGCTCTTCTTTATTGCCATTCATGGCGTTTAACTCTTCGGTAGTTAAGTTTCTTAGTATGACATGGGTAAAGCCTTCAATATTGTCGATGTGCTCCCCCAAGCTGACTCTGACACTTTGGATGAAAGGAATGATGGATGCTTGGTTAAATAGAATGTTGTGGGTTGGCTCGTGGTGCGTGACTGCTTGCGCTTTTAAGTCGTCCCAGTCACCATAACCTACCGCTTGAGCGCAAATCGATAACCATGTGTTTTTTTCGGGGGCGTTGCCCTGAATGATTTCAGCGAAGGTAAGTTGATCGAATATAGTGTGTAATTGTTTCTTTAATATCGGTAGATGGTCAGAATTAAAGAGGGTCTTATTTGGCATGGTTAATCCTTGATGAATGAACGTAAAAAAGCCTTGCAATGGCAAGGCTTGGAATAGTGGTTGAGTGATTATTCGAGATGATGAGGCTCTAGGGTGCAGTCTCTATGGGGCGTTACGCTTTTCATCGATTTTCCTTTGAGGAATCTCATCAATGATAGGGCTTACGTGCGCTTATGGTGCACTATAACTAAATATCTAATCATGACTAAGATTGAATCAGTGCACTTTTTAACACTATGGGTGCTAAGTACATGAAAGTCAGGCCTATCGAATTCAATAAACCAAATAACGAGTACTCCATGCTGATGCTCAGGAGTAAAGCGAATCCTGCAGAGGTGAGTACAATGTAGTGAGGAGTGTTGGGGTGTTTTTTAACAAAAAAAACCACGAGGCGCTTCAAACTATACAGTGATAAAAAGCCAGTGGACGCGATGAAAAGTTGCGTCTACTGAAATTGACTCTCGGTGATCTGCATAAGACAAAGTGCAAAAAATAAGAGTGAGACGACCAAGGTCTCGAAGATTAATCTAGACAAACTCGGTAACATAAAAATACCTAATACATTTGGTTTGCAATGACCTATTTTTGTCTTGTTTGGCTATCGACTATTTGATGCGCTATTCAACCATATCGCCCGCTTCCATCTCGATATCTTGAGATATCGCCGACTCTTCAAGCTCTTTTTGAGCGCGCTCTTGATGGTCATTGTCTGATTTGAGCTTTTCCGACTCCTTGCTGGCTAACGCTTTGACTGTCTCACTTCGTTGTGCTTGTTGGATTTGGTCGGTTTCCAGCTTCATCTCTTCCGGCGTTTCAAATTGCTTGGCTTGGATTTCTGTGAGTGCGTTACGCTCTTCTTCGTTGAGGAGCATACCTGGGGCGACACACTCAAAGTAAATCGCTTTTTGATACGCCTTGGTCATGGCGGGCGATGGGGTGTAATGACGTTTAATAAAGGCCGGTGTCACATCTCGCATCTTATCAAAGTGCAAATCCAGTTGAGTGATAAAGCTGCTTCCTGGTACGCGAAGGTAACATTGCAAATCATCCATGGCTTGGATTTCACTGCTAGAGACAACCGGGCGGGTGACGGTTTGGTGACCAATCGATACCCCGTCACGCAACGCATTTGCACCGTAAGAAATGTGCTCTATTGACACGTCCACCTCTTGCTCACCTAAATCTTTTGACGAGATTTGCGCCATTTGCGCGGAGGGGGCACGAAAGTAAAAACGGGAGTTGAGTAAGTCAAAAATGACGTCCGCGGTGTTTTTGCCGTAGGTTTTCACGAGCTGAGCATAAGACTGGAGACCAATCACATAACAGCCTCCAAACTTACGCACTTCGGCAATGATGGTGTCAAGCTCAGGCAGTTTATGCAGACTTGGCATTTCATCCATGATCACCCAGATACGGCGATCTTCATCGTCTTTGAGTCCCAAGATAGCGTTAGAAGCAATGGCAAGCCAAGTCGAAATCAAAGGACGCAGAGAGGCGTGTTGCTGCGCGTTACTGGATAAGAACAAAAAGCCTTTTTGTTTATCGTCTTGCACCCAATCGGTGATAGAAAACGGTTTGCGTTTGGGCTTTCCTTTCGCGTCTTTGTCATCCAATCCATCCAAAAATCGTAGGCTCTTGATGTAGGTGGCGAGCACCGACTTAATGGAGATGGCCGTCTTTTTGATGTCTTTCGAGACCAGGGATGCAGACTCTGTGCCTTGCAGGAAATTACCCAGGGTTTCAAGTTCAGACGTGAGTATCAGACTGAGCAGCCTTGCGGTCGAGCAGGGCTTGTCATCTTGGCTCATGCGATACGCCGCACTCGAAAAAATAGTCCGAGCGGAATCCACCCAGAACGGATCGCCTTCGCCATGTTGCGGGATAAGTGCGCTGGCTATATTTTCAAAGTCAGGGGCTTCTTTCGCATCACACCACACATCCCAATTGGCGCAGCGTTCATCGAAGGGATTGAGTAAGGTGTCTTGGGTAGGGTCAAATAACTTACTGGTAAAGGTGCAGCCTTTATCATAAATAATGGCTTTATCTCCACGTTTACGTATCCAGCGTAATAGTTTACGAAGCATGACGGATTTACCTGCCCCTGTGGTGCCGTCGATGAGCATATGTTGAACTTCAAACTCATGTTTAAATAAGGCCTGCCCATCCACTTTGAAATCAGAAATCCGTCCGTTTCCTACGCCCTGTTTTTTGAGTTTCTTTGCCCGTTTTTTTAAATCGTTAGTGAGCACTTTGGGCTCTGCGTATTGAAAGCCTCGGACGTGAAAATCTTCACTTTGTTTTTCGCCTTGTCGTTTAAAGAAAGTCATGGCGAGCATTAAGATGGTGAAAGCAATACCGATGCCAATCAAAAAGTTGATTTGTATTTGGCGTATCACGTTATCGTAGAGATTGATGAGTTGGGTGTTGTCCAGTTGGGAAGCGAGCGTGCCAATGTAGCGTTTCCCGCTCCAGAAGGTCGTGACTTCGCTGTTAAGATCGTGTCCAAGGCTGGCATAGATATGATTGCGCCAATAGTAGAACACAGACCAAAAGGCGTTATCGGGCGCGCGTAGCCAGGTAAGAACGCCAGTGAGCGCTATCACCGACCAAATGGCGGCGTAGACTAAGGTATTGTTGACTTGAAAGAACATCCGAATGGAGTGAAAAGTAATTTGTCCGCCACGGGTAAAGTGGTTGCCGGACGCGCGTTTAGGTCTAGGCATCGTGGTTCCTTGAGAGTGAAATGGAGTACTTTTTAGATAATTACCTGCGTATGCAGATAAGCTGGCCAACAATTGAACGGTTGTTGGCTAATGGTATTGCTGTGTAGAGCCCCGAGATGTTGGCAAAACTTGGGTGGTTTTATTTCCTTGCGCTGATAATCGTCACGGTCTCGAACGTGGTCAGTGTTGTGCTCGAAACCTTCAAAGCAATCCTGATTACTATTTTTCAGAAGAAAAGCGAAATTGCTCTCTGTGTAATAGAGATGGTGAGCTTTATGTTGAGGATGGGCATCACCGGACAGTGATTGGTCGAGTGTTTTTGGAAACGAATGGCTTTGAGCCTATGATTAAAAATGTCCTCGTTGCTTATTGCGCTGGGCAGTGATCCATCGTATTCGTAATTTCCCTCGCCGGCTGATTTCAAGGCGATTTCATGGTAAATTTGTTAGAATGATAAAGTTCTTTATGACCTTCAACTTCAATGAATGACCAACTAACTCCAATCAACAAAGACCATTTAAAAAAACTTATCCGAGCAGAACTGGAACCGACATGGTTTGATAAGCAATCAGTTAGCCCTGATATGTCTTGGGTGACTCCTGCTGTGTTTGAAATATTGTTTACTGAGTTGATAACTCATACGCGCGGTAATCAGTCTAAGGCTGCTAGGGTTTTAGGGATTAACAGAGGTAATTTCACCAAAAAGTTAAATCAGATCACAACTCGTGAATTTGGATCGGATGAGAGCTTATAAGTATGTATCAGCCTATTGGTACCCTGACGAGGGTGCATAGATTAACCAACCCCCATTACCTCTCAAGAAATCAATGGCAGTTGCTCTAATTCTTGCTTCAAGAATCACTGGCGCTTTTTACTTCAATTTGAAAACAATTATCGGCATTTTTAGGTGATTTCAAGCTATTTAGTACCAGGAGCATAAACTCAACCTACGAAGGTTTTAGACAGGTCACGTCCAAACTTTGTGGATAACTGCTTATAATTTGTTATAAAAACATAATGTTAGGTTGGAATTTAACGAAGCAAGCAAAACGGAAGGCCAAATCAACCATGGAAAAGATAATTCACTACGATATTCAAAAGGTTAAAGTTAGAAGCGATAAAGAAAGCACTCGACTGACCAGCCAATGGGATCAGGTTCTACAAATCTGTCGTGACAAACCACTCGGAGAGATCGCGAGAGCAAGATTAGCGTTTAACCTTGTCGATTACATCACAAGTGAAGATCTACCTTTTCGCTTATTCATCACCCGCGCACCACAAGCTATGGCCACCATAGGCGAGGAAACACGAGTGTATAAAGAGCATCGAGTTATTAATGGTAAACAAAGCGGAATGATTTACGCTAAAAGCGAACAAATGTTACCAAGAGAAATCCACTATACGAATGAGTTTGTGGCAACCCGCTACGTTGCTGGGACAAAAACACCACTCTCTGCCACCTCCCTCGTTGGTTGCCTCAAGGCTGGAGATGTCATAACACCACTCGATGGCATCTTGTTTTTAGGCTGCAAACGAATAGCCAGTGATATAGCACGTCTTAAAAAAATCGAACCCACCATGAACATCGCAATGAAACGTATCGAAGTATCAGACAACTTCACAGACACAACAAGAAAGATGGCAAGTTACGAATGAATAACGAGGCGTAAACGATTGCCGTATGCATTAACATGACAGATATAACTGAAACTAATCTTTGGACAAAACCTTGTTACGAACTTTATATTACAGATTAACTCGAATAACCTCAGCCACTGTAAAACCCTCAAATCATCTACAAAGTCATGGCGAATTTGATTCATCCTACACTTACAGCGCCTTAAATTTTTCTACCATATCCTTATCAATCTCCTTGATTAGATTAGGGGACAAGCCCAGGTGTTTGGCCTCAAGACTAAACGAGCGTGTTGTTTCAAATATTTCCTCAGCCATAACCATAATCGCTTTCTTTGATGACAACCCCGACTGAGCAGCTAACTGGTCTAGTGCGTTCTTTGGCGTTCGGCCATTACCACCAAATGCCGTCATATGCTCTTTGTAAGGGTTAGGGTTGTAAACAATGTCGTAGAAAGGCGATAGCGTCCAGTTATCGGCGTCACTGGCAAGGAAACTGAAGTTCTTACTGTGATCATCTTGGTTAACAGTTAGGTAATTAAACATGCAGCGCTTAATGAGCTTCTGAGACTCAGTGACACTACACATGATGCGCGTAGCTTTAACTAAATCCACATAGTCCAAAGAAGGCTCTCGAAACGGTGCATCTAACAACCCACACGCAGAAATCATATGGATTCGACCGCCTTGCTCGGTGCAATCAAATCGTTCCTGCTCTAGCCAAAATCGTCCATTACCTGCATCAATTAAATCAAAGTCAGGAACCTCAATGCCGACATTACGGGCCATCTGCATGTAGCAATATTCGACTAATGATTCAGAGTGCTTCAAGTCAAACTTTTCAGATGTCAGTTTTACGATAAGCTTTGTTCCTAGTGCGTCATCTAATGTTGAATATTGCCCATTCAATAAACGTGTCACGTTCATTTTTGGCCTAGCACCACCCGAACCACCAGTATTCATCAAGTGCTCAAGCAAAGCAGACTCGGTGCCTTCAAACTCTTCAATCGCAGCTCGGCCAAGGGTAATGATATCAATCGACTCCTTGGACTCATCAAGTAAATCTAATTCAGGCTCATAGCTCAACGCCCCCATGCATCTGTCACCCAGATAAGCCAAACGCTCTAGGGCGGTAACTTCCTTTGGGTTATGATCGTTCTGTCTAAATACACGATCCATGAGATAAAGGCCCCAACCATCAGGGAGACTATCTCCAAATACCCCATGAATGCCGTAATGCGGCCCTCTAGGCGCAACTTGTAGGCTCGTATCAGCCTTTAAATTGAACGGAGCCAGAGAGGTTGAGTGAGCGCCTAAATAAGCCTCATCAAATTGAAAGAAGCTTTGCTTACTATTTTCAACTAGCTTGCCGACAAATACCTTTTCACCTGTGCTAAGCGTTCGTTTTACGGTTAGGGCTGATTTAAGCATGTCGAAGCACATCCTCTATTGATTTAAATTCAGGCTCAGACGACTTTGTTAGCTCTTTCACTTTTTTCAAGTCACCGACTGTCTCATAAAGCATGAGGAACTGACGCAATGAGATGTTGCCAGATGACTCAAACTTTCGGATCGTCGCGTAAGGTACGCCAGAGAGAGCGGCCATCTTCTGAACACTGAGTTTATCTTTTTTCCGAGCAGACTTGATAAACTCTTTGAGTTCCATCTGCAAATCATAAGCGGTATAAAGAGATAACATACATGCCTCGTAAGTTGCTATTATGGTATCAATTATAACGCCAATCATAGTCTAATTGCTATTATTGTAGCAAATATAGAGTAATGACAATCATTACTTCATTAACACGAATGACAAAAAATTCCATCACTGTGACGGGTCTCCATTGCTACTATAGTGACAAATTAAGGTTTTTTTTGGCATTATTTGCTACCATTATAGCAGATTAAAAAACAAGGCTTTATGCACCCATTAGCTGTTTCACAAGAGCATACCTTGCTTTACATTCAGGTCGATCAACTAGCTGTGATGGCATTAGATTAGATATGAGAAAAGACAGGTTATCAATAATAGTAGAGCTTCTACTCCAACGCAGTTTGGGGCAGATCTGAGTTTGAAGCTTAGGACGAAACCTACCCATCAAAGAGTTTACCATCTCCCAAGTAGCAGAACGACACCACTTCAAATGATGCCGTTCGTGATAGAAAATGGACAAAAGCTTTCATCCTAGACCGATAGTCTTGGATTCAACCTATTCAGAATTTTCATCAGATTATTCAACTCCATGCATTAGGTGATATCTGGTAGAGTTTGTAGGTAACTCTGCCATACTGTTCATCAGTACTGTTAAATACGGGCTTGTGTTCACTAATTGCGTAAAGAAACAGAAGGAAAAGAGGCGAAATGAGCACTCCTACTTTGTACATATTTTCAGGTCTTCCAGCTTCAGGAAAATCTACACTGGCTAAGTTACTTGCTAGCCGTACAGGCGCAATGTATGTGCGTATCGACACCTTCGAGCAGGGGCTTAGAGATCTATGTAGTTTCAAAGTTGAAGGGGAGGGGTACAGATTAAGTTACCGAATAATTAGAGATAATTTGGCTCTCGGGATTAGCTCTATTTCAGACTCTTGTAATCCAATAGAGCTAACACGACACGAATGGCAAGATGTTGCAAAAAGTACAGGGGCTAATTTCGTTAATATCGAGGTTGTGTGCTCAGATCTCACTGAGCACGAGCACAGAGTTAAGACACGAGATAATGAAATTGAGAACCTAAATCTACCAAATTGGCAACAGGTACAGAATCGCCACTACGACAAGTGGAAAACAGATGTCATCAAGATTGACACAGCGGGTCATACTATCGATGCGTCTTTTGCTGAGCTAGTAGAAAAACTCTGTGTGTAAACAGTTTCGGTTTCTTTGCATGACTGCATAACAATACAAGCGATGATTTTAGAGCGGTATGCCATTTTTGACCGAAAATGGGAGAAATCGCTCACCGAATCTTTACTTCCGTTCGCTCGGGCAGTGCCGATAAATCAGGGACGAAATTTATCGGCCCTAAATCGAGCTGGCACGTTTTGGGGGCAAAGCCGTGTTTGCAGAGATCACAGTTTGCAGAGATCAGCACCAGCACGTCCTTGGACAAAAGCACGTTAGAACAAAGACTCTAACGTAATGTACTAAGATTAGAAAAAGTATCTTGACGCCATAGTCTCTTGTTATAATTATTCTTGACGACTGTACACTTCATCAAACTCATTCTGGTTTAACGATAGCACTGAGATAGATTTGAGTAAGCCTTTTACACTGAGAATTATTAATACACTTGGTAGAACTGCATATGAGACTGAAAAGTGACAGATCATGGTCAATACTCCAACTGTCATTGAAGTAACACCAAGTAACGGTAACATTAGAAACAAACCAGATTTAACCAGTTTTGCTGTTACTCTAGGTATTCTTTGACCACATATACATACTAAAGTAGCAATCATATTCGCCACTAACGAGATGGCAAACATAAAGCCTGATACATCAAGAAAACTCGAAAAATTTTCTGGTTTCCCAACACTAAAAAGAGCCAAGAAAAAGGCAAAACTAGCAGCAAAACACCCAGAATGAATCCAAGTCATATAGCTCAAAAATCGTTTTGAATAGAAGAACTTCCTATAAAACTTTAAATGATAATCCACATTCTGCATATTGAACCTTACTGAATTGTAGCCGCGTTAAGTGGTGAGCAACGCTACCACCTAACCTAAAATATTGTGCCGTAAACACTAAAGCTGAATCAAACCGAAAATGCCAAGCGTTGGGAATCCGTCTTAAACGCTTGTATGCCATTTTCAGGCATAAAAAAAGCACCGCTATTGCGATGCTTAATATCTGAATTTATCTATGCTTTGGCAGGTCCGGCGAGACGTCCATAAGCAGATTTAGGAGCCTTTACCTTCAAAGCTTTACCAAACGATGATTTACTTTTAGAAGCGTGAGCTTGCATACGCTTGATAGCTTTATCTACGTTCACATCATTTGTTTTGTTTGCTGCTACAGTCAACATAATAGCCCCCTTAGTTTCCTTAACTATAACCGATCATCACTAAGTTGGAAAGCGGCTTAATCTTCATCTACTACAACACGTTTAAACAATGCATTATTCCTAGGGTCAAATGGATCACTTTCATCGAAACCCAACTCACGATAGTAGTTTAATAAGTCATCGTCATCAATTGGATCTTGGATACCAATCCAATCAGCCTCAATAGCAACAGCAAACAGCTCGGCACAGCGTGAAGCAATAGGAACGATATACCCTTTCAAAGGGTTTTCAACTTCACCACCCTGAATATAATTGATCTTAACAACCAATTTCCCTTCGCTGGCTTTTCCGATCATGAGACCGCAGAGCTCTTCACCGTGCCAAACAGCAAGCTCCACCCTAGCCATATGATCTCTACGATATTGGTCTCGTACCTGTCGCCAATCCCATCCTATCTGACGATTTACCGGTATATCCCATTCGTCTTGAGAACGGATAGCATCTTCCGTGATTTCAGTTAAATCAATATGACCAATAAAATCAGCCTCGAATTGCTCAAACTCATTTTGAGCTTGAGCCAACACAGCACGTCTAAGTTGTTGATATTTATTAGCAATGGCTTGGTTATTCATGCATTTATGTCTATCAATCATTAATTGAGATAGATAATATCACGTTTTTTGAGGCACTGGCATATAACGCTTATTAGACGAAAAATTGTTGTGTTTTATCCTTTGGTTATGCATTCATCTTTATATTAACTCAACTGACAATCAATACGTTGTGCCACATAAAGGGAAGTTAGATTACAAGATGTCGCCTAATAACAGGAATGATGAGTTATCAGCTCAATCGAATAAGTTTTAGTAGGATAAACGCACGCCCTCTTAATTGTGTAGAGTATTTGATCTAAGTGTTTTTGGGGCAAAAAATTGTTAGCGGATGCTCTAAATTAGTCACTGAATAACTAAAAGTATGTAAATTCACCTAACTCGATGTCCAGTTTTGATAGTGAAGCCCATTTGTAGAAACTGTTGCACTTCATATTTGATGCGAGGCTTGTCCTAACACGCGCTCTATAAAAGTTGCCTTTTTTCGGCGGTATTCATGAGGAGACCAACCTGTGCAAGACATTTTCAGTTCATTGTACTGTTGAACTAAATCAGAATTTTCGCGGAGTTTGTCTCTAAACCCCACAAAGCTGTCAAACTCCGAACCATTCGCCACAACCTGGAAAGCTACGTCCTCACCTGAATTACTTTCCAGCATGCAAAGCTCTGGAGTTCTTAACGTATTGGATTTTTCGTTGAAGCCTAAGGTAGAAAGCAGCTTTACTGCTTTCTCTAATTTGCTTCCGTTAACACCGACGAGTATATCTAAGTCACCTTTCGATACAGCATTAGGTATAGAAGAAGCTCCAACATGCTCAATCACTGCGTCTGAAATCAAAGCAGCTATCTCAAGTTCGTACTTACGATATAGAGCTTCACAAGATGCTTGATATTCATCTGCTTTGTAAAACTTCATATTTTCTCCCAAAAGGCGTAGTTTTTTAAGGTGTGGCGCGCAATGCTAAGGCTCTCGTGTACTACCGTAAATACTTAACGCAGCGCACAGTAAACATGTCACGTGTTGCTAATTCTTCTTCTTAGCGTCTTGTTACAGGCCAGTTCACCAAGTCCATTTTTATATCAGTTCAAAGGCTGGACACGGTGCCATTAAAGCAGACTAACACTATACAACCTCTTGCTTATATAGGTTTTTATCGTGAAGTATCGCGAAATGAGTAAGAATTCCATTTTTCGAGAATTAGAAGGCCAAATGACAAAGGAAGAGGTCTCTGAACTGTGTTTTAAATCTGTGAGAGCTGTCGCTGGTTGAGATGAGGGAAATCCCATTCCGCCTGAGTGTAAAGGATTAATACGGATGGCAACAAATTTTGGAAGGAATAGCTCTTTTAGGGATTCAGTCTGAATTAGAAATAATAACGTCAACACATTTGCTCAAACTTGCGAGAGCGATAGTCGAAGCTTTTAATCGTCTGGGTGAGACACTTTTAATCCATAAAAATGGCTAGACTAAAAACTGTCGTTTTGTTGTTTCAATTGATTACGATGGTTCAGTTAAGACAAAAACCCGAATGAACCAAGTCGAGAGGCTTGCGAAGAAGCATATATCAAACTACCCAACCCAAAAGAATATGAAACTGTTAGTCTTATTGTTCAAGTTCAAGAGTAGTTAGCTTATCTGATAATGCTGGGTTTCTGGTGACATATCCATCAATAAAATTCTATCTATATCAGTTATGCAGGCATCCAAGCGATGCTTGAGAGCTCCACTATATTCGCAGCACATCACATTGGTTACGGTATACTCTGTAAGTTCATTTGAAGGAATCAACGTATAGTTTTTTCTTGAATGTGCTCTTTGTACAGCTGAATTTGCGTCCATTGCCTTTATGATTTGATATTTAGACCAATCGGTTACGCTAAACAGTTTATGTTTCATTACCAGCCTTCTCTTTCGTCCAGATTGCTATGAACTCTACTCATATGCCCCGAAAAAACTTCTCCATCGATTCGCTTTTGCGAATAACTTCTAAATACAAGCCGAAGGCTGCTCAATTCAACGGTCCATTAGATTTAAAACGACAGGTTAGATGATGATTTAACTAACAGATATTTTTAGTGTTTTTCGATAGGTTTCAGGCGAGAATGTCCTATCTCCTCGGATGTTTAAAGGTCGTAACGCTTTAATTGTTTCTAAAAAAACACTTCCGTCCTATGAGCAATATCTGGGTAAATTGCGACTGATTGAAAAAGACAAATTTGTTCGAAGAAACTAACAATGGGCCACTTCGTTCTAGAAATAGCTGTGCCGAGATTAATATTTCCAACCGTTAAATTGTAACGATTTAGGAATAGGGCTGTAGCAAGGGTATTCGGTTTGTAATCCATATCCAATAATGTAATCAAGAGTCGCGCTGAAGGAGCCGGCGTAATTATCTCTTCTAAACTTTCTTGGATCGTTTTTGGCTGTCTTCTCAAGCACCGTCCAAATCATTTCTTCAAGGAACTCAGGGTGACGCTTTGGATCGAGCGCCATCGTATCGCGCATACAAAACCAGTTATTGCCCCCTAATTTTTGCTGGCGGTAAGCACTATAAAAATACGCGGATTGCAAACCTTGTAGGTAGGCGTTTAAGCGTATGGATCCCACAGTGTCTGTTTCATCAATGTGCTGCAAGAAGTAGGGCAGTTTGGTGATGTCTGGCAGGTCTTGGGAATATGGTCTTTTATTTATTACCGCGAGCTCGTACTGCTCGTGTATCTCGCTCAGCAGTTGAGTGAGCTCAGGAGAGCGGGGTTGAGCTTGCACGCTCGCACAGGTAAGTAGCAGTAATGGTAAGACAGTTTTCATGGTCACTCTCCCTTTAGAACCCTGTTCATAATACCAGCACCTAGGTGGTGCATAAAGTTCTATTTTATGAATCGAGATCAATATTATGCTTTCGGTTTTTTTGTGTATCTTGGCGCTGATGGATAGGCTTGGTCGGAGGTGACGTATTCCGTCCTTTCGGGTGGAGTGACCTCCTCTTCGACTTGCGACGCGATGGTCAGTTTAATCATCGGCTCAGGTTTGCTGATGGGTTTCTGCGCCTCCTCTTGTTGATACCTCACTTCATCGGTGACACCATCAAAGCGCTCTTGATTAAACAGTCCGCCCGTTTCATTGTTGTGCAGCATAGCCGTGCGGGTAGCAGCCACGGTATCGACGGTACTCCCCCATTCTTTCTCCATCGTGTTGTTTTGCTCCGGTGAGAGGGTAAGTGGCCCTGTCGGTGTGGTGGCTTGGTGCGCTTGGTTCATTTTGCCCACAATTTTTGCCGCATCACCATCGAGCCCCGCCATGGTGGCGAACGCTTCAGTGCGAGTGAATTCTTGCCAAGACTTTTTAGCATCGGCAATATCTTCCGGTTGATGGGCGGTCATTAGGCGTTGGACGTCTGGTTGTTCTAACTGTTTTTCTAGGTAATTCTGGAAGCCTTGAATCGCGTTGGCCGTAAAGCTGGCACTGCCAGAGTCTAGGCGCGTTTGAGTATTCGATAGGGCGTTCAAGTCCGATTGGCTTTGCATCACGCTAGCACCAAGAGACTTGGTGTTGCTGGCGTTAATCGCAAAATCATGCGCAAACTGCTCAACCGAAGTTCGGGTGTCTTTATTATCCACCTGCGTACCGGCACTGGTCACGGCATTGGCCCCTTCGGTGTATTGTTTCGTGGCTTGCTCAAGCTGCTGCTTTTGCTCGGTATTCATCTTGCTGTAAGCCGTACGTTCATCATCAGACCATTTCACACCGCCACTGGCGCCTAAATTGAATGGCGATGCCCCTTTGCCTGTGCCTACGCCGCCCTCGAAGCCGCCATAGACACTTTGCAGGTAAGCTTGTGATTGGTCTTTCGTCCAACCCGTTTGTTGACTTACGCTGTTCACTGCCGTTTGCATGTCATTCATGCCTTGACTGACTTGAGTGTTAAAGCCACTGGTGCTGCCTTCACCGTAAGCCAGGTTTTTACTCACACTGTCATGCCAGCGGTCGCTCAGCGCGGCGCCTCCTTGGATAGTTTGACCCAGTTGGGTGCTATTTTGCTCTAGGTTTTGCGCTGTGTGACTACGGGCATTCGCCACACTCTCTTGCAGCATGCTTTGCGTGTTGGCGCTGATGTTGCCGCGACTGGTGGTTTGTGAGCTGTCGTAGGTGGTGCGCCCATCTCCGTGTTGTGTGGTCACCGAGCCGTCTGGGTTTTGGGTGTAGGTGTGGCCCTGGTTGGTTAGGGTATTTGTATCAAACTTATTGGCATGCGTGTTGTTCATGCTGTGGTTGTCAATCTGCATACTGCCAAAATCCAGATTACCCGTGGAAGCCGCAGCACTGGCTCTAGCATTGGTCGAGTTAATCATGCTCGATAGCTGATAGTTCATGCTCGACAGGACTTCTTGACCGCCTTTTAAAATCCCTTTGGCTATCATAGGGACGGCTACCATCAAGATACCGGTCATCCAGGCGAAGCGACTGTGAAGCTCATCCGCGGTATTCGCGTTGGAGAGCACCAGCCCTCCGAACTTCCCCGAGACATCCGTAGACAGAGACTCCAGCCCCCAAAGCTGAAAGCCGTTGATGATGGCAAACAAGGCTGGCCAAGTGGCCAAAAAGGCAAACGTGCCAAAATAGTTTTTGAGCACCATCATGGTTAAGCCAGGAATGACTGCCGCCCCGGCAACAAAGAAGCCCAAACACGCGAACAACATAAACATCATCGTATGGAGCATCGGCAAGTATTCTCTCGCCATTAAGCCCAATGACGCCCACATCGAGGTGGTTTGCAGTTTGTTGGTGGTATAGGCGTAATTGAGCGCGGCTTGCGTTGGGTCTAGGCTATCAAGGTTATAGCGCAGCTCGTTCATCAACATATTTTGTTTGATGGTGTTGGACGCGCTGGTACTGATGGCAAAAAATTTGTTGTAGCTGCGCTGCAACGATTGCACCACTTGGGGTTTATAACGGTCCGCGTCTTTGCCGAGCAATTGATGCGCTAACAAACTCATGTTTTTATCTGCGGCATCATTAAAGCGCTGCTTGATGATAGGGTAGGCTTCTTCGCACCGCTTGTAGGTGCTTTGACCGCCCCCTTCATCAAGAAAAAGGGCGCGCAGTGGGCTTTGCCTAACGCCGTCTAGAAAGGCAAAAATATCAGGCGCGGCAAAGAGTTCATCCCAGGTGTATTTCCCGTTGATTCTCACATCCCCAATCATGCAGTTATGAAAGTAGTCTCGCCAGAGCTTTTGTAGCGCCAACTCATTGATTCTGGATTGTCTTGAGAGCTGATAAAGCTCAGAGCCAAACAGCATCCCAGTCCGACCATAACGCTCATCGTCAGAGGTGGTGAAAATGCCTTCCACGCCTTCGGCCATCCCCACCATGATAGAAGAGAAAAAGTAAGTAGGCACGGCCACGAGGTAAGGGACATTATCCACCTTGTAAGCCTTACCCGGTTGCGTCTTATCGATGATAAGCATGTCGGCTTTCATATTGATTAGAAACAGGGGCACAGCAAAGAACACCACCATCCATTTGATGAGGTCTTTGGGATTCCGTGACAGCATGAAGATAAACAAACTGGTAACAAGCCCCAGCATCATGCACATCTGTAAGTAATCCCCAAAGGTATTGGTTCTAAAAAAAGTGGCCAGCGCATTAAAGGCTTTGTTGACCACTTCGCCGGAAGTGTAAGTGTAATATTCGAGTATCATAGGTCAGTTCCCATAAGCTTGCGCAGGTTTGGTGGTCGTGCTGATTTCATTTGTGCTTTGCAGCGCGGTTTTTCTCTGCGAATCAATCAGTTGATTGCGTTTGTTGAGCGCTTCAATGGCTTTATCGGCAAGCCCCGCGGTAAAGCGTTTGGCGTTATCGATATCACGAGTGATGAGGGCGATGTCATCCTGGCTGTTGTTGGTGTTGGCTAAGGATTGGCTGGCAACATTTAACATGCTCACGAGGTACTGATTAAGCAGCTCCACCGCTATCATTCGCGAGTAGTTGCTGGTATCGGGGGGTTGCTTGGCGGATAAGTCGTCAATAAAGAACTTGAGTACCGGCGTTTGAATCAGCTCCAGAAAGCCCTCTTGTTGACGCGTGAGTCTTTGGTCGGTGGCTATCTTTTGCAGTATCGAGTCCAGTTGTTTGCGTATCTGGTTTTGAATCCCGTTGGCTTGAGTGATGGAGAGGTTATTGCGCTTGGTAATGGTAATGCACGCATCAGGGGCTGTTTTGCGACACTGATAAACGTCAGACTTGCCCCCTTCGAGCAAGACATTGACCAGATTGTTGTTGTCGGTCAAAAGGCTAGGGTAGTAACGCGGGTTGCCGTCTTTGTCGTACACGTAAGTGCCTGACAAGCTCATCATAAATTGCGCTAGATTTTTGTCGGAGGACAAAAAAGCGTTATTCATGATCGCAGACCAGACCACGTTGTGATGGGTTTGGGTCATATCTTTTAGCGCTGGATCCTTTTTGGCGTTCGCTAATTGACCGGCCGCTTTGCCTCCTGCGCCACATTCCTGCTGACCTTGCACCCAATCCGAGAAGGCATTGTTTTGTGTGCCGAGGGCCGCGCAGACGTGCTTTTTGGTGGCGGGCAAAGCAAAGGCGGCCAGTCCACCGATGGACGCTTGCGCGGCTTCACAAGAGTTCACCGATTGATTGAGATATTTGTCGAGCCTGGCTTGGAGATTATCCAGGTTTTGTTTGAGCTGCGGCGCCCAGGTTTGCAGGGCTAAATTGACAATAAAAGGAGGAGCATTATGAATAATCGCTTTGCCCAGTTTCACCAGTTGGTCTGAGCTGATGTGTGAAAATCCTCCCATAAACATATCAATGCCAGAGCATCCCGTACTGATTGAAGGGACCGTGACGCTGACCAATTGTGCATCGACAATTTGATTACGCACAAACAAACTGCCACCGGTGTAGTAGTTGGCCGACTGCCCTTGGTAAGCCGTTGGGTTTGAGACGTTGGCGTTATACCCTGAGTTATCAAAAAAACGCGCCAGTGAGTGGTTGGTGTCGGCGTGGCTAGCGCTTGATAAGCTGATAAGAACGAAAGGAATAACTCGCTTATGCACCGAAACGGTGGATAAGTGGTGGAAAAGTGATCGCTTCATTGCAGCGCCTCCTGCACACGCGGATCGTTAAGGGCGTTCTGAATGCTATGAGCCAGCGTGCTTTCTGGGACGTCTCCAATGCTCAGACGTGAGAATTTACGGCTGTTGACGTTCATTAAAAAGGTCGCAGGCATGACCGTTTTCCTCTGGCCTGGAAAAAAGGTTTTGCCTATCTCTGGTGTGACAGGAATAGGGACCTCAAACCCTAGAATGCCTGGACCATCAACAGAGAAGGCGTAAACCGGTAATTGAAATCGTTCGCCAAGGCGAGTGATTTTAGGAGCTGTCTTATGGCAGTACGGGCAGGTGCTTTCAAAAAAGAACACCAGGGCATATTGGTTTTGCATAGCAGCATGTGCGGTGGTTGCATGAATCAAAAAAGCCAGCACAAGGGTACGAAAAAATGGCATAGCGCCTCCTGACGTTTTAGGAAGAAATAAAAGAGAGTGAACATCCTTTAAGAGAGCGGCATGGACGAAGTTGCTTTAAAAATCCGATTGCTCAAAATTGGTGGCGACGTTGTAAAAGCGTCCAATTAAATCATTTTGGCTTATCCAGCCGTACGCCAGTGGCTTCATCTCTCCAGTGCTTGGCTGCACCAAAATTAAGGCGGGCGTAAAAGGCACCGAGACTTTGCCTTGATTGTGGCGGTTTTCTTTGAGGTGAGTGATGAAGGTTCCGTCATTACTGATCCCAAGGAGCTCAAAATGGTATCGGTCAGCAAACGCTTGAATGGATGGGGCGAGTTGCTGGCTCAGTGTATCTTCCCCGTCATAGACAAAGAAAAAGCCCCATCCGTCTTGCTTCATATTTTCAACCGCCGCGGTTTTCTTCTTCTCCTCTAACTCTAAATACACCTGTCTTGCTGCTTGCTCGGTCGGATGGTCTTTGGTGTAAGAAAACTCCGGTCTTTCGAGCAGCAGCGCTTTAAAGGTCATGCCCAATTGGTCGGTTTGGTCCGTGATAAAATGATTTAACGCTAAAAACTTCGCGAGCTTGTCTTTATCTTTGGGATGAATGACCGCGTCGTTTTGCGCCTCAATATGCACAGAGTGAAACCAGTCCATCTGTTCGGTGGCCGATAGGGTTTTAGGGCTTGATACTGTGGTTTGCGTGTTGCTTGGTAGCGGCTTAGGTTTGGGTTTGTCGGGCCTTGCCTTAGGCTCGTTGTACCATCGCCACCCTAGAGGGGTTTCATGAGCCAGAGTGGGTGGGAGGTGGGCAAGCAGCGTTAGGGTAATGACGCAAAGCAGTGGATTTTTCATCATCATAGACCTTGGTTCAGTCGAGGTGGTTATCCGCCCGTGGCACTTTGAAGTCGTTTCTTGATTTCATCAAAGTTGGGGAGGTTGGTGTTGGCTCGCATTTCTGGGTAGAACTCTTTAAAATCAATGTGCTCAAAGTTGATTTGACCCAGTTCTTCGGGAGTAATGGCGGCGCAGGTGGGATTTTTTGCACTGCCTAACCGTTTACCCAGTTGCTGAATAGAGCCTTGCTCTTGAATGATTTTGGCCAGCTTGTTGTCGTAAACGCAGTAACTGCGCTTTTTACGTGTGCAGACACCCAGCACTTTCTTGGCGCAGTATTGCCCCACGTACAGGGTTAAGCCTTTCTCTTTGGCTTTCCCCAGCGCTTCTTCCGCTTCGCTGCATTTCGCTCCCAATCCTTGCCCCCATCCTGAGTCTTTACAACAATCGTTAAAACCCGCGAGTTTCTTATTGCACTTCATCGGCTTACCCGTGAATATTTTGGGTGGGTCTCCGATGTCTTTCACGGCTTCGGCAAGCCCCGCTAGCGCGGCGACGGACTTGTCAAAGTTGCCGTTAAGTTTGGGCTCGGGCACATAGCACTCTCCGTCAAGACAGAAGGAGTGCTCACCACATTGCAGGTCAGTGGCTCGGCATGTCTTCTCAGCACAGCTCTTTGTGACCTCTTGCTCGACGCACACCCCATTTTGCTTCAGGCTGCAATGTCGAGTTTGAGTCGTACAGTCTTTCGGGAGGTCCGCGCAGGTGTCAGGGCGGTCACAACGATGGTTAACCTGATATTTCCAACAGTTGAGCGTGGTGGGAATGCCATTCACCGAGCGTGTGGCTCGGCCTTCAAGACATTGCTGGCTAGTGACATTGCACGAGTTCATCAGGCTGCATTGTGTTCGCCAGGTCATATTGTTCTTGATGCAGTTCCCCCCGGATAAAGAGAATCCGTTTGAGCAGCTCAATGTGGCTTTTTTCGTTTGTGTGGTGGGTCGACAAATCTGGTAGCGTTTATGCCAGTATGCGCTCCATTGCCAGTTTAAGTTGATGGTATGTATTAACTCGCCAAGCGTGTAGCCTTGGTTGGGAGAGACTATCTTTCCATCCCAAAAATACGTGGTTTCTAATCCCGAAAAACCTCTTCTAGTCCCTGATTGCCTTACGTAATTGTCATTATTGTATCGGCATTGTGGGAGGGGGCGTTGGCAATCCCTCCCTTGTTGTGTCCAACCGGATGGACAGCGGTAGCTCACCTCACCGGTGCTCACGGAGGCAACGGGAACTTTTGTACAAGGCACATTGTTATTCGTTGGACGATGACACTGTTTAGGAATGTGTTCGATAAGGCACTGGGAGCCGCTATCACAATCGACATAGGCATTTGAGATGCCATGAGTGATTTCAAAAGCATTCTCTTGGCCAAGTAAGGCAAAGCGCATCGCCGGGTCGTATTTAACATCGGGTCGACCTTTATTGAAGTTCGCGTTGATGTCTTGAGCCAGTTCATTGGTCACAAACTCTGTCCCTTTTTGTGCATTGATCTCACTGTCTGACAGTGTGGATTCTTTTGGACTGCGGATCTCTTTTCGACACGTGGCGTCTTTGCAATAGTCATCGACATTGAGCGGGAGGGCATGAGGCGTGAGCGCTTGGCTTGCCGTTTGTTTCGCCCAATGAGCGCTCTCGGTAAAAGTGTGTTGTTCGCTGGCAAGCGAGATAGTGGATAAAAGACTGAGCGTGAGCGCAGTCCAAAGGTCAATGCGCATATAGAGCACCTCATCAAAAATTGGGGCGAGAGAGGGTTATTGGGAATAGAGCGTGCGCAGCAGCGGGTGAATGTTTTGCTGCGCATCCCCGGCAGCGAGGTAATCCAGAGCTTGGTAAAGTGAAATGTTGCCGTAAAGGATGTCGTAGTCACTGGTTTTACAAGGCTGCTTAGGTAAGCAGCGGTTTTTTTTAACCGAAACAAAGGCCGGTACGTGGTGAATATCAAATTGCTTAAACCAATCGGGGCTGATGGAAAAGCCGCTTTGAATGGGCGCCTTATTGGGTGAGCGTATCAAGGCCTCGATCCGCTTGACCGTGGCCGGAAAACCTTCGGGTAAGACACCGCGTATCACCAGTGGCACGCCTAAGTGTTCACTTTGCATCAGAAGCTGCTTGAGCGCGGTCTTGGGCATGGTGAGTGACACAAACACCATCACCCCTTTTGGGGCTTGGTCAGGGTGGCGCGTGGGCTTTTGTCTTCCTAGCAAGGGGGAAAGAGTCTCTTCTTTTATCAACTCTTGAACCTTGCGGCTGAGAGTCAGCGCTTCTTCTCGATAAGCCTGGGCTTTATTTTGTATGTCGTCCGTAGGCCACGCCTTCGCCGCCTCCGGTTGTTGAGTCATTTTTTGCTCAAGCTTGGCAAAAGCTTTGAGCTCTTGCTCCGTGTAAGCTTGGGTGGGTAACGCGATAAAAAAACACAGAAAAACAAGAGAGCGCCTAAAGGTGCTCTCAAAAGATGGAATGGTCATAGTAACCTCTTCATTATGGCCGCTGAAAGGGTGGGTAGAGGGTGTGAGCGTTTTGGCAGCTGATTGACAGCACCTGACGAGCATTGAGATCGCGACAAAACGAGAAGCAAAACTGCGAGAGCGAGAAACAGCAGTAAATGTGCTTGTGGTTGGCGAGATCTGTTTTTAAAAAATCGGTAAGGGAGTCAGGGTGACTGGCAATGAATAGGTCAGTCTCATTTTTGTGGGTAGGTCTGGGCATCATCGCGTCACCTTATAAAAAGACACAGTTGCGCTTTCGCCATTGTACAAAACCAAAGTTATCCCCTGTGACCGGATTGTCATGGCCGGCTTCCCAGAGCGTGGTCGTGGTGGTGTACGGGTGACACCAGGCGGCATCGGGAATAGGGCCCGACATTTGATACCGATAACGAGATTTTGGCAAAATAGGATCGGGATATTGATAACAAATCGCGCCATCTTCGCCGCGCGTCTCCCAGATGATCCCTTGTCGATGCAGTTTGTAGTTAAGCTTTTGCATCAAGAGTGTCGCCGCCTGGATGGGCGTGTCTCGATAGTTGGTGGTGCCAGTAAGCGGATAGGCACTGCCCTGTGAGCCTAAACACCAAAATAACGCATCAATAGGTAAGGCCGTGTTAGTGGAGGTCAACATGGCTTCGGGCACGCACGCAAGCTGAGCCACTAGGTTACCAAACAGTAACGCTTCGGGATTGAGAATGAGGGATAACTCATCGTCGTCCCAAAGTGGGTCAATTTCCGTCATGTAGGCAACATCAAACACATCTGTGGCCATGCAGGCGGTGGATTGCATCAGTTGTAGCCAATAAATGATGGGGTACTTATACCAATGGGCGTGATAAAAACCTCCGTCACTGCTGTCACTGTCACGAGCGGTCACGCGACCACCGATACGCTGAGTGTTGGCGCCTGACATTTGCACGCCCATGTTCACCATACAATAAGGGACGCGCGTGATATCGGTTAAGGCATAAGGCTCCCAATAGCCAATGTTGATGCCGATTTGCACAAAGATAGGCGGCGGTTTCGGGCAATAAGAGATAGGCATTGTGGGGTTATTGGTGTCTGGATATTTGGACGGCATGACTGTGGATGAGCCTATTGTCATCGGGAACAAACAATCCCAACAAATATCGGTAATGGGGTTAATAAAACGGCTTTTACACGCCGCACTGGCTGCTAGGGTTGATGGGGCAATAAAAACCAATAGGCAGCACAACAGTAAACGCAAGTGTCGTTGAGTCATGGTGGGGTCCTTTTTCCACGCAGAGCGTGGGACTCCTTTTGTCTCGACAACAGGCTTCGCCACATTATCGCAGCCAAAAGCGAGCTTGGTTAATAGAAAAAGAAGTGATATTGGAAGCATGATCAAGGGGAGGCGCGCACTTCTAAGGCCATTTCATTATCATTGCTCTACTTCCAAGGGCTGCAAACCCGATACGTTCACTTCATCGATGCGCCAGCGCGTGCCATCTTGATAGGCAATGGCCGGGACGTGAGTGATGTTAAGCGATTGGGTTAAGTGGCCTTGCTGCGCAAAATACATTCTTGCATCAAGTAAGGTCGCCATTTTATTCGGGCTGCCTCCCGTCAGCACCCACTTGATTGGCTTGGCGTTTTGATACTCGCTGGCGAACCTTCGTTGCTGCGCGTCTCTGGCATCAAAAAAGACCAGTACCTTACTGAGCTCAAATAGAGGCAAAACGTCTTGACCGTCTACCTTTGGCCAAGTGCGGCTATCAAAGGGGTTCACTCTGGTGCCCGCTTTGGCAATCACGGCCCCCGTGGTGGGGGCGATGATGTCTTTAGGGAGAGTGATGCTTGGATCTACATAAAAGGTGCGGGGATCGGTTGTGGTGGTTAAGCCTGCAACCGGCGGCGGGTTTTCAATGCTTTGCAGGGCGCGCTCAGTGAACTCGTTTTGCATGTCCGCCAATTGACCACTGGCCTCAAACCCTTTCAGTCTTTGGTGTATCCATTCCAGCATGTCGATTTCACCGATAGGGAAGACCGGGGCGACTTGCCCCAGCGCTTTCCCGTGAGCGTTAAAAGTGGCCATGCCTGCTGCGAGGATAAAAGGCAGCAAACTAAGTGCTTGCCCCAATGGCTTGATTAAAGGCGTCAATGTCTTTGCCATAAAAGTGCCTGGAGGTTTGCTCAATGGCGCGCTCCAGTGATTGGCCTTGTTTATAAAGATTTTCACAATACTCAAACTCCTTAGGCTCGGTTGAGAACATGGCGCGTTTCACCGGAGAGGCGAAAAAGCGGTGATAGGTGACATGGCCACCCGCTTTGATGCGCGCGCTGCTGTATCCTGCTTCAACAGACGGGGCGAAGCTTTTAATGATGCGCTGCTCAAACGGTGAGAAGGCATCCGGGTTTTGGAGCAGATACTTATCAAACCCTTCCCCTTGACGAAGAATGATGTGAATGTCTGAGTTGTTGTAGCAGGCTTTGGCTTCCTCGTTACTAAAGAAGTCTTCAATCCCTTGAGTCACCGTACAAAAAGCGCCGCCGAACTTACGGGCGGTGCGATAACCGGTGTTGATGAACTCCCTCGCTTGCTCGTTTGCCCCAGAGAGGAGGCTCCAGGCCTCTTCAATGATGCACAGCTTTGGGGTAGAGCGAGATCCAGCTAGGTACATCTGCTGGTTAATCGACACCATGAGAGCAAAAATCACGGGTCTGAGCACAGCAGGCGGGAACCCATCGAGTTCAAGCGTGGTGATTTCCACATTGGGGTCGAGCATGGATGGCTTGTTGAACACGTCTTTGTACATGCCATCTGTGCAGAACTTTTTCAGTTGCACCGCTATGTCTTTAATGCGTCGGTCGCTTTCTTCTCCAGCAATCTCAATCAAGGCGTCTCTGACATCATCCACCAAGACTTGATGACCTTTACGCTCCCATGCCGTCACTATCGCATCGCCTAAGACGCTTTGTTGAAACGCCGTCAGTGGTACGTAGGGTGACGCGATGGTGGCAAACAACGCCGTGATATTATCGAGCGCTTCCATCATGGGATCGACAGGTCTGCCGTCATCATCCACAAACTCAAACTCAGCACTTTGCATGGCGCCTAAATGCGTGAACGGGTTTAAGAAGATGTTGGCGTGGGTCATGTAGGTCCCCCCAAGGCTCAGGGTCAGCTTTTTATAGCTGGCTCCTTTATCGAGGATCCACACTTTACCGCCCATGGCGTAAACCGTTTCAGCGATTTCTTGGACTAGGAAGCTTTTCCCTGCGCCTGAGCCTCCCGTCAGGGCGATGTTTTGGTTATCACTGCCACAGGTGAAAGGGTTAAAGAACGAAATTTGTTGGCGCATAGTGGGCAGCAATACGCCACCTTTGAGCTGGCTAAAGTCCATGATGAGCGGAAAGAAATTCACCAGGTTAGAGCTCTTTAAGGTACGAACGCGCCCCGCTTTTTTACAATCGCCCCATAATCCTTCACTCATCATAAAAGGCAACGTGGAGAGCAGCGCTTGTGGCTGATTCATTTTCAGTGGAATGATGTCAAGGCCAGCATGGCTAAATGACTCCTTCGCCGCTTGGGTGTCTTTTTTCTGGTGGGCTTTATCGGTCATCAGCGAGACCGTGAGCACCATAGATGCAATGGTGAACTCTTTAGACAACAACCCTTTTTGCAAGGCTTTGCGCTCTTTGAGTTCATCTTCAGCCATGGGCGCGAGTATCGCCATTTGGCTGTTCACCGTCTTGGTTAAGTCTTTTATCTTGTTATCGTTATCCGCATTTTGCTTACCGGTTGGCTCATTGCGAAAACTCAAGGTAACGCGATGAGGGCAAGTGATGTTACGCGACACATTACGGATTGAAGAAAAGGCTTCTGGTAAAGCGTACAAGCGATAATCACCAGGCAATCGAGAAAGCCCTAAATGAACAAGGCGTGTGCGTACCTCTTCCCCTTGGTCATTGGTATGACGGGTGGCGATATGACCACGATGGGTTAACGCTTCGGTATCGGGAGATAACGCTTGCAGGTTCAAAGGTTCTAATGGGTTGTAGCTTTTTTCATTGGGTCTGTCTTGGCTTTTATCAAAGTTTAAGGTATCACCGACGCTGGTCAACAGTCCCTCAGGCGTGACGGGCAGTAAATCAAAACCAAGCTGCGCCAGCCCCGTTTCTAGAGTCATTCTCGCATCAAGCAGCTCTTGTGGGTCTTTTTCCGTGGTGGAGACAAAAAAGAATGCGTCGTAGTCGCGCAAATCAAAGCGATTGTTTTTTTGCCTATGTAGAAACCCGTGTTGCGCCGCGTAGTGGGCGTAAATGGCGTCATCGTTGGCCATTTTCTGACAGATACCGCCCCGCTGACTGAGAAGGGCTTGGTTCCCTTCGAGATAGTGCGCCACTCGGTTGTGACCAAAAAGCTGCACTTGATAATCCCATTTATCCCCTGCGGGTAAATCCCCCATAAGGTGGCTTAACGACTGAATTAAATCGTCGTTAGCGCCCCCAAGGAGACTGATTTTAAAACCAAAACCGCGAGAGTGAGTATTGTCGAACACCTGCTCAATGGGATCGTAGTCTCGATACGGCAGTTCATGGTGAAGGTGGTTTTGGGCTTGCTTGGCCTCTTGAAATAAGGCGGATAAGCCACTGCGTGAGGAGGAAAACATGGGGGATCCCTTTTTCTATTTTAATGTTAGGGGGCGTGACACAATCTTGGATCGCTTGATGGATTACCCCCTAATTGAGAGAAGTCTGAGACTGAATGTCGCGCGCCCATGATAAAAATGATGTTTAAGCTTCGTTTCTTTTTTTTCCTAATCAATCTTTCCAAATCGCGCGCGCAGGGCGCCCAGACCAACGGCTATCGTCTAAGACAAAGTAAACATCCATCGTATCGATGTAGTGATTGTCTTTGTCTATGAAAGGGAAGACGGTGAGTTTTTTAACGTGTTCTTGGCTTCGCTCAGGCTCACCATCTCGGCTACGCCTTGGCAGTAAGGTAAAGACAGAAGGTGGGGCGAGACGAGATTGAGGAGAGACGGTGGCATTTCCACTGTCTCCGGTATAACCGTATAGGTTGTCTCGAACCTCGTTCATGGTGACACACCCTGAAACGCCGCCGACCTTATCGCAACTGTATTCGCTCTCAAAGCCCGCGCTGCAACCGGTCAGACCTAAGAGTATCGATAGTGAGAACAAAGAATGCCTATTCATGGTTATTCCTCACGCCCAAAGCCCACGTCGCTTAACCCTTGTTGGGTTATTTTTTGCGCTAATGGGTTGATGGGGGCAGTTTGAGTGGTTTGTGGAAGAGAGGGAACGTTGGTGATGACATCCAAGAGCTGGTTGCTGTTGGAGACTTGCTCACGCTGCTCATTAATACGGGTTTCGTATTCATCGGCCAATAGGGGATCTAATGGAAAGCCTTCCAAAAAGACAATATTGACGATGGCACCAGGATTGACTTCCACTATCGGATGATAGAGCTCGGCCAGTTTGATGTAGTAGTCCGCCAATTTGCTGCCAACGCTTTCCGTGGCGCCGCCAAGCAGATTCAACCCAATTTTATCGCTGTTGATGCTTTGACTTGGTCCGAGCGCCGTCGGTGTCGTGGTTTGTGCCAGGGCTTTACCCGCATCACCGACACCTTGCAAGATCCCCGCAATGCCGGCCATTTGAACGATTTTACCGTTTTTCATAATGGTGGTACCGCGAATACCATTGCGCCCAAAGTTAAACACGGTCGCATTGACGGGGATATCGAGAATATCGCCATTAGGGTGGATGCAGCTCATTCTATTGGTGCGAGCGACGCCGCGACTGGATGAGATTTCGCCGTAAACGGCACCGGTGATCGTGCAATTCTTTAATTTGGATTGCTCACCGTTGGGTAAAATCCCCTGATTGACGGTCTGAAAGACAATCGGTGAGGTATCCCCTTGTCCAGAGACGCCCCCATTAGCGTCTGCGCCGCCGGTGATCACGGCGGTCACAAAGGTGCCTGTTGGCACGTAGTTATCGGTCGTGCGACGGGATTGTCTCTCCTCTACACTGGCTTGCCAGTGAAATTCAAAACTATCAAAGGCATCCCCGCTAAAGGCCACATCATCTTGCTCTTGGTACTGGAACTCATTCACCTTGGCGGTATCTATGTTGCTATTAATGGCAGGTCTTGGGGGCAGTTTGTATTGGCCAAAAGTGCTTCCCTGATGGATCTCTACGCTATGTTGATTCGAAGGATCGCCTGCATTGAGGGCTGAGGCTAATTGCGTCTCAAGTTGGACCTTGAGCGCGTCAACTTCATCGAGCTTTTGTTGCATCTGCTGCTCAAGCTCCGTCAATTGCGATGCTTTATCGCGCTCATTGGCTTTTTTAATATTCTCCAACTCAGAGGTTAAGCTTTGTCCAAAGCGACTTAAGGTGCCTTCGAACCGCGCTAAGCTTTGCTCGATTTGGTTGATTTTATCTTGTTGAAACGTCAGGGCGGACTGGTTGTCTTTGTCGGTAAAATCATCGGTGACGACAGCACCAAATCCGACGTCTTGAATGTCCTTGCTTTGCTCTTGGGGAGGCAATGTTAACCGCCAAACAGCAAAAGCCAGGGCGGCAAGCACCAGTAATACCGTGAACGTAATGGTGCGATTGCGCTTTCTTGTTACGGCATTGACCGTGCCACCGTCTTCAAAGTCACCGTCGGTATCTTTGAAGACGCGTTTTTTAAAGCGGTCAAAGGCGTCTTTGGGGTTATCGATCATGGGTGGCGCCTCCTCCGGTAATGAGATAGAGCGTGGTGGTTTGCCCAGGTTTTAACTGATAGGTATCGAGCGCGGCTGAGCGTGCGGAATAGCTGTAGAACTGTGCGGTGGTCAGTGCCATGTCACTGCGGCTTTGATTTTTGAGTTGATAAACCACCCCAGAGTAATCACGGCCAACGAAGACCGTTTGAGGGATGATGGCCAGTGACGCTGCATCTTTGGGTAAGGTTTTGGGGTCAACGTCGTGACGTTTAAAGCCGGCGATGGGGGCGCCATCATGAACAAAACGCATCATGGCTTTGGTGAGCGCTGTCATGGCGGCGGGGTAATCCGCCGCCTGCTCAGTCGGGCTTTGCTGCTCTTTATAGTTTTGCGACCAAACAAACTCCGTGACCAAAGACGGGGTGGCTTTGGGGGTAATAAACAGAGCAAACAATCGCCCTTTTTCTGTCGTCAGGTGCGCGGTAAACGGTAAGGGAAGGTTAATTTTTAAGGTGATAGAGCCGGAAGCGTCTTTTTGGTTGCCCGTTGAGGTACAAAATCCTTTCGGGCAGACGATCGAAATAATACGGTCATTTTTGACCAGCAAACGGTTCACGTTAATGGAAGAGAGTGACAAGGGGATCGTGTCGCCTTCGTCAAACTCATAGCTCACCATAGCGGCATTTTCAGCTAGGGCAAAAGAGGGGATGAAAAAGACCACCCAAAGCGCGATGGACAAAAAATAAAGGTGCCATTGCGGCGATGGGGTGAATGATTGCTCATAAAGATTCATCGGTGTCGACCTCGACTTCTTCAATGGAGAGTAAACCTATGACGCCTTGGTCATAGCTAAAGTTGACTTGATACCACTTCATCTCCGGATCTAGGGCGCGTTGGCCTACGTGCTTTTGGAGTTTCCCATAGAGTTGCACTTGGAGAGTGTTGAGAGAAATACGGACAGACTCGACAGAAAATTGGCTGCTGATGTTGTCTTTTTTAATTACCGTGGCTTCTCGAAGCAACTTAGGTTGAACGATGTGCCAGCTTGTCTCGTCTAAATATTCAAGTAACTGACCAAACTGACGTCCAACGCTGGCTGGCGTAATGTTGAGTTTCAAGTAGAGAAGATAATCCGCCATTTGCTCAAGATAAGGCTCATCGACTGTGCCATCCGAAACCGTAAAGGCTTGAGAGAGGGTGGGTGGGATTAGGGTTCGGCTCTGATGGGTAAGGGCTTGATAACTGGTGTAACCCAACACCAGGTTAGTGATAAGCATGAAAAGAAAGCCTGCACTCAAAAAAAGATTGAGGAGACTTTTGACGGCCAGCTTATCCCGTTTAACAAACGGGTCCATGATGAAGGGTCTCCTTAGAAAATCCAATAGCGACGACAGGCTGAGGGGGTACGCTTAAAGAGGGCGGGGCTGACAAAAGAAGCGCCCCACCAATAAAGTGACAGGGTAACGATATTATCACCGTATTGTGATTTGATGTAACGCAACCCCCCAAACCAAGCCAGCGATAACGTCAGCCCTATCATTTCGTGTTTAAGCCAGAATGAGAGGCCAAAAATGCAGAGGGCAGGCACGAGTTCATCAACAGGGAACCCGAGCCAGCGGCGACCTTTGTTCATGTGTTTTGGGATAGAGAAAAACTGATGAGGGTCTTCCATTGTGACTCCTTAACCTAAGCCGACGAGTGGCGCTCCAACATTCCACAAGACTGAGCCACCAATGAACCCGCCAACGGCCGCAAACCAGTTACGGCTCATCAGTCCAGTGACGACCGCCCCTGCAAGCCCAGTCCCCAGCATGGCGGTTTCAACCGCAGAGCCTTTGCCCGCCGTGTCTTTCATGGCTTGCTTACCTGACGCGAAGATATCGGCAGCCAGAGCAGGCTGAGTGATAAGAAGTGTCGAAACAGCAACGCCAAGCCCGACAAGGAGGGTGCGCTGGGTGCGTGTTTTCATAATAAGTATCCTTATTGAGTGATAAAATTATCAAGTACATGGTCAGGATGGAGGGAAAGGGGGCTCCCTCCCACATCCTTAAGAAAACATCGAAGACTTCGCGTACTTCAAACCACGATTACGGCTCACATGTTGCTTCCAATTTTGAGCGCTAATGATGGTGTTCTTAAGCTTCCGATAACGTTTTTTACAAGCATTATTTGAAGTTGGGAGAGTGAGACGATTAACTGACTGAGCTTGTTTTTGAACCGCGACCAAATGAACACCCTTCCAACAGAAAGGAAATGCAAGGTGCCCAGTAAAAGGCAACAAAGCGGCAAACGCCATGTGTTCACGCCCAACCGTTCCCAGTTCTTTGACGCTGACAAAATCCCCTTGTTCAACAAAGTGGCCTAATAAACTCGCGGCCTCATCTTCACGACAATATCCGTAGATAATTTGCATCGTCCACACTCCTTGTTAGGGCATTGTTTTGTTCTTTTAAAAAAACAAAACGATGGGCTCTCTTTCAAGAGCCGTGCTACAAACTGGCTTGAGCATTCTTGTAGTAGAAGGCGCACATCCAAAGGATGTGGTGTCTGGTATTCCCAAGTAACTCTATTTCACCACTCAACCAGCGTGCTTAATTGAGTAGAAAAACAGCCTTGGACGTCGCCCCAGAGAGGGCTCCTGAATTTGTTAGGCATATTACGCAGGCCTGCGCCCCTCTGCGGCGCTTTTTGCAATAGTGAAGGCAGCCCACCTTCGAGGCCATCAGAGGTAATAATCCCAGACGGCAATCTGATTCGTTACAGCGACCAATTAGGAAAACGTTTGAGGTGATCTTCTAATCGAAGTTTCCCTTCGCGCTTTTTGGCCCGCTCTGCTCTTTTCGCCGAGAGCGTTAACGTTTTATTCGCCTTTGATGAAAGATTAAAAGCGATACCGACTTCCTTGTTCTCAACCATACATTCTGATTTAAAATTCATACAAAAGTCTTCCTAAATAGAAAAAACCGAAACGCTCTCGTTCAGACCGAAACATCAATGAGTCATGTAATCGCTCACTGGCGTCTAATTTTGTTGGGTTTGTGACTGACTTATCATTTCTTGAATTTAACATAATGTAAATAATACGCATAAGAATAAACTATTGATTTTAATAGAAATTAAATGATATTTAACGGATGGCTTGTTTGAATTTTATATAATTAATAGATTAATTATTTTAATTTCCACCCCTCAATGTGCTATAAATTTTTCTAAGGTTATTTTTTATCTTGTTGTTATTTATGGATTTTTCATATCTGCGTATTATTTACATTATGTTAACAATTAACCATCGAGAGAGCATTTTGAGACTTCGAGATTGAAATCTCAGGTGACGACACGCTATAATTGCCTGAGGTCTATAAGGTTAAAACACACAACATTGCTCACTAACCTGTAGTGCCCAATGTTGTGTGTTTTTTCTAGGATTTAGAGTGTGTTAGAGGTGGTACTCTGACTATATAGCACTCGCAAAAAAGCCGACTTTCCAAGAGTAGTCGGCTTTTTTGTGTCTAAAAAACCGGCATTTGATTTCTTTTCCCGGTTGAGATAGCGTGAAATTTCACCGTTTGGACGGCCAATCCAAACACCCCAAAAACCTCTTGGACTTCAAAATATGACCTTGACTCAGCCTTCGCTTGGGCTAACGCCCAGTAGACTCCACATTCTCAATAACACCGCTTGTTTATCCCTCGGGATGAAGCGTTGTGTGTTTTAAACGTGGACGGTGAATGTTATGAAGACGCCTGGACACGACTCCTCCCCTCCCCCGCTCGATAAATCGAGTTACGATGCGGAGTATCGCCGTAAGCGTAAGGCTCGGAAACTGGATTTGATCGAATTGTATCAACGTGTCGTTGAAGAAGAGAACGCACGAAACCCTAAGACGCCTTTTGAGATCGGATTTAAGTCTCGCCGGTTGCTCCGAAGCGGTAAGGTAGAAACCCTACCGCCAGAATACGCGCGGATCTTAAAAGGGTGTGAAGAATTTATTACCAACCCCAATCGTTTCCCGTCACTCAATGCATGGGGCGGTGAAGCGGTGAATAATGTGCAGTGTCGCACCTTAATTGCGAAAGTATTAGCGTGCATTCTGCCGAACACAGACCTCATTGGAGGGCGCATCGGTTTGCCCACAGAAGCGGGATTGAAAACCATCAGCTACGATCAACTTCAAGAAGATTATGCGTTGCGCTTTGGGGAGTTTATTTCGCCGAAGTCCTTTGCGAAAGCGGTGAAGTATCTAAAGCGTGCCAGCTATTTTCACAGTGAGCGGATCAATGTGTGTGTCGACCAAGACGAAGGGACGATACGCAGCGCACCTGCATACAAACAGTTTACCCCTCGCTTCTTTAATGACTTAAAAGTCGTGCGTTACGCCAACATCAGCGAATTGATCCTCGCGACACGGAAGCGTCAGACAAAGAAAGGACTGAGCTTTCAGTGGCTGTCTTTTCGTAAGATCGCGTCAGGGATACAAGAGATCTTCAATGCGTCAACATTAAACACGTACGCTCAATCAACCTCAGCCTTCTTTAGTGAGTATCAACCCGACCTAGCCCCTAATTAAAGGGATATTTTTGTCTCCGCGAAAGCGGAGGGATCAGCACGTCTGAACCTTATCCTACCCTGCTTTATCTCTCATTTTTCTTGTTTTAATCACCGGGTTGTTTAGGGTTAACTTGCACGCTTGGCCTTATTCGGAAAGGATTTTTCTATTCACGATTTTTCATGAGAAAAGCAGTGCAATAAAAGGAGGATAAAAAAAACGGCTAAAATTGTGATCAATAAGGGGCGGCGCTTATGAACACTACGTATGAAGATAAATAGTTAAATGAATAAAAAAATAAATAATTAAGGACAAGCTAAAAAACGACGCGGAAACTTTCTTTTGTCATACGACAGGCACCTTCTTCGATTTAACGCTAAGTCATGTGGCCCCCTTTCATCATCTCCTCACTTAACGTTCACCTTCATCCGGATGGTATGGCCTAGTAGGGTAAGGTGAAGTGGTCAAGTAAACTGGAAATCATCAACCAAGAGTTTGGCCATTTCAGAAAAGAGATCACGCCTCACTACCTTCATCGAGGAACGTGTTCGTAGGAATAAGGGCGCTCTTAGACCATGCTTCACAATCCTAAATCAGGAGGGGTTTTACCCCCTCCTGCCCAGCTCTATCTTACTGCTGTTTCGTAGACAACAAATTGAGCCAGAAATCTAGCGCTAAATAATCAGATTGCCCAAAGTTTGAATTTGGAATTATTCTCCCGCAAGGATTAGCGGTACTCAGAAAAGAAATTCCGTATGTTCTTGAGGACGCTGAAAATGGTTTACCTGCTAAATTCCGAGAGTCGCTTTTGTGTTTATGGGAACATTTACTCCTTCAGCTTGACCATGTAAATACCCTTACAAAACAATTAGAAAAAGCAATTAAGGATAATCCGCTGTGTCAGAAACTAATGAAGCTTGAAGGCGTTGGGCCTATAGGAGCATTGGGATTGGCCTTACGACTAGGTAAAGGTGAGAACTTTTCTAACGGAAGAAGTGCTTCGGCAAGTATTGGGCTAACACCAAAGCAATACTCATCTGGTGGTAAAGAGCGAATCGGGCATATCTCAAAACGTAGTGCAGACAAGCGACTCCGTTCAACTCTATTTCAAGGAGCGCTTTCAGTTATAGCACAAGTCGTAAATCGTCCCCCTAGAACAAACAAAGATCAGTGGTTGCTGGCATTGATAGAGAGACGTGGGAAGAAAGTAGCTGCGATAGCATTAGCAAATAAAACAGTACGAACAGCTTATGCCATCTTAAAGAATGACTTGATGTATCAGCCAGAAAAACTGGCTTGATACATTCAGCATAATCAACAGAGAGCGACAATGATAAACAGGTAAGACCGACCAATAGAAACTAGTTGGGTTCTTGGGCACAAAATGATGATGCCGTTCCTAAGACTTAGCCTATTGGTGCGACTACATTTTAGGGCGAGGTAGCACCTCAAAAAAGCCCGTATATAAGCGCGCATCTCAACTGCTTTATCTAAAACTTTTTGTTGATTACAATTGGGAGTCCATATAAGAACCCAGCAATCAAAACATAGTAGTGACAGGAGCCGACCAAAAATTCCTGCATCGCTTGGGCTGATTTCGCTCTTTTAAGTATCTAGCAAATTCAGGGTTGTATGGCGTTGCATTGCTTCTGATCTTTACATGTCTTCTTATTGGTGTTCGGGCGATTTGAACAAGATTGAACTGGCAGTCCATGAGCCATGTCCGATGCTTTGGTTATCTGGAAGGTACAACCTGAAATCGTGGTTCCTGATAACTTAAAAAGCAGCACAACAAGAGCATGCCGGTATGACCCCGACATCAACCCTACTTACCAACAGATGTTGGCACACTATGGCGTCGCTGTGATGCCAGCAAGACCAAGAAAGCCCAAAGATAAGGCAAAGGTGGAAACAGCCGTCCAAGTCGTTGAGAGGTGGATAATGGCTAAGCTCCGACATGAAACCTTCTTCAGCCTGAGTTCACTCAATTATCGTATCAAGGAGCTCTTGCTCGAGCTCAGTCAAAGACCGATGCAGAAGCTAAAGAGTTCTCGATACGAACTCTTCACCCAACCCGATAAACCTGAGCTTAACGCACTCCCACGGCAAGCGTATCACTACACCTACGTAAAAAAGGTACGCGTTCATATGGACTATCATGTAGAGCTTGATGGGCATTACTACTCAGTACCATACCGATTACTTCGGGAGCAGTTAGAGGCACATATTAGCGGTGAACTAGTCACGCTTTACCATAACGGTCAACTTGTCTCTAGTCACCCAAGGAAGCGACAGTTCGGTTACAGTACGTTAGAAAAACACATACCAGAAAATCATCGTCAGTATGCACAATGGACACCGGAACGCTTCTTAAAATCTGTCTTTCATACACAAATCCTGCGATGAAAATCGCAGGATTTGTGTATGAAAGACAGATGGGTTTATGGGGCGCATACGTTACTTTGAGCCTCCCCTTACAATTAGCTAAGGGAAGGCATAGGGTTAAACAGCTGGTTCAAGTCTAATCAACACAAATAACGCCATACAGTGCGGTACCATTAGGTAGTAAGCCTGAACTACCAGTCAAACTGGCCCGTACAAATTTGCCGTTTTCATTGAAATCTGTATAGAATAATACTTCAGCAGGCCAACCCACTAAATGGTAAACACCATATAGAGGTGCGGGTACATCCTCTAAAGCATATTCTTGAGTTAACAACTGAAATTCCAACTGTGTTGGGAGCCGTCTTCCCAAACTTGTACAAAGAGCTTCGACTTGAGTGTAGTTCGCAGTGATCAACTCCATACCATTTGGCCCACCAAGGCCTGTGAATGATTGAGAACCATAAATACTAGGATCGGCGATCTCTGGCGAATTTGTTCTCAGTGGGCAATATACCCTTGTTCCATTTGACAAGGTTAATGGCGACACACCACAATCCCTATTTGACACTGGTACTGCAGTAATCGCATTGGTCATCGTGTCCGAAAACCCTTCATAAGTCGCGGTAACAGAGATAGTTCCCGAGGTACTTGTTGCTTGATAATGCCCATTACCGGTATGCGTAAATCCACTGCCCGTATGAGTCCATACAGAGCCATTGTCAAACGGTGTATTGAGCACTTTTTGTGTCGTATCGCTATAATGACCCACCAACTTAAGACTGCGAGATGATCCATTGGTAATGGTGGTATCAAGCCCCGGAGCACCATATTCAAGGCTCACACTAGTCAGTACAGGTCCGACATTTAACGTTGCGGTATTACTCACACGCGTATCAAGCGTAGCTTGAATGGTTGTTGTACCGCTTACTATAGAGGACGAGGCTAAACCAGCGGTATCAATCGTTGCAATGTTAGTCTGACCACTTACCCACGTCACTGAGTTAGTGATATTTAGAGTATTGCCATCGGTATAGGTACCTAATGCTTGGTATTGCTGTGTTTGTCCATTAGAGACAGAGGCTATCTCCGGGGTAATCGCTATGCTGGTTAATGTCGCATTATCTACCGTCAATTGGACGGGAGTACTCTCAATGACGCCAAACGATGCGTGAATAGCCGTGGTACCAATATTGACCGTTGTCGCAGTACCGCCACTTACAATCGTTGCGATGTTAGCGTCTTGTGAGTGCCAGGTAACGTCATTGGTCAAATCTAGGGTTGTACTATCGGTATAATGCCCCTGAGCTGTATAGTTGACGGTTAACCCTTTAGGTATAATTGCATTATCTGGTAAGACTACAATCTCCACCAAAGCCGCGGTCGTAACCGTCAATACCTCAGTGTTACTGGTAATGCCGGCCATGTTGGCGGTAATGTTTGTTGAGCCAATCCCTACCGCTTCCGTACTCCCTGTGGTGTTGATGGTCGCAATGCTAATATTGCTGCTATCCCAGCTTACCTCATTGGTAACATCTCGGGCAGAACCGTCAGAAAAGACGCCTTGTGCGTGAAACTGCCTGTGCAAGCCCAAATGCAAATCGACGGTTGACTCTGGTGTTACAATCAATTGCACTAAACTTGCATTGGTGACATTCACTTGTGCAGCTGTTGCGCTGGTCAGCCCATTCAATGAAGCATTGACCTTGGTCGTGCCAAGCGATGCAGCGGTAAGTAAAGCGGTATTATCGATAGTAGCGATGCTGGTATCATCGATAGACCAAGTCACTTCGGTCGTAATGTCTTGATTAGAACCATCAGAATATAGCCCTACTGCCGTATATTGTTGTGTTTCACCCAAAGGAAGGGTTATTAACAGCGGTGCAATATCAATTTCAACCAGAATTGCGTTATCAACGGTCAATTGTGCGGTATTACTGGTAATACCGTTAAGATTTGCGGTTACCTCAGCATTGCCTACCGCTACGCCCGTTACCTGTCCAGTCAAATTCATTGACGCCACATTAGTGGCTGAACTCAGCCATGACACTTCAGTGGTAATGTCTCTTGAAGATTTATCTGAGAAGAACCCTACCGCTTGATATTGCTGATGAAGTCCTACATGCGTTGTTTCTACGGCCGGCGTTACCTGTATCTCTGTAAGAACAGCATTAGTAACATTTACCGCACTGTCATTACTAGTAACACCATCATGCACAGCTGTTATGGTGGTTGCACCAATCGCAGCTGCGGTTAGTTGACCATCAGTGGCAATCGTTGCAATCGTTGAGTTTGAGGTATTCCAACTTACTGTACCTGTAATATCGGCCGTTGAACCATTTGAATAGTGGCCTATCGCTTGATATTGCTGATGCAGTCCATTTGGAATATCTAAAAGGGCCGGCGTAATTTGAATAGACTGTAAGACTGCAGTGATAACTTCAACTTCAGCAGCGTCACTGGTCATGCCATTAAAGTGCGCAATGAGCGTGGTGTTATTGGCACTGACACCAGTGACCGCCCCTGAATTGTCAACAGTGGCAATACTTGTATCACCAATTTGCCAAAGTGCATTACCTGAAACATCTAAGGTTGTTTCATCAGAAAAAACCGCATTAGCCACAAATGGAAGCGTTTCACCAATCGCCACGGTTTGTTGATTCGGGGTAATGGTTAAACTTTGAATTATTGCCGTGGTGACGGTTGCGGTTGCGGTCTCACTAAGAACATTTTGAAGTTGCGCCCATACAGTCGTTGAACCCAGTTGATTAGCAGTTAGTACACCAAGGTTGTACAAATTATCGATAGTCGCCACATTGGCATCACCAACATACCACGTCACATCATTGGTGGCATCGAATGTGGTACCATCTGAGAAAATCGCCACCGCTTGATATTGATGCGTCAGCCCTTTCGGAATATTTTGAGTGGTTGGACTGATTGTTAGCGAAAGTGGCACCGCATCTGTTACAGTCATCAACACTGAATTACTGGTTACCCCAAGATACGATGCCGTCACTTGAGTTTGACCGACGTTAACCCCAACAAAATGGTTGTTATTAGTACTCAGTTTTAAAATGCTTGGGTCTGCGAAAGTGACCACTGTTTCAACATTTTCAGTGATGTCCTCTGTTAAACCACCGGCATAGTGAGCAATCACTTGAATTGGTGTTGATACCCCTTTAGGGATTGTCGTCTGACTCGGAATTAACTGAAGTGAGACTGGCGTATTTATAGCGTCATTGGTTGATGCGGTAATTGTAACATTGACATTCTCACTGTTAACTCGCCCCCAAGAAGCAGTTAAAATGCCTGTGCCTATCGATTTCCCCTCTAGATGAGATGAGCCATCAACCTTGATTTCTCGCGGTTCATGATGTCTAAGCACAACTCAATCGTAAGCGAGCCATAAACCCCACATTCTAATAATAGAGCATGAATCATCTTTTAGGCACTTTTGTGCGGAAATGCGAGCACCGAGCGACTGTGTCGTTCGCTTAATTACCGAGCGAAATTCGCTTAGCTTGGTGTTAAAACCTACGACGTAGTCGCCTTAGCGGCATACGGCCGAAAACAAAGAAAATCAATCAATTAGGGGGGGGGTGTCCATGAATCGTTTATTCTATAACTCATGTACTTGAATAAACCCATCAAACAACTTTTCAATGCCAAAGGTAACTGGTTAAACTACCTCAATAAGCATCGAAAAACTCTCCGACAAGCCGTCATAGAAAACGTAACTAAGATGCTCGCTTCGCTTGCAGCACCGCTATCTTTGGCAGCCATGAAAATTGCCCTCATCACAAATACATTCACCAAACGTGTAAATCCCGTTTTTGCAGCAGTTATGGTATTAAGGCGATAGAGTGTTGGATACGACGTCAACAACATGTCTTTCCTGAATGTGAGTATCAACACGTTCTACCAATCTGAAAAATTAACTGGTTAGGTTAATCCAGTCTCTGGTGCACATTTTGGTAACTCTATCTGCACGCTCCAAGAATCGATTCCATGCAGTGCATACTTTCGACACAATATCTTGGTAGTCGGTAAAACTCTAATTGGCAAGATAGTGTTGTCTGAGCCAACTCCACACTTGTTCTATCGGGTTTAGCTCTGGTGAATATGGTGAGAGCTTGATGATACTGACATTACTAAACTGTTCTGCAATGTCATTTGTATGCCAACCAGCACCATCCATAATGACCACTGCGTGACGACCTTTTTCGAGCACCGCGGAGCTCTGCTTAAGGTGCTCAGCCATAATGTCCTTGTTAACCCAAGGAACGACCATCTCCTCGCCAATACCTCTAGCGGGACATACTGAGCCAAACAAATACGCATATTCAAACTGCTGCTGTTTTACCGCTCTTGGCCTTGACCCACGTTCAGCCCAAAGTCGAGTTGTCGTGTTTTGCTGGCCATCTTGAAACCAGAAATCGACGTTATCAAGCCCCATGTGACCAGGGAGCTTAAGGATCGTTTCAATTTTGAATTTTTTAAAATCGTCTTGGATTTGCTGGGATTGACGAGGGTGCTTGGAGCGTGAAGTGGCTTTGTTGCGTAATTCAATGGAACTAAATCCAGAGCCTACGATCTGATCAGTTACATCCACTATCTCTCGTAGCCTCATGCCTAAACCTCTTTACAAAACAACCAACTGGAAGCAATACAACCAATCACTCATTAATCGAGGCTCTCTGACCTTTTGGATTGATGAAGAGGCGATAAGCGGGTGGGCGCAAAGCAAACAGAATAAGCGCGGGAGGCCACGTCGATTCAGTGACTTAGCTATCACGACAGCGCTCATGGTAAAACGAGTTTTTTCTATGCCACTGAGAGCGCTGCAAGGATTTATCGACTCGGTATTTAGACTTGCCCATGTTCCATTGAGTTGTCCACATTACACCTGCATCAGTCGTAGAGCCAAGCAAGTTGAGGTCTCATTTAAGAGTAAAACGAGAGGAGCGATACAGCACTTAGCCATTGATGCGACTGGCCTTAAGGTTTATGGCGAAGGTGAATGGAAAGTCAAAAAACACGGGGCAGATGGCAAGCGGAGAGTTTGGCGAAAGCTGCATATTGCAGTCGATACAAGCACTCACGAGATCATTGCAGCCGAGCTAAGTTTATCGACGGTTACAGATGGAGAGGTCCTCCCGAATTTACTGAAACAAACACGCCGAAGTATCCTTGAGGTGTCTGGTGATGGCGCTTACGACACGAGAGCGTGTCACGCTGCTATTAAGATTAAGCGAGCCGTTGCGCTTATTCCCCCAAGAGAAGGGGCAGCCTTCTGGGAGCGCGGTCATCCTCGAAATCTCGCAGTGGGTTGCCAGAAGTTATACGGCTCAAATAAGTATTGGAAAGAGCGGTATGGATACCACAGACGTTCACTCTCAGAAACCGCGATGTATCGAGTTAAACAGTTACTAGGAGGACGATTGAGCTTAAGAAATTACAATGCGCAGGTGGGTGAGACTTACGCGATGATAAAAGCGTTGAACAAGCTCACTGGGTTAGGGATGCCTGAAACTTGTCGTATTGACTAAGAAATACCCGAAACGGGGTAGCTCTATCTTTAAATATAATTACGCAACAAAGCCGCGTGAAGTTATCCAAGAGAAGCCCATGTGATTAAGCAAATAATAGATAGAATCTGGGTGGTAGTGTTTACCAAACTCTTTCACGATATAAGCATGAATATCAGTACCAGTTAATCTACCCCCAGATGAATATTCGGCACGTGCCTTTATGAACTGGCTTAGCTGTTCACGTTGCTGAGTGTTGAGGAATGCTGGGCGACCCGTTCTTGGTTTCTCTTGCAGTCCTCAAATCCTTCTTCAAGGAATGTTTGTACCCATTTATTCACACTAGTTCTGCTTACCTTAAGGAACTTAGCAATTTGGGTTCGAGAGTGACCATCTTTAAAATAGGCCAAGGCGAGCAATCGCATCTTCATTTGAATAGATTTTTGTTGGCTAGCAAGCTTTTTAAAATCAATGTTATCGAGGCTGTCCATAGCGTCTTTTTTCACGAAGAAATAGCCTCAATTAGATCATATTTTCACTTAGATTGGTATTACGTTGACACTTCCTCATACGCTATGGCCCATCTATCGTGATAAGTGATTTCTTCTCAACCGTCTCTTTGGCTGTGCGGCCAACAGATTCTTGGGGGGTAAAGCAACTGATATTGATATCGGAGTGTTCTGTGTGCTGCACACCTACGGCAGAAAGTTGAATTGGAATGTGCGCCTCCATTTATCTGTCACGCGTGGGGGATTATGTAAGAAGACGAGTCTGTGGGAGCCCATTAACTTTAAAGCTAAAACCACTGAAAAGTGTTGGCGTGCCGCCATCACTCAACTTCTCGAATCAAATTATTCAGAGTTAGACTTAACTGGAGAGGGCTGTCCTTATATTCGTCATGAGCAAGATTGGTCTCGATTTTTAATCAGCCAATATTGCCGCCGATGGAAGCTTCACCTTGCAAAGAAACGGCTAATGTGACACCAACCATGACTTACCTAGGTCGATACTTAAATCGCCCACCCAGATCTGCATCCTGTCTATGACATAACTTCCAAGGATGGGTAGTGACATTTGATTACCTAAATCATAGAAATGGACAAACAGAATCACTCGTCTTGAGTCCGGAAGCGCTGATAACTCGCATGATTGAGCAGATCCCAGATAAGCATTTCAAAATGATTCGATACTTTGGTTTTCTATCGAACCGACGTCATAGTGAGATGCTCTCTAAGGTCTACGATGCTTTAGGCATCGCTCCTGAAGGCTCACCTGAAATACAAAGTTACGCCGCGATGCTGAAAGAGAATGTGAAGGTTGACCCGTTCGAGTTTATTCTTTGTGTTTAACTGTGTTATTCACAGAGATGGTTTCAATTTTCTTAGCTGAAGATCGAGCTTGTAATTCTGCTCTTGAAACCGTTCTTTCTTGCTCTGGGAGTGCTGAGATACCTCTTCAGAAAAAGGAGTTTGGTCAGATATCTCAGTAATCCTGTCTATCGGGGTTAGTCCCTTTAACGAGCTGTGGGCCGTTCCCAGTTGTAGTAGTGTTGCCACTCAGCCAGTAGCAGATCCAGCTCTTCCAGCCCCACAGAGACATCTATGGTCGGATAGAACTCGGGTTTATCTGTTTTCTGTGAGCGTTCGACTTTGCAATTCAAATGAGGTGAGCCAGGCTTATTTGGGAGAAACTTAATGCCATAAGTCATAATTTGCTTCTGAACTTGATCAACGAAAAATTCACGCCCTCTGTCCGTTTGAATACGCTGAATAGGAAATGGCATTTCTTCCACGATAAAATCGACTGTCTTGGCTACTGTTCGCCGAGAGTAGCACCTTAGAACCCGATAGCGGGAGCAGTCATCGATAGCTGTATACAGATAAATACCAGGTGCTATTTTACAGGTGTCCATCTGGACTCTATCATCAGGGATTGGCCGCTCATATCTTTGGAAATCTTTTTTGCGGCGGTAAGTTACTATCGGCTTCACGGAAGCTGCTGATAGTACTTTATGGAGTGTCGCGGTGCTTAGGTGTATTTGGTGAAGTCGGATTAATTCTAATTGTAAACGCCGTGCCCCCAAATTGCGCTTTTCACGCATAGTAAGGATCAATGCCCTTAGCTCATCAGTGATCTTAGTATCTGGAGATGAGTGGGGGTGTTTGCTCTGACTTTCTAAACCAGCGATTCCAAACTGCTTATATCACTTCACCCACTTGCGTAATGTTGGCCTGGAAATACCACAGCGTCGGCACATTCTTCATACATTTTTACCCACTGTAGTCTTTGTTGGATTTCTCTGTCCATAGACACCCAGTATAGTTGAAAGGATGTCTATGAATCACACATTTTAACGTTTCTTTGGCATGAATTATGATTCTTAAAAATAAGTTTTTTAACTTATTAAATTATTATCATCGATCATTTTTTGTAAAATATCAGCTTCACTAATACCCGAGCTGTCACCTCCATAAAATTCATTTAACGTGGTATTTTCTACGATAATTTCTTGATCAATGTTGTTACCATCAGATTTTAGAGAAAAAATAGTATTACCATTATCTTCCTGTATATCAATAACATTTGCCATATCGCCCCCCGTTGAGTTGGGTTGGCTGTCAAAGAACTGTGAAATGTCTATGTGATCTGTGCCTACTTCAAAATCAGTGATGGTATCAACAGCATGTGTGCCTACCGTTCCTTCATCACCATTTATGAACGCAAAAGTATCTGCACCAATTTCACCTGTTAGTGTATCATCACCAGCTCCACCTGTTAGTGTATCATCCCCCTCTCCCCCACTAAGAATATCATCACCTGCCAAACCATATATAGCATCAGCATCAAATCCACCGTCTAAGTTCTCTCCAATTAATGTACCTATTACCTCATTGAGTACCGTAACCTCACTTGAGGCATTTAGAGTTGTTGTTCCATCACTAACGTCGTAAGTGATCTCCATGATTCCATTAAAGTTAGCTGCCGGACTGAAAGTAAATGTGTCATCACCATGATCAACAAAGGTACCGTTTGTGACTAAAAAGTTTGACAATGTTAATACTGTACCTTCAGGATTGTCGATATTAGCCGTTAGCTCATCGACAGTCATAATAATGTTGTTTCCTTCAATCACATTAGTTTCCACAGAGGCTCCTGCTGAAATAGCATCATATTGCCCAGTTAGGAAGAAGTTGACAGTTTCAGTTGATTCTGAACGGCCATCGCTTACGGTATAGGTGAAACTGGCCGCTTCAGTCGCACCTTGAGCAATCGCCCCATTAGGCGAAAAACGTACTTGATCGGTGCCACCAATATTCACTACCTGAACCGTACCGACAACGTTACCATTTTTATCGACTACATCTGTCAAGCTAGTGATTGTGAGCGGGTCGCCGTCTAGATTTACATCGTTCGCCAGTACGTCGAAGTCGTGATTTACATCTGACTCATCGACCGTTATCATTGTATACATCTGAAATCCGTCGAAGCCAACCCAAACAGCATCACCGTTGTTTTCGGTAATATTAAAGCGGAAATAACGATAACTTTCAGGCTGGTTTAACGTGTAGCTGCGCGTTTCCGCGCTGCCCCAATTATCCTCATTGGCGCGAGTATCAAGCACGTTCCAATTAACTCCGTCGTCACTCCCCTCAAACGTCCATGCTTTCGGATCACGCCCAACGGCCTGGTTCACGATTGATTTCAAGTCGTACTGATACAGCGTAGTTGTTTGACCAAGGTCAACTTGGTACCAGCCGATGATCGCGCCAGTGCCCGATGGAGCGAGTAAATCACCCGCCCAACTGTTGGAGTTGTTAAGCACATGGGCGTCAACACCATCAACAGCCTTCCATGCAGCGTAAGGCGCAGACTCCTCGTTGTGCGCACTTACGGTCACTGTTTGCCCGTTAAACACGCCAGTATTAGACGTCATAATACCGATCAATCCACTGTCGTCTCGGCCATCATCATTTGCGCTCACCGCTATATTAACATCCACCTTTTGGGTGAAGTTAGCCGTAGCAGTGCCATCGCTTACCGTCACCACTAAATCGGCGGTTCCAGTGAAGGCGTTATTGGGAGTGAAGGTCCAAGTGTCATCGCCGTTATCCACCAAAGTACCATCGGTGCCGGCGTAGGCCACGTTGGTCACGCTTAAAGTCTCACCGTCGATATCGCTAGCGTTGGCAAGTAACTCAGCCTCTGTATAAGTGATACTTTCGTTATCATTAATCAGCGTATCGGTAGGGTCAGTAGCTACTGGGCCATCATTCACCGGTGCAAAGTTCACGGTGTGGGTTACTGTGTTGGTGTCAGTACCGTCGCTGTACTCAACATCAATAGAAATGTCACCATTGAAATTCGCATCCGGCTTGAATTCATATTCACGTACATGGCTAACATCGCCTGCGGTGGTGAGTGTCATCGCATCTGGGCCGGCATCGACCACTGTGTCGTTAACAACCCGCACATCGAAAGCGACATCGGTGCTTATATCGGCAAGGTCTGCACCCGTTTGAATGTCGGCATTTGACACTCGATCATACGACATGGAGACATGACCGAGTTCTGAGTTAGTGGCCGCTTGGTTGGCATCAAAAGTACCACCGTAGCTGTCTTGCTCCTGACCGATAATGGCATAGCCACCCGCGCCCATAACGGAACCCTGAGATTCAGTTTTCGTATCAAAGGCTACGCCATTATTGAATGCGGTCATGGTGCCTGAAGCGCTGTCCCAAGCAATGGTAATGTTGTGTGTGTTACCGTCGTTCAGGTCTGGCGAATTGGCAAAAACCACATTGGCGCCAAATAAATTCATTTCTAAACCACTGGTCGCGTTATTTACAAACACGTTAAAGTGGTTATTTTGTGCACCCGTTGGCGGGGCCCCGAAGATGTTTTCGATACCGCCTGTATGTGTTCCCGTTGAGGTGTATTCCATTTGAAAAGTGAAAGCATCGTATCCGTCTAGACGGGTGTCGAGTTCTATGCGGTTATTGGTGTCGTTACCCAACTGAATGGTACCCGTGTCGACCATGGTTGCATCGGTGCCCGCGTAGGTAACGTTCGTCACACTAATTACATCACCCTCGACATCCGTCGCATTGGCCAAAAGATCGGCATCGTTTAATACAAACGTTTGATCTTCGGTCGCGTTATAGGTATTCAACGGGCTATCTGGCGCATCATTGATAGCGTTAACCGTTAGATCTATGCCTGTCGCTGTGTTCGTCGTACCATCGCTGATGTCGTAGGTCAGATTAATCGCGCCATTAAAATTAGCATCTGGGGTAAGAGTAAATGTGCCATCTAGGTTGTCTGTAACCGTCGCATCAGTGCCAACGACCGCAACGTTAGTCGCCGTTAATGCGTCTCCTTCGATGTCAGATGCGTTTGCCAATAGCTCTGCTTGTGTCAACGTAATCGTATTGTCTTCATCGACTGCTGCGACGATGTTACCAATGGTAGTTACCGCATCGTTCACCGAATTGACGGCTAAGTTCATGCTTGTCGACTCAGTGAACTGACCATCCGTAACATCGAAGTTGAGGTCGATATTGCCATTGAAGTTGGCGTTAGGTGTGACTGTGTAGGTACTATCGCCGTTATCGGTTAAGGTGGCATCGGTGCCCACCAAGATGACGTTATTTGCAGTCAAGGCGGTGCCCGCAACATCCGGTGTTGAGTTCGCCAGCAGGTCTGATTGGGTAAGCGTAATGGCGTTATCTTCATCGACATTTTGCGTGGCATTGGCAGTTACCGTGATGCCATCATCATTGAGGTCATTGACCGTGATAGTTTGTGTTGTGGTATAGCTAACCGAGCCATCGGCACTGGTGGACTCAACTACAAAATCCAACGTAGCATCCGTTTCATGGTCAATGGTGTCGTCAACGGTGATTACGCCGGTGTTAGTATCAATCGCCAATGGCCCAGTATAAGGCGCAACCGGAATGTCTACTGGCGTAGTGCCTGAATCAATAAACTCAGGATCTGCATCAAGCGTTGCATTTTCACCACTGGTGTTGGTACCTGTTACGTTTAAGGTAATACGTGCTTGATCAGTGTTACCATCTGGGTCAACCACGGTATAAGTAAAGCTGACTGGGCCTGCGTAATCATTGTTAGGTACAAATTCAATATCGCCATTGCCGTTAATCGACACTGTACCGTGCTGGGCATTTTCTACCGATTGAATACGGATATTATCTCCATCAGTATCGTTTGCGTTGGCCAAAATGGTGGCGGCATCGATCACATGCGTGGTGCGGCTGTCGGCCGTGCTTTGCGCCATTTCATAAGGATTCAAATCAGCGCTGTTGTTACCAGTCATGCTTAAAAGGAAAGGAGTGGCATCGCCTGCAACTTCTCGCAGTTCTACCGTGTAGGTGCCAGCTGTTAAACTGTCGGCCCACGCAGAATAAGGGTCCCAGGTTGAGGTACTACCGTCGGCACCAGCTTGGCCATCGTCGTTTTGCGCAACCAAGTTGCCCGCAGCGTCAAAGACTTTGATGGCAAGGTCCATGTTGTTAGTTTGAACGCCATCACCGTTAAGGTCTTTATAGTTTGCCGCTCCTGCGGCACCAACAGTATCTTCCGACAAAATATCAATGATTAAGCGACCACCATCAAGATGTTCAAAGGTAAAGCTTGACACACCGCCAGCGGGAATATCACCACCAATATACATAACCGTGTTGATGTCTGATGCACTACCATCGTAGGTGGTGTAGCCGTTTTCATTGGCGATGATGGTACCGTCTGAACCAAGGCGCGTCGTAGGGCCTGAATCCATCAAGCGATAAGTCACAGTGTTAGTCGTCGCATCGGCGTCGGTGGCATTCGCGGTATAACCCACCGTTGTACCGACAGTGGCATTTTCATCGACGATATTTGCAGTCGCGTCGATATCGGTTGCAACGCTGACATCGAACTCGTCAACATCGGTAACGGTGACGGTTTGCACCGCACTAATGGCGTTGGTGCCATCTGTACTGTCCGCTTGAATTCTGAACGAATGGGTTTCCGCCAATTCTCTATCTAACGACTGAGAAACGGTAACCACCCCAGTGGCAGTAGCAATGGTGAATGGGCCGGTGTAGGCACCGGTGTCATTTTCATTGATGAGGCTATAGGTCACTTCGGCGGCCGTGTTATCCACATCGTTGGCAAGGCCTGTTATGCCAACGGTGGAACCAATGGCTAGGTCTTCCGCAACAAGACTGGCTGCAATATCTACATCTACCGGGGTTTCGACCGCATCGTTCACCGCATTGACCGCAAGCGTGATGGGTATGTTGGTGGTCAGCGTATCGCCATTACTAGCTTCCGTTGAAGTTGCGGCAACCACAATATCAACGTTGCCATTAAAGTCAGTCGGCGGCGTAATCGAAACGTTCGAATTATCCCATCCGTTCATATCAATGACTTCGTTGGCCGCGGCAACGGTTTTAACATTTACTCCATCGGTAACCACAGCACCGACGGGCAGGCCAGTGATTGAGGTTGATAGAGTTTCTGAGCCATCAGTATCAGTAAGCTCGGCGGAGATATCGATTGGAATCGCGGTATCTTCATCGCCAACGAAACCGGTGAACGTAAGGTTAATATTATCTACCAAGCCGCCCGAGCCACTTTGATCTGCCGCTCTAAACTCGATACGCGAGTTGGTTTGAGTGGACACTAGCTCATAAGCGTGATGGTTCCACCCAAAGTTTTCATAGCCGACGGTGTCGATGACAACGCCTTCCCATAGAATTTCAATTTGCGAGTCTGCCGCAGTGGCATTATTTCGCCCTGAAACATCTAGCTCAAAGGTGTAGGTAGCGCCCGGTTGCGTATCGAGAACACGATACATGTTACTCGCTTCACCCGCAAATTTTTCCATTTCGACAACGTTATTGGTTGCATCAACACCACCATAAGTCGTTTCAGGGGAGCGTTCTACGATACCATCAGCATTATCGGTTGACCAACCAAATACCTCAGGGTTAACCCAGCCATCGGCTTCTTCAAAGTCAGTGGCGACAGATTCTGCAAGGCTTGCAACCACAGCATCCGCAACCGCTTCGACAGTTACATCTAACTGGCTTGCGGTTGTTGTTAGGCCGTCACTCACATCATAAGTGATCGTTACGTCGCCGCTAAAGTTCGCATTTGGTGTAATTGTCCAAGTATCATCACCATTGTCAATGAGCGTTGCATCGGTTCCAACCAGTTGAACATTCACGACACTTAGCGTTGCATTATCAATATCACTTGCATTAGCAAGAAGTTCTGCTTCCGTTACCGTTATCGCATTGTCTTCATTAATTGTAGCAACGGTATTGGCCGTAACTACTGGCTCATCGTTAGTCCCAAAAATATCAATACGACTAGTGACGGTATTAGAAAGCGCACCGTTGTCATCAAGCACTTGGTAATCGAAAGTACCTGAAGCGGTTGCGCCATTCGGTAGCGCATCTAAATCGAAGGCCGCTAAGATATACGAACCGTCAGAGTTAACAGTGAGGTTCACGTCTTGAGTTTGTGCAACACCCTCAGCGTCGGTGTAGCTCAGTGTGACCACTACTGGGTTTAACACATTGGCTGCGTCGCCATTAACGGTACCGATTTGAAGCGTACCCGCCGCGCCATCAACATCACTGGCGGCGGTTAATAAATTACTGGCATTAGCTGGCATATTAATGCCGTTTTCGAGCATATCTTCGGTGAAGCCATTATTGGCGACGTTGAGTACCGGCGCGTCATTAGTACCGGTAATTTCAATGGTGCTAGTGACTTGATTCGATAAGAATCCGCCGTCATCTGTCACGGTATAAGTGAAGGTGCCGGTTGCGTTATTACCTGCAGGTAAGACGGATAAATCGAATGCTGCGATCGAATAAGAACCATCGGCGTTTACGGTTAAGTTGACGTCTTGAACTTGTGCGTTGCCGTCAGCATCGTTGTAGTTCAGAGTTACCGTAATCGCATTGCCAACGTTTAAATTGGTTCCATTGACAGTGCCAATCGTTAGTGTGCCGTTAGCATCATCAATATCGGTTGCGCCATCAAGTAAATTACTGGCGTTAGCCGAAACATTAATACCAACCTCAAGCGCATTCTCTGTTAATGAATTATTGGCAGCCGTTAGCACCGGCGCATCATTGTTACCGGTAATTTCGAGCATACTAGTGACGGTGTTAGATAGCGCGCCTTCATCGTCGGCGACTTGATAAGTGAAAGTACCCGTTGCACTTACACCGTCAGGTAGTGCGTCTAAATCGAAGGCATCAATGCTGTAAGAACCAGAGGCATTAACGGTTAAGTTCACATCTTGCGTTTGTGCATTGCCATCGGCATCGGTATAGCTCAGCGTAACTACTACTGCCGCGCCAACATTCACTGTCGCACCATTCACAGCACCGATCACCAAAGTGGCGTCGACGTCATCAGTGTCGGTTGCACCGAGTAATAAATTACTGGTGGCGGCATCAATGTTAATGCCCACACCTAAATGATCTTCAACAAAGGTGTTGTTAAAGGCGTTGGCAACAGGCGCATCGTTGGTGCCAGTAATTTCAATGGTGCTGGTGACTTGATTCGATACGAATCCACCGTCGTCAGTGACCACATAAGTGAAGGTACCGGTTGCCGCGCTGCCACTTGGCAATGCTGTTAAATCGAAGGCTGCGATATCGTAAGAACCATCGGCATTCACGGTTAAATTCACATCTTGGTTTTGGGCATTACCATCGGCATCGGTATAGCTTAAAGTGACAGTAACCGCGTTACCCACATTGGTGTTTTGACCATTAACCGCAGAGATGCTTAAGGTGCTATCGACATCATCAATGTCGGTTGCGCCATCAAATAAATTACTGGTCGCAGCATCGACACTGATGCCTGCAGCCAATTCATCTTCGGTATTTGAGTTGTTAGCAACGGTAAGTACTGGTGCATCATTATTGCCGGTAATTTCGATGGTGCTAGTGACGGTATTGGAAAGTGCACCATCATCATCGATAACTTGATACGTGAAGGTGCCGCTTGCGCTACCACCGTCTGGTATAGCATCTACGTTAAAGGCGGCAATGCTATATGAACCGTCGGCATTGACAGTTAAATCGACGTCTTGGGTTTGCGCATTACCATCAGCATCAGTGAAAGCCAAAGTAACCACAACTGCCGCGCCAACATTCACTGTCGCACCATTGACAGCGCCGATCACCAAAGTGGCGTCGACGTCATCAATGTCGGTAGCACCGAGTAATAAATTACTGGTGGCGGCATCAATGTTAATGCCCACACCTAAATGATCTTCAACAAAAGTGTTGTTTGTGTTGACCGCTTGCGGAGCATCATTGGTTCCGAAAATATCAATACGACTAGTGACGGTATTAGAAAGCGCACCGTTGTCATCAAGCACTTGGTAATCGAAAGTACCTGAAGCGGTTGCGCCATTCGGTAGCGCATCTAAATCGAAGGCCGCTAAGATATACGAACCGTCAGAGTTAACGGTGAGGTTCACGTCTTGAGTTTGTGCAACACCCTCAGCGTCGGTGTAGCTCAGTGTGACCACTACTGGGTTTAACACATTGGCTGCGTCGCCATTAACGGTGCCGATTTGAAGCGTACCCGCCGCGCCATCAACATCACTGGCGGCGGTTAATAAATTACTGGCATTAGCTGGCATATTAATGCCGTTTTCGAGCATATCTTCGGTGAAGCCATTATTGGCGACGTTGAGTACCGGCGCGTCATTAGTACCGGTAATTTCAATGGTGCTAGTGACTTGATTCGATAAGAATCCGCCGTCATCTGTCACGGTATAAGTGAAGGTGCCGGTTGCGTTATTACCTGCAGGTAAGACGGATAAATCGAATGCTGCGATCGAATAAGAACCATCAGCGTTTACGGTTAAGTTGACGTCTTGAACTTGTGCGTTACCGTCAGCATCGTTGTAGTTCAGAGTTACCGTAATCGCATTGCCAACGTTTAAATTGGTTCCATTGACAGTGCCAATCGTTAGTGTGCCGTTAGCATCATCAATATCGGTTGCGCCATCAAGTAAATTACTGGCGTTAGCCGAAACATTAATACCAACCTCAAGCGCATTCTCAGTTAATGAATTATTGACAGCCGTTAGCACCGGCGCATCATTGTTACCGGTAATTTCGAGCATACTAGTGACGGTATTAGAAAGCGCACCGTTGTCATCAAGCACTTGGTAATCGAAAGTACCTGAAGCGGTTGCGCCATTCGGTAGCGCATCTAAATCGAAGGCCGCTAAGATATACGAACCGTCAGAGTTAACGGTGAGGTTCACGTCTTGAGTTTGTGCAACACCCTCAGCGTCGGTGTAGCTCAGTGTGACCACTACTGGGTTTAACACATTGGCGGCATCACCGTTGACGGTGCCGATTTGAAGCGTACCCGCCGCGCCATCAACATCACTGGCGGCGGTTAATAAATTACTGGCATTAGCTGGCATATTAATGCCGTTTTCGAGCATATCTTCGGTGAAGCCATTATTGGCGACGTTGAGTACCGGCGCGTCATTAGTACCGGTAATTTCAATGGTGCTAGTGACTTGATTCGATAAGAATCCGCCGTCATCTGTCACGGTATAAGTGAAGGTGCCGGTTGCGTTATTACCTGCAGGTAAGACGGATAAATCGAATGCTGCGATCGAATAAGAACCATCGGCGTTTACGGTTAAGTTGACGTCTTGAACTTGTGCGTTGCCGTCAGCATCGTTGTAGTTCAGAGTTACCGTAATCGCATTGCCAACGTTTAAATTGGTTCCATTGACAGTGCCAATCGTTAGTGTGCCGTTAGCATCATCAATATCGGTTGCGCCATCAAGTAAATTACTGGCGTTAGCCGAAACATTAATACCAACCTCAAGCGCATTCTCTGTTAATGAATTATTGGCAGCCGTTAGCACCGGCGCATCATTGTTACCGGTAATTTCGAGCATACTAGTGACGGTGTTAGATAGCGCGCCTTCATCGTCGGCGACTTGATAAGTGAAAGTACCCGTTGCACTTACACCGTCAGGTAGTGCGTCTAAATCGAAGGCATCAATGCTGTAAGAACCAGAGGCATTAACGGTTAAGTTCACATCTTGCGTTTGTGCATTGCCATCGGCATCGGTATAGCTCAGCGTAACTACTACTGCCGCGCCAACATTCACTGTCGCACCATTCACAGCACCGATCACCAAAGTGGCGTCGACGTCATCAGTGTCGGTTGCACCGAGTAATAAATTACTGGTGGCGGCATCAATGTTAATGCCCACACCTAAATGATCTTCAACAAAGGTGTTGTTAAAGGCGTTGGCAACAGGCGCATCGTTGGTGCCAGTAATTTCAATGGTGCTGGTGACTTGATTCGATACGAATCCACCGTCGTCAGTGACCACATAAGTGAAGGTACCGGTTGCCGCGCTGCCACTTGGCAATGCTGTTAAATCGAAGGCTGCGATATCGTAAGAACCATCGGCATTCACGGTTAAATTCACATCTTGGTTTTGGGCATTACCATCGGCATCGGTATAGCTTAAAGTGACAGTAACCGCGTTACCCACATTGGTGTTTTGACCATTAACCGCAGAGATGCTTAAGGTGCTATCGACATCATCAATGTCGGTTGCGCCATCAAATAAATTACTGGTCGCAGCATCGACACTGATGCCTGCAGCCAATTCATCTTCGGTATTTGAGTTGTTAGCAACGGTAAGTACTGGTGCATCATTATTGCCGGTAATTTCGATGGTGCTAGTGACGGTATTGGAAAGTGCACCATCATCATCGATAACTTGATACGTGAAGGTGCCGCTTGCGCTACCACCGTCTGGTATAGCATCTACGTTAAAGGCGGCAATGCTATATGAACCGTCGGCATTGACAGTTAAATCGACGTCTTGGGTTTGCGCATTACCATCAGCATCAGTGAAAGCCAAAGTAACCACAACTGCCGCGCCAACATTCACTGTCGCACCATTGACAGCGCCGATCACCAAAGTGGCGTCGACGTCATCAATGTCGGTAGCACCGAGTAATAAATTACTGGTGGCGGCATCAATGTTAATGCCCACACCTAAATGATCTTCAACAAAAGTGTTGTTTGTGTTGACCGCTTGCGGAGCATCATTGGTTCCGAAAATATCAATACGACTAGTGACGGTATTAGAAAGCGCACCGTTGTCATCAAGCACTTGGTAATCGAAAGTACCTGAAGCGGTTGCGCCATTCGGTAGCGCATCTAAATCGAAGGCCGCTAAGATATACGAACCGTCAGAGTTAACGGTGAGGTTCACGTCTTGAGTTTGTGCAACACCCTCAGCGTCGGTGTAGCTCAGTGTGACCACTACTGGGTTTAACACATTGGCTGCGTCGCCATTAACGGTGCCGATTTGAAGCGTACCCGCCGCGCCATCAACATCACTGGCGGCGGTTAATAAATTACTGGCATTAGCTGGCATATTAATGCCGTTTTCGAGCATATCTTCGGTGAAGCCATTATTGGCGACGTTGAGTACCGGCGCGTCATTAGTACCGGTAATTTCAATGGTGCTAGTGACTTGATTCGATAAGAATCCGCCGTCATCTGTCACGGTATAAGTGAAGGTGCCGGTTGCGTTATTACCTGCAGGTAAGACGGATAAATCGAATGCTGCGATCGAATAAGAACCATCAGCGTTTACGGTTAAGTTGACGTCTTGAACTTGTGCGTTACCGTCAGCATCGTTGTAGTTCAGAGTTACCGTAATCGCATTGCCAACGTTTAAATTGGTTCCATTGACAGTGCCAATCGTTAGTGTGCCGTTAGCATCATCAATATCGGTTGCGCCATCAAGTAAATTACTGGCGTTAGCCGAAACATTAATACCAACCTCAAGCGCATTCTCAGTTAATGAATTATTGACAGCCGTTAGCACCGGCGCATCATTGTTACCGGTAATTTCGAGCATACTAGTGACGGTGTTAGATAGCGCGCCTTCATCGTCGGCGACTTGATAAGTGAAAGTACCCGTTGCACTTACACCGTCAGGTAGTGCGTCTAAATCGAAGGCATCAATGCTGTAAGAACCAGAGGCATTAACGGTTAAGTTCACATCTTGCGTTTGTGCATTGCCATCGGCATCGGTATAGCTCAGCGTAACTACTACTGCCGCGCCAACATTCACTGTCGCACCATTCACAGCACCGATCACCAAAGTGGCGTCGACGTCATCAGTGTCGGTTGCACCGAGTAATAAATTACTGGTGGCGGCATCAATGTTAATGCCCACACCTAAATGATCTTCAACAAAGGTGTTGTTAAAGGCGTTGGCAACAGGCGCATCGTTGGTGCCAGTAATTTCAATGGTGCTGGTGACTTGATTCGATACGAATCCACCGTCGTCAGTGACCACATAAGTGAAGGTACCGGTTGCCGCGCTGCCACTTGGCAATGCTGTTAAATCGAAGGCTGCGATATCGTAAGAACCATCGGCATTCACGGTTAAATTCACATCTTGGTTTTGGGCATTACCATCGGCATCGGTATAGCTTAAAGTGACAGTAACCGCGTTACCCACATTGGTGTTTTGACCATTAACCGCAGAGATGCTTAAGGTGCTATCGACATCATCAATGTCGGTTGCGCCATCAAATAAATTACTGGTCGCAGCATCGACACTGATGCCTGCAGCCAATTCATCTTCGGTATTTGAGTTGTTAGCAACGGTAAGTACTGGTGCATCATTATTGCCGGTAATTTCGATGGTGCTAGTGACGGTATTGGAAAGTGCACCATCATCATCGATAACTTGATACGTGAAGGTGCCGCTTGCGCTACCACCGTCTGGTATAGCATCTACGTTAAAGGCGGCAATGCTATATGAACCGTCGGCATTGACAGTTAAATCGACGTCTTGGGTTTGCGCATTACCATCAGCATCAGTGAAAGCCAAAGTAACCACAACTGCCGCGCCAACATTCACTGTCGCACCATTGACAGCGCCGATCACCAAAGTGGCGTCGACGTCATCAATGTCGGTAGCACCGAGTAATAAATTACTGGTGGCGGCATCAATGTTAATGCCCACACCTAAATGATCTTCAACAAAAGTGTTGTTTGTGTTGACCGCTTGCGGAGCATCATTGGTTCCGAAAATATCAATACGACTAGTGACGGTATTAGAAAGCGCACCGTTGTCATCAAGCACTTGGTAATCGAAAGTACCTGAAGCGGTTGCGCCATTCGGTAGCGCATCTAAATCGAAGGCCGCTAAGATATACGAACCGTCAGAGTTAACGGTGAGGTTCACGTCTTGAGTTTGTGCAACACCCTCAGCGTCGGTGTAGCTCAGTGTGACCACTACTGGGTTTAACACATTGGCTGCGTCGCCATTAACGGTGCCGATTTGAAGCGTACCCGCCGCGCCATCAACATCACTGGCGGCGGTTAATAAATTACTGGCATTAGCTGGCATATTAATGCCGTTTTCGAGCATATCTTCGGTGAAGCCATTATTGGCGACGTTGAGTACCGGCGCGTCATTAGTACCGGTAATTTCAATGGTGCTAGTGACTTGATTCGATAAGAATCCGCCGTCATCTGTCACGGTATAAGTGAAGGTGCCGGTTGCGTTATTACCTGCAGGTAAGACGGATAAATCGAATGCTGCGATCGAATAAGAACCATCAGCGTTTACGGTTAAGTTGACGTCTTGAACTTGTGCGTTACCGTCAGCATCGTTGTAGTTCAGAGTTACCGTAATCGCATTGCCAACGTTTAAATTGGTTCCATTGACAGTGCCAATCGTTAGTGTGCCGTTAGCATCATCAATATCGGTTGCGCCATCAAGTAAATTACTGGCGTTAGCCGAAACATTAATACCAACCTCAAGCGCATTCTCAGTTAATGAATTATTGACAGCCGTTAGCACCGGCGCATCATTGTTACCGGTAATTTCGAGCATACTAGTGACGGTATTAGAAAGCGCACCGTTGTCATCAAGCACTTGGTAATCGAAAGTACCTGAAGCGGTTGCGCCATTCGGTAGCGCATCTAAATCGAAGGCCGCTAAGATATACGAACCGTCAGAGTTAACGGTGAGGTTCACGTCTTGAGTTTGTGCAACACCCTCAGCGTCGGTGTAGCTCAGTGTGACCACTACTGGGTTTAACACATTGGCTGCGTCGCCATTAACGGTGCCGATTTGAAGCGTACCCGCCGCGCCATCAACATCACTGGCGGCGGTTAATAAATTACTGGCATTAGCTGGCATATTAATGCCGTTTTCGAGCATATCTTCGGTGAAGCCATTATTGGCGACGTTGAGTACCGGCGCGTCATTAGTACCGGTAATTTCAATGGTGCTAGTGACTTGATTCGATAAGAATCCGCCGTCATCTGTCACGGTATAAGTGAAGGTGCCGGTTGCGTTATTACCTGCAGGTAAGACGGATAAATCGAATGCTGCGATCGAATAAGAACCATCAGCGTTTACGGTTAAGTTGACGTCTTGAACTTGTGCGTTACCGTCAGCATCGTTGTAGTTCAGAGTTACCGTAATCGCATTGCCAACGTTTAAATTGGTTCCATTGACAGTGCCAATCGTTAGTGTGCCGTTAGCATCATCAATATCGGTTGCGCCATCAAGTAAATTACTGGCGTTAGCCGAAACATTAATACCAACCTCAAGCGCATTCTCTGTTAATGAATTATTGGCAGCCGTTAGCACCGGCGCATCATTGTTACCGGTAATTTCGAGCATACTAGTGACGGTGTTAGATAGCGCGCCTTCATCGTCGGCGACTTGATAAGTGAAAGTACCCGTTGCACTTACACCGTCAGGTAGTGCGTCTAAATCGAAGGCATCAATGCTGTAAGAACCAGAGGCATTAACGGTTAAGTTCACATCTTGCGTTTGTGCATTGCCATCGGCATCGGTATAGCTCAGCGTAACTACTACTGCCGCGCCAACATTCACTGTCGCACCATTCACAGCACCGATCACCAAAGTGGCGTCGACGTCATCAGTGTCGGTTGCACCGAGTAATAAATTACTGGTGGCGGCATCAATGTTAATGCCCACACCTAAATGATCTTCAACAAAGGTGTTGTTAAAGGCGTTGGCAACAGGCGCATCGTTGGTGCCAGTAATTTCAATGGTGCTGGTGACTTGATTCGATACGAATCCACCGTCGTCAGTGACCACATAAGTGAAGGTACCGGTTGCCGCGCTGCCACTTGGCAATGCTGTTAAATCGAAGGCTGCGATATCGTAAGAACCATCGGCATTCACGGTTAAATTCACATCTTGGTTTTGGGCATTACCATCGGCATCGGTATAGCTTAAAGTGACAGTAACCGCGTTACCCACATTGGTGTTTTGACCATTAACCGCAGAGATGCTTAAGGTGCTATCGACATCATCAATGTCGGTTGCGCCATCAAATAAATTACTGGTCGCAGCATCGACACTGATGCCTGCAGCCAATTCATCTTCGGTATTTGAGTTGTTAGCAACGGTAAGTACTGGTGCATCATTATTGCCGGTAATTTCGATGGTGCTAGTGACGGTATTGGAAAGTGCACCATCATCATCGATAACTTGATACGTGAAGGTGCCGCTTGCGCTACCACCGTCTGGTATAGCATCTACGTTAAAGGCGGCAATGCTATATGAACCGTCGGCATTGACAGTTAAATCGACGTCTTGGGTTTGCGCATTACCATCAGCATCAGTGAAAGCCAAAGTAACCACAACTGCCGCGCCAACATTCACTGTCGCACCATTGACAGCGCCGATCACCAAAGTGGCGTCGACGTCATCAATGTCGGTAGCACCGAGTAATAAATTACTGGTGGCGGCATCAATGTTAATGCCCACACCTAAATGATCTTCAACAAAAGTGTTGTTTGTGTTGACCGCTTGCGGAGCATCATTGGTTCCGAAAATATCAATACGACTAGTGACGGTATTAGAAAGCGCACCGTTGTCATCAAGCACTTGGTAATCGAAAGTACCTGAAGCGGTTGCGCCATTCGGTAGCGCATCTAAATCGAAGGCCGCTAAGATATACGAACCGTCAGAGTTAACGGTGAGGTTCACGTCTTGAGTTTGTGCAACACCCTCAGCGTCGGTGTAGCTCAGTGTGACCACTACTGGGTTTAACACATTGGCGGCATCACCGTTGACGGTGCCGATTTGAAGCGTACCCGCCGCGCCATCAACATCACTGGCGGCGGTTAATAAATTACTGGCATTAGCTGGCATGTTAATGCCACCTTCTACCATGTCTTCCGTGAAGCCGTTATTGGCGACGTTGAGTACCGGCGCGTCATTAGTACCGGTAATCTCTAAAGTACTGGTTACCGTATTCGACAATGCGCCTTCGTCGTCTTCAACCTGATACATGAACGTACCCGTGGCACTCACGCCATCGGGCAGCGCGTCTAAGTCGACCGCATCGAGGCTATACGACCCATCGGCATTCACCGTTAAATTCACATCTTGGGTTTGTACGTTTCCATCTATATCCGTATACGCCAAGGTCACCACTACCGCCGCGCCTACGTTTACTGTTGCGCCATTTATACTACCAATCACTAATGTGGCGTCGACGTCATCGATATCAGCGGCACCATAGAGCAAAGTACTGGTCGCAGCGTCGATGTTGATGCCAGTGCCAGTGCCAAGTTCATCTTCGGTGAAGGTGTTGTCATTGGCGATAAGCGTTGGTGCTGCATTGGTGGATTCATCAGGTTCAATTTCACCTAACTCTTCACCTTCAATTTCTTCTGTCAATGTCTCATTGTCATTAGACAAAAAGGATAGATCAGTAACATCAACGTATTCTAGGAAGTGAGCGTCGAAACGATAATCACCAGTATCAGAATGTAATCTGGATAAGGTATTTTTAATAATGTCCTCATCCATATTATCATTGAAGTTATCCTCTATATTATCCGACATAAAGCTACGTGCAGACTTACTGGGAGCGATATAAAGTGACGTATCAATAAAATACTCACTACTTACTTCCTGACTAATACCTATAACCGTCCCCGCTGGTAAAACAACCCCTTTAGATATAGGGAGTATGTTGCCAGACGGGGACATTACCCATAATATTGTATTTGTATTAGATAACTCGGTTGGATTTTTTAGTATTATGTAGCGCATAATAAAGATCCTTAAAATTTTGATAAACGTAGAAAGTATTACACAAGCATAGAACGATATTCTTCACTAGGCTAAAAACCTTCATCAAATGGAAAAAAGGGTCATGACTCCAACCTGTTGTTCAAGAGTAAAACTCTCTTTCGAGAAAGGTGACGATGACCTTATCGTTCATCTATTCTGATCAGGTGAAAGCGATGGTTTTCTTCACTAGTCGTTTAAAGCGAGTTCTTAGGGTGAGATTGGTTCGTTCAATCCTTTGTGTATAACCATTACCTATAATGAAATTATCTATCAATAAGTTAGCTAAATAAACGCGGTAGTCATCTGTACAATAAAAAAGAATGATAAATTTCGATAGAAGACGTTGTAGCTAGTTAAACGCATCGGTGTCTCTTTTACCAAAAGCATGGGCTATGAGGCATTTATATCTAGGCTCCCAGCATACCAAAGCCAGCGCTGATTTTTCTTATTGCCAACAAACGACCATTGCTCGTCTACTTCACATATCAACTCAATGTTTGCTATATCAAAAGGTATTGTTGTTACTTGTCTAGGCTTTGACGTGATGGACGCACCTCCCTTCTAGCCTTGTTGTCCCACACTAAAAGTACAGCCATTAAAAGCAGGAGTAACAACCATGTCCATTAAAGTTTTCGGTATCGATTTAGCCAAAAATTTCTTTCAAGTATGCATATTGAATATTGACGGAATTATCTCGTCAAACCGTAAGGTTCATCGAGACAGATTGCTCCATACAATTCGTCAACTTCCAGATAATACGCCACTGGCTATGGAGTAATGTGCATCAGCACATTATTGGGGACGAGTCTTTTTAGGGCTTGGTTTTAAGGTATCACTCATGCCAACACAACATGTTAAGCCGTTCTTTGGTCAACAAAAGAACGATGCTAATGATGCAAGAGAGCGTTGTTAATGATATGGACACTCCTACCCAACCTCACACCTATACTGACTGTGTGAGCATTGAAGAGGACACAAACCATGGCAGTAACAACTTTAGGCATCGATTTGGCAAAATTATCTTTTGCTTTACATGGCATAGATCAACAAGGCTCTGTGTTGATAAAAAAGAATGTTAGAAGAGCGAACTTAGCTAAGGTGATATCAAAGCTCGAACCATGTTTAATTGGAATGGAAGCTTGTTCAGGAGCACACTATTGGGCTCGATTATTTATCAAAATGGGTCACAGCGTTAAATTGATGCCTCCTCAATTTGTAAAGCCTTACGTTAAATCTAATAAGAACGATGCGGCTGATGCTGAAGCTATTTGTGAGGCGCTTACTCGACCTAATATGCGCTTTGTACCAATAAAAACAGTAGAGCAGCAATCTATTCTATCGGTACATAAAGCTCGTGAACGATTAGTTTCTATGAGAACGGGACAGGTTAATCAACTTAGGGGATTACTCGGTGAATTTGGTATCGTCATCCCTAAAGGATCTTCAGCGTTGAATAAGCAAATTCCTCTGATTTTAGAGGATGCAGAGAATGGACTGACAGTGACTGTCCGCAGTCTGGTGTCGCAGTTGAAAGAGCTAGTCAACGAACTAGATATACAAGTCAAAGAGCTAAATAAACAAATTGATTCTTGGCATCAACTTAATGAAGATTCGCAGCGAATTGCTCAAATCCCAGGAATAGGGCCAATAACGGCAACAGCATTGGTAGCTAGCACCGGTGACCCAAAATCGTTCAATAATGGTCGCCAAGTATCTGCTTGGATCGGGCTTGTGCCTAAACAGTTTTCTACTGGGGGCAAACAAGTCCTATTAGGCATAAGCAAAAGAGGCGATGGATATTTGAGAAGGTTGCTTGTTCATGGGGCTCGTGCTGTCCTTGGTCATCTGAAACAAAACTCTGAGACTTATACCCACCGTTGGTTAGCAGAACTGCTTAAACGCAAGCATAAAAATGTAGCTATAGTTGCACTGGCTAATCGAAATGCACGTATTGCATGGGCATTGCTTTCAAAGCAACAGGAGTATAATCCAAGTCTATTGTCTGCATAAAAATCAAACTAATTCATCAAATTGCGCATGAAGCAAATGAGAAGACAGGTAAGACCGTGAATGTGAAACTCTGATTTGATCTTGGGACTTAAAGTTCGTGTTGTTGATAAGAGCACATTCAGCGGAAATCATTAAGAGTTTTAGAACTCGGATATATGTCTGCAATCTACTACCATTTTTTCAATTGCTACTTGCCAATAAGGAGTGTCCATATATGATCAAATTAAACAATAGGTAGATCTTGCCTCATGGTCTATATCTGTTAACTTCTAAGGCATACCTAAGCCTATGACCTTGTTCATAGCTTTGACGTTAGCAAGTGCTTAACCTACTTGATACTTGATACTTGATACTTGAGTATTGTAATTTCTCAAGCTTAATTGGCCACTAGCTAATCCTTTGTAGTGAAACATTGCTGTTTCTGATATTGAGCAGCCATGGTAACCAGAGTCTGCTTCCCATTGAACTAAAGCATCATCTTTTAAAGCTTGTACGGCTTCGTTTCTTGCATGCCCGCCTTCCCAGAACCCTGCATTTTTACGTGGCGGTCTTAAATTTTCGTTGCAGCACCTTATTACACTCTTTCGTATCATACACTCCATCACCTGAGACTGCGTGAATCTTCCTTCGAAGCGGATTGAGCAACGTTGGTAGTACTTCACTCTCTCCGACATTGACTAAGCTTACCTCTGCGCTGATAACTTCATGTGTATCTACATCAACAGCAAGGTAGTGTTTTCGCCATGTTCTTCGCTTTTCATAGCCGTGTTTTCTGACTTTCCATTCGCCTTCACCGAACACTTTCAGGCCTGTAGAATCAATGGCGACATGACGAACTGGCCCTCGATACTTTACTTGCACAATCTACGAACGCTTGCTGATGCAGGTGTAATCGGGAGAGTTGAGCGGTACGTCCATCTACTTAAATACTGAATCAATGAATCCTTGCAGAGCGCGAAGTAGGAGAGAAAATATGCCCTTTATCATAAGGGCTTTTTCAATCGCAGTACCTGAGTCTTGGAACCCTCGGCCTCGATTCCCATGGTGCGTGGCACATTTCCATGCTTTAACGGCTGAATCATCAATCCAAAAAGCACATCACCACGTTTACAGAGTGCGCGGTTATATTGGCTCCAGTTCGTGATTTTAGCTTTCGAATTTCCCATTTCTCTTCTCGTTCAATCATTCATAAGAGATCAGATCGTAGTTATGGAAAAAATTCAATTCGATTTAAGCAACAACGCCCCTGAACTGTTTTAGAGCGTTTACTAATACAGGTGTAATCAGGGGACGTCAGTGGAACATCTAATAGCTCAAAGATAGAATCAATAAAGCCTTGAAGCGCACGCAATGGTAGAGAGAAAATCCCCTTAATCATCAAGGCTGTTTCAATCGCTGTATCTGAGTATTGAAAGCCTCTGCCACGCTTGCCATGATGAGTTTTGCATCGCCATGCATCTATGGCTGAATCATCTATCCAAAACGTAACCGACCCACGTTTGCACAGAGCCTTATTGTACTCTTCCCAGTTAGTTATCTTCTTTTTAGCCTTGCCCATGTCGTCACCAATCTAATCACTACAGAGGATCAGATCGCTGGGTTTGGAAAAGGTTCAACTGATTTAGTAACAACGCCACATCAAAGCCTAAAGAACGTTCACGCTCTCACCCTACGCATCAAAGCCACTTGAAACCAATAGATTGATCAAAAAACTTTACGAAATAAGATACTTTTATCAACACTTTAACTACAATTCATTATAGTCGCTAAAATACTTGGCCGGTATTATATGTTTAATGGGATGTTTGGAGAGACATGAATGTTAAAAGGTGATCAGGAACACATTAAAAATGACGCTATTGAAAGCGATCTAATAGATGATAATGAAGATATTTTCTCTGATGTAGAGCACTTACAAGTGCTCGCCTACCAAGACTCTTTTGACATTATTGCTTGGTTTCTTTCATATTTTGATTTTTATCAAGAAGTAAATAAACTACCTAATATACCTGATGATACCCGACTTTCTATTGAACAATTTAAAGAGTTAAGTGAACTAAACCACTTATCAATGGAAACCAGTGAATTTATTAAAGAAGGAACAGTAAAAGATTTACAGGGCTCGATTCCTCTTTTGTTAATAGGAAAAGATAGTGTTCTTTACGTCATTCTAGAACAAACAATTGCTCACTGGCGTGTATTTGACCCTCATAATCGAACAGAAAAATATTTATCTTCAGAGGACTTAATTAAGCTTAAATTGCTTGAACAGTTCCATGTTAGCTTCAAAAAACCACAAGAAGAAGAAATTGTTCTTAAAAAAGGTTTTTTAAATAACTGGATTGTCAAAGAAGTCTTCAAATATAAGGGTATTTACCGCGATGCCTTACTTGCCTCCGTTATTATTAACCTTATTGCACTCTTTATTCCATTATATACAATGAGTGTTTATGACAAAGTTGTCCCAAATTTAGCATTTGATACTCTCTGGGTCTTAACAACTGTAGTGATGATTGGCCTACTATTTGATTGGATTTTGAAATCGTCACGAGCCATGTTGACAGATAAAGTTGGACAACACATAGATATTGTCCTTTCAACACGTATCCTCACAAAAATTTTAAACTCGAAAAGTGAAAACTCCCCTAATTCAATCGGAAGTTTTGCAAAACAATTTCAAGACTTTGAAGGGGTTAGGGACTTCTTAAATTCAATGACAATTACCGCTATTGTTGATTTACCTTTTACGATTCTATTTTTATTAGTTATATTTATTGTTGGGGGACCTCTCGTTCTTGCCCCTGCTGCCGTTATGCTATTAATGTTATTTGTTACTCTTTCAGTCCAACCTAAAATATCTAAAAATATTAAAGAATTATCAAAATTCAAATCAGAACGCTCAGGATTATCATTTGAAGCGTTACAACAAATGGATACGTTGAAACTAAATAACGGTAAGCAATGGATTTTAAATCGCTGGGAATCATCAGTGAACCAATGTGCCGATGGTTCGCTTAAAAATAACCAAGTTATTAGCAAACTTAATCATACAACACAAAGTTTACAGCAATGGTTAACAATCGCGGTTGTTGTAACAGGTGTTTACTTAATTTCGCAAGGTGATTTAACAATGGGAGGCTTGATTGCCGTCACCATGTTAAGTGGACGATCAGTTAGTGGAATTATGCAAATTACGACCCTGATCACCCGATGGCAGCAAGCAAAAGAAGGAATGAATTCAATCAATGATCTACTTCAATTACCAGCTGAACGCCCATCTGCTGATGAGATAAAAATAGAAAGAAGAAGTTTTTACGGTGACCTTAAATTTCATAATGTTTCATTTCAATATCCAGGAAGCGATTCTGTTGCAATAAAAAATATCAATTTAACTATCCAACCTGGTGAGCGCATTGCAATCTTAGGTGGAAATGGAGCAGGTAAAACAACGTTTTTAAAGTTACTACAATCTATCTATTTACCTACACAAGGACGTTTACTTTACGATAATCTAGAAGCAAAATACTGGGATGTAGATTTACTGAGGAAACACATAGCAACCTGTGACCAACACCCACACTTACTAAAAGAAAGCATCTACAAAAATATAACAATCAATACAGATGGAAGTGTGCTCGCACATCATTTAGCACACGCATTAAAACAGAGTGGCTTAGATATAATATTAGAAAAAATTGAAGGCGGATTAGAGAAAAAAATAGGCGAAGGCAATGTAGGTCTATCTGGTGGACAAGTACAAAGTGTTGCTCTTGCTAGGGCTTTCTATAAACGAGCTAACTTGCTTATTTTAGACGAGCCCACTTCAATGATGGATAAAAATACGGAATTGCGGGTTTTTACAACACTAAAAGCAATACCTAAAACGACAACCATAATTATTTCCACCCACAATATAGCCCTACTCTCAGTCGTTGACCGTGTAATTGTACTTGACCAAGGTAGTATAAAATATGATGGAAGTGCTGATAATCTACGTAAGAAGGATGCATAATGCAAGTAATTAATAATATATTAATTCGACCAAGATTCACTATTTATACCATTGCTATCTTTATTATATCTATCATTGTGTGGAGTTATTTTGCACAGCTTAATCAAGTAATTGTAACACAGGGAAAATTAAAACCTAGAACAGATATACAAGAGATCCAGTCATTAGAAGGCGGGATTATTCGTGATCTTTTTGTAAAAATAGGTGATCCCGTTGAACAAGGCCAATCTTTACTTCGTTTAGATGATCTTGCTTTTAAAGCAGCACTTAAAGAACAATTGCAAAAGATTGATAGTTTACGAGGGGATGTTGCTCGCTACCAAGCAGAACTAGCTGCCATTAGTTATTTAGAAAAAGGTGAATTTACAACTCATGTCAGCATTAATAAATTTTACCATGATGCGTTATCAAACACATCCCGCCGTAGCGCAAAAGCAGCTTTTAACGCCTCAATAGAGTCTTTAAAACTTGAAGTAAATACATTAAGAAAACGAATCGAACAAGCAAATAAAGATGTTCAAGAAGAAAAAAATAATTTAATAGTTTTAAAAGATAATTTACGCATTACCCAAGAAGAACATAATTTAAATTTACCTGCTTTTGAGAAAGGGGCGATCTCCGGCATTGAAATCCTTAAACTAAAAAGAGCGGTGAATGATACTAAGGCTGAATTAAGTGCTACTGAATTTGATATTCAAAGAAAAATCAAACAGCAACAAGAGGCTGGATTAGAGTTAAATGGCTTAATCGCTAAAGCAAAAGTAGAAACACAAGACCGATTGAATGACAAGTTGAGTGAACTTGCACAACTTGAAACGAATAATACAGCGATTCAAGATAAAGTAAAAAGGACTGTGATTAAATCCCCTGTTTCAGGAATTGTTAAATCTATTTTCTCAAGCACATCGGGTGGCGTTATCCAACCAGGCGAAACTATGATTGAGATTGTCCCTTTTGATAAAGAGATGCTAGTTGAAGTAAAAATTCTTCCTCAAGATATTGGTTTTTTAAAAATAGGGCTCCCAGCCCTTATTAAGTTAAGCGCCTATGACTTTGTAATTTATGGTGGGATAACTGGAGAACTCACGCACTTGAGTGCCGATACAATTACTGATGAAGAGGGAAATGCTTATTATATTGGCTATGTTAATTTATCAAATACAACGACTGATTCTGGATATATAACGGTAATGAAGCCAGGTATGCAAGCAAATGTTGACATTATTTCAGGCAAAAAAACAATTATGCAATATTGGTTAAAACCAATTTTGAGAGCAAAAGCTAATGCAATGAGAGAAATGTAATTTTTTTGAGAATATTTATTAATAATTGAGGAATAGCGATGAAAAAGTTCAAAGAAAAATATAATAATTCAATTAAATTTTTGACAAAAAAAATTTATCTATCAATATTTTTTTCATTAATTTTATTTTTATCAAGCTCTGCCTTTTCGCTTTCTCTTGAAGAAAGTATTGCACATGCAATAAAAATAGATCCTAAGCTACAGCAATCATTTTCGCGTCTTAAAACTCTTCAGTCAGACCAAGATTATAGTAGAGGGGACTACTACCCTACTTTAACCTTAAAAGTAGGCGCTGGGCTTCAAAAATACGATAATGAATCAGGCAATAAAATTGATGATGATGCACAATTAAAAGAAGCTAGCCTTGTATTAAGACAATCATTATTTACTGGTTTGAGTACTTATTATGATGTACAAAGTTTGGGTCATAAAGCAGAGTCTGAACGATTAAGTCTATTTTCAGAAACAGAATCAAGCGCAATGGATGTGATTAATGTGTACTTAAATTTAGTGTCTGCCAATCAACTATTACAGCTTTCAAAACTGAATCAACAGGACCACGAAAAAATATATGAAGATGTAAAAGTAAAGGTAAATAACCAACTAGCACCACAATCAGATTTAGCACAAGTTGCTTCACGTGTTGCAAACTCAAGAGCCTCGACAATTGCAGCTCAGAATCGAGTAATGGATTTAGAAGCAGAATATATGTTATTAGTAGGGTCTCCTGCAGAGAATTTAATTAAGCCAAAACCTGACACCTCATTTTTAATTAAAACACAACAAGAGTCCGTCGATTATGCGCTAGCTAATCACTTTTCAATTCAATCCGCAGTCGAAAAAATTAATAGTGTAAACAAAGACTATAAAGCTTCTGCATCTGATTATTATCCTGAAATCTACATTGAAGCCTCTGCTAATTACAAGGATTATTCTGGTTATTCTAACCCTGCTTATCCAAATCAGGGGGATACAGAGGAGATGCAGATTATGCTTAACATGGAATTTGATGTTTTTAGTGGCGGAAAACGGGGAGCACGTAGAGATGCAAATAGTTGGCGTAAAGTAGAAGCAACCAATTCCTTAAAATTAACACAACGTCAAATCCATCAATCTGTTATTAAAGCATGGAATTCCCATCTTTTACTACAGGAGCAAATGCAATATTTAAAAACTAATGTTGATAAATCAGCTATCGCTGCTGAAGGTTATGAAGAGCAATTTAAAGTTGGCCGTAGAGAGTTACTTGATTTGCTTATTTCTAAGACAGATTTATTCCAAGCAAAAAAAGCATATTTAGAAATAAATGTTCAAAAAGAAATTGCAACCTACCAGCTAATGCACGCAATGGGTAATCTATTAAAATCACTATATATTGAACGTCCTCAAGAATGGGAGAAAGGCCAATGAATATAAAAAAAATATTAATATTTAGTACATTCTTAATAATAATTTCTTGTGCGAATACTGAGACTAATGAATATACTATTAAATCAATTAATCAAGAGGCGAGACTTGCAGACCAAGATGGTGATGGTGTGATTAATATAAGAGATGCATGCCCTGACACTGAATTAGATATTATTATTAATAATAATGGGTGCGCTGTTATTAAATCAGTAGAGGAAGTAAAAGAAATAATTATTTTTTTCAAAATTGGGTCAGCTAAAATTGAGGGTTGGTATGCTAACGAGTTAGAAGAATACTCTAATTATATTGAAAATCATGACGATTCAACTATTTTTATTGAAGGGCATACCAGCGAAATTGGTTCAAATGAAGTGAATGAAAAATTGCAGTTACAACGTGCCAATGCAGTAAAAGATGCATTAGTTTATTATGGTGCTAATCCTGATAATATTGAGATAGTTAATCAAGGACAACATACAAAATCGGTTAATAATAAACATGATGCATCCGACGCTGTAAACCAGCGAGTTTATGTGAAAATTATTAAATTAAAAAATGAAGATATTAGTAAGTGGAAGATTAATGATAATAATTAACCAGAATTAAAAATCAATTCCCCCTAAATTATTGATACGGAATAATGAAAATGGCAAAAAATAGTATAAAAAATAGTTATGAGCAGACTCGTCGGTTGGGTATGCTAATTTTATTTAGTTGTATTTTTATTGTGGTAGGTATCTACGGTTGGACTTATCAAACTTCTCTTTACCATAAGGAAGAAAAGGAATTACTATCCTATAATACCTCGCTAGAAAAAGCTTTTGCTATGATAGAAAATTTAAATATAGATGCCAGACGTTGGGAGAAAGATTATGATATTGAGTCAGAAACACTAACAAACACCCAATTAAGAGAACTTGATTTATTAATAACAGAGATGGGCATTGAGTCTACTCCTTTTTCTAAATCACTAGAAAAAAACATAGCTTATTGGCGCTTAGCTTCAGATTATGCATTACGTATAAGTATATTAAATTCGGAAGCTAATACATCATTTTATAATTTTTTAGGTCGTTTAGATGAAAGTAAACAAGGGGGGGAATTACTATCTATTATAAGCCGACTTCCAATGGAAAATCATGTATTTCTTGATGAATTATCTGAAAATTCATATTCGGTGCTTAAAAGAGACATTATTGAGCTTATAAAAATTTCATCTTATTTAAAAAATGAATTAGAAAATTATTTAGAAATAATAGAGAACATCTGGTTACAAAAAACCAAAGTATTACCTCTTGTTATCGATCTTAATAATGAAAGATATAGCATTGAATATAATTTAAAAAATGCCGCAAATATATTAAAAGAAAAAAACAATAAACAACAAAAAGAATTAAAAAATCAGAAGAAAGAAACAAATAACATACTGTACATATATTTAATTTGTTTGGGTTTTTTTATAATCTGGCGAATATTTCTCTCTGCAAATTTAATTCGCAAAGAAAATAAAAAAATTGCAAGAATTAATGCTTATTTAAAAGAAAAATTAAAAGCCAGTCAATTAGCCGAAAATATGAAAACGAACTTCTTGTCAATTATTTCTTATGAATCAAGAGCTTCTCTTAACATTATTATGGGATTAACACGATTTGCCAATGAAAAAAGTGCAAACTCTGAGCAAAAAGCTAAGTTAACACAAATCATCACTGCATCTGAAAATTTGAACCTTTTACTTAATGATGTAATGGAGTTAATTGACTTTGAGATGGAAAGAATAACTTTAGATTCAGACCCATTTTCGCCAAAAAAAGTAATAGAGTTAATAATTAATAAATATCAAAAAAAAGCAAAAGCAAAGGCAATTATATTTGAGTTTTCCCTTGATAAAACAATTAATGATGTTTATATCGGAGACCAAAAGCGATTTTATCAATTAATTGATTATCTACTTTCTAATGCATTTACCTATACAGAAACCGGCCACATTTCTCTCAAAGTGAGTGCAGATTCAGGTAAAAACTTTTCAAGTCACATGCAACGTATTAACTTCCAATTAGAAGATACGGGCATTCAGTCATCTCCAGAAGATATAAAAACATTATTTAAACCTTTCTCAATTGTCAACTTAATTTCATCAAGAAAATCTGGTGCAACAGGTGTACATTTAAGTATTGTTAGTTATTTAATAAAATTAATGGGAGGAGATATTGAAGCAACTATTCCAGCTTATAAAGGAATGCAGTATAACTTTCATTTAAATTTAGAAATTGATGAAATTGGCCAGCCCCCTATTGCAATTGATGACCTTTTAGATAGCGGTAAATCCAAAGAAATATTGACAAATCAAATATTAAAAGTACTTATTGTTGAAGATTGCACTTTAAATGCCTTCTTTTTAAAATGGATGTTAGAAGGACAAAAACATGAAGTAACGATTGCAAAAAATGGGATTGAGTGTATTAATATTATTGAAAAATCAGATTTTGATATTATATTCATGGACCAATATATGCCTGAAATGGATGGTATTGAGGCAACAAAAAAAATACGTGCATACGATAATTATAAATCAAAAATCCCAATTATAGGCTGTACTGCTGACGCCTTCCAAGAGACTCGATATTTATTATTATCAGCAGGACAAAATGATGTTATTCATAAGCCAGTAAGCAATGAAGTTGTTTCTGAAATAATAAAGAGTTTATTGGCAGGAAAATACAATCCCACTAAAATAGAAACTTAAATAAGAAGAATAGTTTCAAATAAAATTTACCCGTTCAACTTGAAGAGATAGGCTTGAACACCTAAAAATTATCATTGATTCGAGACGTCAATGAACCTGCGAACTCAGGAAAAGACACAATAAATAATCGGTCAATAGCTTCCTTGAAGTCTCGTTTAAACGTTATTCCTCGACTTTTCGTTCATTACCTTCCAAAGCCGTTCAATTGGATTGATATTTGGGCTGTAAAGTGGGAGATAATGCAACTCAATGTTAAGGACAAATGCTGCATCTCTGACTAAATCACTGCGGTGATATCCTGCTTCATCTGAGATGATATGGATCTTGTGGTTTAATTGGATAGCCATCTCGGAGCTTACAGAAAAAACGACCATTGTTAATACTTTCGTAATCGCTAACAATGGTCGCTCCAATGTCAGACAGGTTTAACACACCAATAATATTCAGCCGGCTACGATTACCTGTCGTTTCCAGAACTCCACCCATGGGTAATTTTAGTCGACTGTGCTGCGGCTGCGGGAGCAGTATCGATTCATCCTCACCGCAACTTGTCTTTAGAGCTTCGTAATCATCAATGAACGCTTGCAGTTTTGACTCATCAAACTTGTGCGGAATGCCTTTCGGTTTCTTGTAGCTAAAACCATTGTAGTGAACCATTTATTCATACCTGAAGCCGAACGCCTCTTTAACATAGTCGACAATTTGATGAGTATCATCATAGGTATTCTCGGTCAAATGTTCGATAAGTTGCATAGTTTGCGTATTTCGGTGATTGCGATCGCTCATTTCCGCTGTTTTTCAAGCAAGTTGTCGTCATTTTTACATATTTACAACATCTTAGGCAGCTTTGTTCTCTGGATTTAAGAACACCTCGTCAATAAAGCTCCAGTCTCTAGTTTGCCCGCTCCACCGCCCAGGGCTTGTTGCTTGAGCTTTACGATAAACAAGCTTCCGTTGCTCTAAGATGTGATGATCTTCACCAGTGTGCCTTTGCTGAGGTGTCACATATTTTATGCCGCTGTGCTTATGTTCAAAGTTGTACCAATAGGTGAAATCTCCAACCCATTTCCTTGCTTCTTCAATGGATCTGAATCCTGCCACTGGCCATGACGGGATACATTTGACCGTTTTAAATAGTGACTCGGAATAAGGGTTATCGTTACTAACTCTAGGGCGAGAGTACGAACTCATTACACCAAGATCATTCATCTTGGCCAACATGGTATAGCTTCTCATAGGTGCGCCATTATCAGAGTGCAGTACTAACCCTTTGTTGACGCATTTCTCTTTCCAAGTTGTACGTTGAAGCAAATCGGCAGCATGCTCGCCAAGCTCTTGTTGGAATACTTCTGCACCAACTATTTTCCTGCTAAAAATATCCATAATTACATAGAGGTAGTAATGCTCACCCTTAGTAATTGATGGTAAGTAGCTAATATCCCAACTCCAAACCTGATTTGGTTTTATCGCTTTCTGAGCCTTGGGCTTTGGTCTACTGATTGAGGCAGAGCCGCCTCGTCTTTTTAGTTGAGAGTGCTCTTTTAAGACTCTGTAGAATTGTTGATTCTGAGGCTATGTAAATCCCCTTATCCGCAAGCATAGGCACTATTACGTTGGGAGGCAGATCCGCATATTCAGGTGCATTGCATACATCTAAAATATCTTGCCGCTCTTGGGCGGTGAGCTTGTTGTGAGGAGTTTTTGCTTTTGGCAGGTTACGCAAATCTTCTACTATCTGCCCCCCATCTTGCACCCAGCGTTGCATCGTCCTTATCGATATCCCAACGCACCTGCACGCTCTAGTTTTAGTGGCTCCACTATTGATAGCGTCTTCAATGAATGTAACTATTTTTAGCCGCTCGGAGAGAGGAGTTAATCTTCCTCGCTTGGTTCCCAGAGGGCATTGAACTTTTCCCGCAAAACAAGCAATGCGGCTGTTTCAGCTAAAGCTTTCTCTTTTCTAGCCAACTCTTTTTCTAATATCTTGATTCGCTTCTTATCCACTCTGTGAGTTGAATCTATTTTGTTAGCAGGGTTCTTCTTAGGTTGGTGAGCTTGTATTGATGCAATTTTCCACTGTTTGACCTGTTCAACAAAAAGGCCGTTAGACCTACAATATGCTGCTAGTTCATGTTCTGTCATAACAGCTGTTTCGATGACAATGGCAAAGATTTCCTCTGCTGAAAGTTCTTTTTGATTTGAACTTTCTCCGTCTAGCAAGCCTTCTATCTTCAATTGTTCCCTCCATTTATGAACTGTCGCATGGCCAACATTAAGTTCGTTAGCCACTCTTCGCAAGGAGTAGTTGTATGGTGGGAGTAACCAGGTTCGACCTTGTTCTTGGATCTCTAGGTCAATTGACGGTTTAGGCATATTTATCTCCAAACTGAATTAAATTCTAAGGCGACAACTATGCTGACACAGGGGGGAAATGGGCGATCGGATTATCCCGAAATGACTGATCGGAATGCTCCGAAATATGCAATAGTTTGAGTGGCAGAAAGTTTACTTTGGCTGCAACCATTTTCAGGCTTAATTTTTTCTGAAAGAACATAGTCTCTGAGATGGCCAGCGACAGTTGATTCATGGTAACTATTCACCCACGAGCTATTGACGTCGGTTTATGCTAAGAACGCTGGTGTTTGATAATCCACTTTGAACATATGATGCTCGATGATTTCACGCAGCCATTTATAAGCTGAGATCTGTTGAAGTTTAGCGGTCTCGATAAGTGAGAACATCGCTCACGGAATAGATCTCCTCGATATGAGCGAGTTACGTAACAGCACTTTCTCATCAATATGTAATTTCGGAGAACTCGCTCTGCAGCCTTGTTTGTTAACGGGCATTCGGAGTCATCTATAAAGCGCCAGACCATCGCATCACCTGCGATGAGATTACGGCACCGACCCCGATATCGTTTTGAACATTGATAACTGCCGAGTTTGAGCCACTGAAGCCAGCTCTTTCTTAATCGCCTGAGTCGACGATAATATTGGTTATCGGTAGTTTTACTCTCGATATATCGATGGTGGCACCTAAATACGCTATGAGCGATTAAAGCGAGTTTTTCTCCTATTTTTTGATTTTCAGAGCAAACACTATCCTCGATAGCTATCACGTTTCTTAAGATGTGGGCCCAACATAACTGTCGCTTGGATTCATCAATATATTTGTAGGCTGAGTATTGGTCGGTGACTAAAAGGTGTGAGACAGCCTCGCCAAGTAGTCGCTTGGCCGCATGTTGGTTTCTACCGCTGTTAATCTGGAAAAAGGCTACGTCATTACTAAGTGCAGCCCACATCCAACGTTTATCATTATTACGCTGATGTGAGGTTTCATCAGCCATAATTAGTCGGGAGGCTTTGACTGCTTCATGGATTTGTTTGTGGGTATCCGCTAAGTATTCTGTCACTCTCCCTTGAGCGGCTGATATCGCACCTGTAGAGAAGTTAAGCTGAAAGACATCTTTCAACATCGATTGTATTTTACCTATGCTTTGATGGTGTTGCGTTGCTTGGACTGAGAGAAAGCTATGCAGATTTGGCCCCATCTGAACATCAGGTACATGCTCTGGAAGCTCGGCTTGATGTTGATCACCGCACCATGAGCACTCGCCTTTAAAGAGTTGATGTCGTTTAAAAGGCTTTCTATTTGGAATAACACAACCACCGCAGTGGCATGTTTTATTTGGTAAGTATTGCTCAACCGAGGGGCTTTGTTGCGTAATTATATTTAAAGATAGAGCTACCCCGTTTCGGGTATTTCTTAGTCAATACGACAAGTTTCAGGCATCCCTAACCCAGTGAGCTTGTTCAACGCTTTTATCATCGCGTAAGTCTCACCCACCTGCGCATTGTAATTTCTTAAGCTCAATCGTCCTCCTAGTAACTGTTTAACTCGATACATCGCGGTTTCTGAGAGTGAACGTCTGTGGTATCCATACCGCTCTTTCCAATACTTATTTGAGCCGTATAACTTCTGGCAACCCACTGCGAGATTTCGAGGATGACCGCGCTCCCAGAAGGCTGCCCCTTCTCTTGGGGGAATAAGCGCAACGGCTCGCTTAATCTTAATAGCAGCGTGACACGCTCTCGTGTCGTAAGCGCCATCACCAGACACCTCAAGGATACTTCGGCGTGTTTGTTTCAGTAAATTCGGGAGGACCTCTCCATCTGTAACCGTCGATAAACTTAGCTCGGCTGCAATGATCTCGTGAGTGCTTGTATCGACTGCAATATGCAGCTTTCGCCAAACTCTCCGCTTGCCATCTGCCCCGTGTTTTTTGACTTTCCATTCACCTTCGCCATAAACCTTAAGGCCAGTCGCATCAATGGCTAAGTGCTGTATCGCTCCTCTCGTTTTACTCTTAAATGAGACCTCAACTTGCTTGGCTCTACGACTGATGCAGGTGTAATGTGGACAACTCAATGGAACATGGGCAAGTCTAAATACCGAGTCGATAAATCCTTGCAGCGCTCTCAGTGGCATAGAAAAAACTCGTTTTACCATGAGCGCTGTCGTGATAGCTAAGTCACTGAATCGACGTGGTCTCCCGCGCTTATTCTGTTTGCTTTGCGCCCACCCGCTTATCGCCTCTTCATCAATCCAAAAGGTCAGAGAGCCTCGATTAATGAGTGATTGGTTGTATTGCTTCCAGTTGGTTGTTTTGTAAAGAGGTTTAGGCATGAGGCTACGAGAGATAGTGGATGTAACTGATCAGATCGTAGGCTCTGGATTTAGTTCCATTGAATTACGCAACAAAGCCCCTATACAATTTAATTTTTTCTAAAAACTCTTGACACGCTAAATATTCACTCAGAACCAGAAATTTCCTCAGGCATAATATGAATAGAATCATACATAGTATTGTCTCCTATTCGCTGGCTCTCCCACTCATCTAACCAGAGAGGTAAATGACTTGCAGACATCGGCTTGGCAATAAAATAACCCTGTGCAACATCACACCCTACCTCACGTAAAAATACCCAGTCATCAATATTTTCAACTCCCTCAGCGACGGTCAATAATCCTAATTGTTGAGCCATTTTTAAACTAGCTTCAAAAATCGCGCGTAAAGACTTATCCGCATGAGCCCCATGCACAAAAATTCGATCTATCTTAAGCTCACTGAATGGAATATCCCGTAATTGAGCTAACGAGGAATACCCAGTACCAAAGTCATCAATAGATAAAGCAGCGCCTTTAAGTCGCAGTCGCGTCAGGATATCCAAAGCTACTTGCCGATCTTTCATCATCCGACTTTCCGTAACTTCTAATACTAAGTTTGACAATGGAAATCTTGCCTTACTTGCAGTATCTTGAATCCAGTCTGGAAATTCCAATGACGTCAAACTTTCCATTGAGACATTAATTGACATACAAAGCTTTAATTCCGAATATTTCCAATGTTTGATATGTTCTAGAGCCCCAGCCAAGACAACTCTCGTCAAGTCACCTATCAGTCCATACTCTTCAGCGAGCGGGACAAACCTCTCAGGCAACACTAGGCCATCTTTAGGGTGTTGCCAACGTACCAAGGCTTCAACACCAACAGTTTTACCATCTCGAAGTCTAACCTGTGGCTGGTAATAATTGATTAGCTCACCTTGTTCAAGAGCACAACGAAGCTCAGCCTCAGAATACTCTCTCGGAGCATCAAAACCTACCGTCTCTAGATGAGGGGCTTGCAGTTCAATAATTTCTTTTAACTGAGCAAGACTAAAAGGCTTATGAAGACTACCAAGAATATTAAGGCGATAAGTATCTGCCAGCCTTTTAGCACTGTCTAGAATGGCTTGGTCTTCACCACTCATTAAAATAACACCTCCCTGATAGCCTATACACCCCAAATGACGGACAAACTCCACTCCGTCCATCTGTGGCATCTGCAGATCACAGAAAATCAGTTCAATATCTTCAGACTGACTTTCTAGTTTTTGAAGAGCCTCAACAGCATGTTCATATTCATAAACAACCTTTTCGTTCACGAATTTTTGTAACTGATGAGCAACCAACTTCCTTGAAAACGATTCATCGTCAATCAACATTATCGCCATAAGTTTCTCCTCTATGATTAGTTTTATCGAGGTAACCTACTACCTCTTCTTCTGTATCAGCAAAACACTTCTCTAACAAGGTCATTGTCAACGCCTGTACAACGGCATCATCTGTAGTACAGGCATTTTCAAGCTCAGCACATAAATCACCTAACCTCATGGCACCCACCGAACGAGATGACGATTTGAGCTTATGGACGATACTGCTTACTTTTCTACTATCCTTGGCGACAGAGGCGACTCTTAACTGTTTATGCTGCATTTTCATTAAACTTAAAAAATCTACCAAAAAATCACCTATAACAACTGGTTCATCCCCCACAAGTTCAGCCAGCTTACTGACGGCTAATATTTCAGTGTGCTCAATCTGTTCCTCTTCAATTATTGCCCCATTTTGGTTAGGCAACCATTTTTCGAGTACCTCTTTAAGCAAATGGAGCTGGACTGGTTTTGTGAGATAATCATCCATTCCCACCGCTTTTGCTCGATTCTTTTCACCTCTCAGAGCATTAGCTGTCAAGGCCAATATGGGTTTTTTCGTTAACTCGGACTCCTGCTTCCGGATCGCTTCCGTTAATCCATAGCCATCCAGTCCTGGCATATGTAAATCCGTCAAGAGCAATGCATAATTCCCCTCTTGCCAAAGTTGATGAGCCAGCAGTCCGTTTTCAGCAACCTCTGCGGCATAACCAAGAATATTCAGTTGCTTGAGGATTACTTTTCGATTAATACTGTCATCTTCTGCAACCAATATTAACCGTCCTTCTGTGCGGGCTTGTGCCACACTCAGTCCCGCTGTTAACGGCAGATATTCATCTCTCGCTTTCTCAAGTATTATTTCGGGTGAAATGACTCCGGCAGCCACGGCAACAGACCGTAAAAACTCTTGCCTACGTAATAGGTTACCATTCAAGATAACAAGATCCGGGGATTCGAACGCCAGAGGTCTAAGCTGATCTCGATTAATCAAAAGATGCCTAATATGCCCACTTTCACTTCGTAATATATTCAATGTTTTCAGAAAATCAGCGGTAAGTTCGGGGGCATTTTTTGGAGCACCAATAATTATAACAACAATATCTTCAAGTGATTCTGCAAGACGCAACGCTTCAGGATAGTTGCTCACGACTCGAACATTAGCATTCGAATGCTCAAGGTACACTCGTAGATCATCAGTCTTAAATGTTGAACCCTCAACTAGAATGCACTTTGTATTTGAAAGGATAGCTGAGGGCGGTAAAACCGCTTTTTTATTAACTTCACAAGGTAAGCTAACTGTAAACATTGCTCCTTTGCCTAACTTACTGTTTACTGTGATACCTCCGTTCATCAAATCCACTAAGCGCTTCGTGATCGCCAAGCCTAACCCCGAGCCTCCAAAACGACGCGTTGTGGAGGATTCAGCCTGAGAGAAAGAAGTAAATAGCATAGCTAGGGCCTCCGCTGACATTCCAATACCGTTATCCTCGATATTGACAACCATTTTACTATCAACAATATTTACGCGGATCGAGACGTCTCCCCGCTTTTCCTCACGGCCACAGCTAAACTTAATAGCATTACCAATCAAATTATAGAAGATTTGCCTCAGTCGGGTTGGATCAGACAGAATATGACTTGGAAAAGTTGGGGCAATAAATAACTGCAAGTCAACGTCTTGCTTCTCTGAAACAGAGAGAAGCGAGGTACAGACCCCTTCAACAACCTCTTCGACAGACACTGGAAGCTGTTCTAGGTCTAACTTCCCCGCTTCAATTTTTGAGAAATCTAAAATATCATCAATTAGCCCCAACAGGTCAAACGCCGAGTCATGGATAATTTTAACTTCATCCATTTGCTGACTATCCAATCGACGGTGTGACAAAACATCTAACATGCCAATAACTCCATTCATTGGCGTCCGTATTTCATGACTCATTGCTGCCAAGAAGGCCGATTTCGCGAGGCTTGCTTGCTCCGCCTCAGTCCGTGCCTGTTCGAGTTTTTCATTTGTCGCTCGCAATGACGCCGTGCGTTCAGATACCCGTTGAGTAAGCTTTTTCCGCTCCTGATCTATGATAAGATTAGCTACTTTTTGTTGCTTTGCAGCCTCCTCGAGTTGCTGTAGGGCTTGATAACGCTCAGTTACATCCCGAACCATTGATATACAACGCCTTTTCCCTCCTGGTAGAGAAAGGTATTGAAGACTAACTTCAACCGGAATGAGGTGACCATCTTTATGTTTATGAACGGTAGAAAGGTGAATAACCTTCTGCTCACCATTTAACAAGGGCTCCATCAACTTCCGGTAACGGTTTTCATCATAATCAACTTTAAAATCAACCACAGTAAGCTCCAACAACTCCTCTCTGGAATAACCCAGTTGACAAACCGCACCTTCATTGACATAACTGTGGCGAAGCGTTTCTGGATCAAAGATAAATGCTCCGTCCTCAATAGCATTAAGCATAGCCATCGCTTCTTTATTTGCTCTCTCTGACTGGACACGTTGGGTGATATCCCGAATAGCGACAGCTACCTGCAAGCCCTTTTCTGATTCAACAGGGCTTAAACTAATGTCAACTGGAACATCCTCTCCCTCCTTACGTCTAACCGTTGCTGAGAGTTGCTTAACACGCTCTCCTTCACCCCATTCGTCGTTATCAAAGAAATAGCTCTTAATCTCGGAAGAAATACCCGGTAGTAGACACTCTATTGGTTGCCCTTTAATTGCTTCTTTCCTCCAGCCAAAAACAACCTCTGCATGGCTATTGGCCTGAGTAATACCGCCATCCCTCTCTATCATCAGCATCGCATCTGGTGCAAACTCAAAAATATCACTGAAGCGGCGCTCATGCCGCCTATTTTCAGTTACATCGTGCATAGCGAGAACAGCCCCTAGCCGGTTACCATCGATATCATGAATTGGTGCACCATTGGCCAAAACAAATCGGGGCGATTGCCCCTTAGCGACCACACAAAATTCCTCATTTTGAATATGCTCTCCATTAAATGCTCTGAGCAACGGTATATTTTCTTTCGCCAACGGCGTTAGGTTGTCGACTTCATATAAATTGTAATAGTTGCTCCACTGTTCGGGGAGGAGCAGTGATGGATCGGAGCCATACCACTCTCTTGCTGTGCGGTTGAACAGAGTTAAATTTCCGTCCGAGTCACAAGCCTCCACCCCTTCGCTCAAACTCTCTAAAAGCATTCGATTAAGCTCTTCTTGTTGCTTTAGTTCTTGAGTGCGTTTGCTAACACGGCTTTCTAATTCATGATTTAGAACCTTGAGAGCCCCTTCAGCTTCTCGTCTTGCCGAGGCTTCATGATTCAGCCTTTCAGCTGTTTGATGCGAAACCATCAACATACGAATAAGGAAAAAAAACAGAATACTTAAAAGTCCCCCTGTAGCAGCAACAAGACGAGGTAGCGTGAAGTCGAGAGCTGCTTCAAATACTGGGGTAGAAGTATAAATAAGAGTCCAATCTCGGCCTGAAACATTAATCACTTCCGATCTTCGAAATGCCGGTCTGAATTGCTCTTCATCAATATTTAAGGCGTTATTCCCGTCATAAAGCAAACGACTAGGATCATCATCAGCGCCATCATATACCCGAAAGCTAACCGTTGAGACTTCAGGCTGAAGGATACCTTGCATGAGGTCTGTAGTACGGAATGGACTATAAACGTAACCAACAAAGGACTTCCTACGCTCTTCAAGGGTCTCAGGTGAATAAGTCGTTTTGTAGATAGGTAAATAAAGCAAAAAGCCCGCCTGTTTATCCTCGGGGCTTTCCTGAACTAACTCAACTCTACCAGATAAAGCGGCTTGTCCTGTATCTCTAGCCCTGGCCATAGCCTGACGCCGAACGGCTTCAGAATACATGTCAAAGCCAAATGCCTGACGGTTACGCTCATCAAAAGGTTCCAAATAGATAATGGTAGTATATTCATTTCGAATCCCATTAGGTTTAATATCATACTGGGGAAAACCTTCCGCACGAACTTGCCAAACATGAGCCTCTTTATCTTGAGCAGAGACGGGAATAGAAACACCAATCCCCTGTATACCGGGGTAGAATAAACCAAGATGTAACTTATCAATATATTTCGCCCACTCCTTACGATTGACATGCTCGGAAGCAGCGAACAAAGCAACGCCCCCTGAGAGCACCTGTTTATAATTCAACATACGGTTTTGAATAAGCGCTTTAACTTCTTGGGTATAATTAGTAAAATGACTTTCAGCATTATTTTCAACATAATCGCTAGCCATAGACCAACACATTATTGTCACACTGAGTGACAATATTAATATACTTAAAGAGAGCTTTGTGGCCCGAGTCTTCCCAGTCATACACACTCCAAACCAACTATTGACTACACAAATTATTACGACCTCAGTAAAAGTACTAACCAACTGCTGCTCATAAGAGAAAATAATTAATATAACTCTTAACACCCACCTACTAGTTATAGAACAACATTAGGTATAAGGAAAGTAATTCACGACCTATTGAAGTGGAACATAGAATTCTTTTTTATAGCCGAACCAAATAGCCCTGCTTTAACAGCAGGTTTTATGTTATTTCCTAGTATGGATCATAGACTGAACCTTAAGCATTAAGCCCAGCGTAAATTCCGTCTAACGTAATGTTTTCTTTAGATTTCCTCTGATCGGACTTTTGATCGTTCCTGATATATAACTGGCAGCCCATTCGATTTTATTGCTGATTTCTGACCATGCTCTGTGGCTGATACATTCAAATATTGGCAACAGCCATACATCCACATTTTTTGCCGCTTTAAATAGTGAGACCGATGGCATTATCTGAAGCGCAATACTGCGCCTAATGATCAGCGCAAGTAAACTGGCCCAGATGAGCCCATCAACGATGGCCTTTTGTGCGGTGACAAATCGTTGCCAGTTGGTGTGAGACTTTAACTCTTTAAAAAGCAGCTCCACCTGCCATCGACAGCGGTAGATCGCCATGATGTCATCGGCAGTATAGGTGTCTGAAGGTAAGTTAGTTATCCAAAGGCAGAATCGTTTTTCTTCGGCAAACCAACGTCGCACAACTCTAAACTCTTGTTTACCTCGACGGACTTTTAGATCAAGGACTTGCGAACGGTTGGTGCCTCGAGTAATGTCTTTCAGCTTCTTCCCTTCTAGCTTAGGCAGAAGTCGCCCCTGGCCGTTTCTCACCTCAATAATCATAGGATTCAGAGACTTCGCACCTCGGACAATATAGAGCCCGCCATACTGTTCAAGCTCGCGAACAAATTTAAAACAGGATACCCTGCGTCAGCCAACAGCAATTTGTTGTTCATCGTTTTGGGCTAAGGTAAAAAATCTCTTTCTGATGCCGTATCAGCGCTGATGCTCATCGCGACTAGAGAAAAGCTTTTCAACGACATTGTCATATGGCATTCAACCGCGGCAGGGTTACGTTTAAATCGACTCGGATAAACATCCGCCAGGTCATAATGGATGTGGAAAGAGCTGCCATCTTGAAGCAATACATCATCAAAGGTGTCGAGCTTATCTGGTAGGCCGACATTCTGCTGGCGAGCAAATTGGGCTATTGCTCGCATGACAAGTTGCCGCATGAATTTCGGAAACTCGTCTTTTCTCAACTGGTTATGGTAAAGCTTGTATGCCACGGCATCTTCAGGGCTTAAGCACATGCCATTGAATTGTCGCAGTAAATCCGCGATGGAAGTGCAGTTTCCTTTGCTTAACGCGGCCACTAAGCTAATGACTAACTGCTCGGGTAATATCGCCCGACACCGTTTCATCAGGCCTGTATTTTTAGCCATTTTTTGAAGGATGTCAGCATTAAAGAATTGTTTAAATTGATTTGTATGGATAATAAGCACTCCAATCGGGTAATGTGAGACCCAGGCTTTAGCTGCAACTAAAGCTTTCTATGTAGCAGTTCGTTTAAATGCTGGCTCCTCTATCGAGAGACCGATAACAAACATGAACGCTACATAGGACTTCAAGCATAAACCTCGAATAGTCGACTGGGTCTCGAACCCGCATTACGCAAGTATGAGTTAGCTTATTATGAATACCAAAATCAATCAAAGCATCAACGTTGGAGTTGATACTGGCAAAACACAATTAGACATCCACATCAGGCCACTAGATCTATTTTTCTCAGTAGATAACAATGATAAAGGCATCAAAAAAGCACTCAAAACGATTAAAAGTCACAGTCCTGAACGAATCGTTATTGAAGCTACAGGCCGATTAGAAATGCCTTTTGTTCTTGCATGTGCAGAGGCTCAATTACCAATTGTCAGAGCAAACCCTGTCCACATAAAACGATTCGCTGGTGCTATTGGCCGCAGAGCCAAAAATGATCGTTTAGATGCAGAGTTGATCGCTCACTATGGAGAAGCAATCAAACCAGCTCTTACTGTCATAAAGCCAAGAAACATACGCCTAATGAGTGACTTAGTCATTCGCCGAAACCAGTTGTTATCCATGCAAACAATGGAAAAGAACCGAATCCAGATACTTCCCGCCTCTCTCCATCCGACTATCAAACCAATGCTAACCACTATAAAAAATCAAATCACCAAGTTAGAAGAAAAGCTCGTTAAACTCATTGAAGATAGTCCTGAATACCAGGCTAAAAACACAATATTGCAAAGCGTCCCAGGAATAGGAAACATTGCCGCGCATCAATAATTAGCAACGTACCTGAACTTGGTTACATCACGAATAAACAAGCGGCATCACTGATTGGTGTCGCTCCAATAACACGCGAAAGTGGGCGCTACAAAGGTAAGCGCGTGATCCAAGGAGGTCGAGCGCAAGTACGCACTGTGTTATATATGGCAATGATGTCAGCCATGCAATGTAATCCTGTTTTTAAAGCGACATATCAGCGACTTTTAGACGCTGGTAAACCAAAGAAAGTCGCTATTATTGCATGCGTGCGCAAGATGGTTGTGATCTTAAATTCAATGCTCAGAGATGGTGTTCTATGGGATGAAACAGCGCCAAAAATTAACTATTGACGCCATAGTCGTTTGTTAAGGAGATAATCGTCATCGGCTTTATTCGTATTTGATGTATTGTTTTGCGATGAACATCAGATCACAAATAAAGCCATTTTTGTATCTAAATAAGTCGCTTAGCGCTTAAGCTCCTGTCTATGAGTATGGATAGTTTTTTAAAACTCAACCATTAAGCACCATAATCCAACGCCTCTAAGTACCCTGCCATCTCGGCTTCAAGTTCAACGAAAATAGCAGCTACGCGGCTTTGTGGCGTAATTCAGTTTAGAGACAGAGTCACCCTGTTTCGCATGCTTTTTAGTCAATACGACAAGTTTCAGGCATACCTAACCCAGTGAGCTTATTCAACGCTTTTATCATCGCGTAAGTTTCACCCACCTGTGCATTGTAATTTCTTAAACTCAGTTGCCCTCCTAGCAACAGTTTAACTCGATACATCGCTGTTTCTGAGAGTGAACGTTTGTGGTATTCATACCGCTCTTTCCAATACTTATTTGAGCCGTATAACTTCTGGCAACCCACGGCGAGATTTCGAGCGTGACACGCTCTCGTGTCATAAGCGCCATCAGCAGACACCTCAAGAATACTTCGGCGTGTTTGTTTCAGTAAGTTCGGGAGTACTTCTCCACCTGTAACCGTCGATAAACTTAGCTCGGCTGCAATAATTCATGAGTGCATGTATCGACGGCAATATGCAGCTTTCGCCAAACTCTCCGCTTACCATCTGTCCCGTGCTTTTTGACTTTCCATTCACCTTCGCCATAAACCTTAAGGCCAGTCGTATCAATGACTAGGTGCTGTATTGCCCCTCTCGTTTTAGTCTTAAATGAGACCTCAACTTGCTTAGATCTACGACTAATGCAAGTGTAATGCGGATAACTTAATGGAACATGGGCAAGTCTAAATATCGAGTCGATAAATCCTTGCAGTGCTCTCAGCGGCATAGAAAAACCTCGTTTCACCATGAGTGCTGTCGTGATAGCCAAATCACTGAATCGACGTGGCCTCCCGCGCTTATTCTGTTTGCTTTGCGCCAACCCGCTAATCGCCTCTTCATCAATCCAAAAGTTCAGAGAGCCACGGTTAATGAGTGATTGGTTGTTTTGTAACGAGGTTTAGGCATAGGGCTACGAGAGGAAGTGAATGTAGCCAATGGTATGGGCCCCCTCACCCTTATCACACTGGATCAGATTATATAAACATGGTTTATTTGTAGGATGGGAGGCTCAAATGGGAACGATTATTCGTGTGGGTGTCGATTTGGCAAAAAATGTGTTCCATCTTCATGTTATTGATGAAAATGAAAAAACGAACTGGCAGGGAAAATATGCAAGAAACACTTGGCTAAAAACGATAATGAAGCGAATGCCTTTTACAGCAATCATTGGAATGGAAGCATGTGGTTCCTCTCATTACTGGGCAAGAGCTTATCAAAGCGGGGTATACAAGGAAGCTTGTTGCAGCTCAATTTGTAAAGCCTTATGTCAAAACGAATAAAAATGACAAAGTCGATGCTGAAGCCATTTGCGAAGCGATAAATAGGCCGAATATGCGCTTTGTGTCTGTAAAGATGAGCAAGCAACAAGATATTCAATCAATGCACCGTGTGCGAGAAGAACTAATTGCTCAGAGAACTGCTAGAGCTAATCAGATTAGAGGCTTAACCGCTGAATACGGAATCGTTGCACCATTGATTCGACTGGCCTCAAAGAGTTTGGTAAGGGAAGTGGCATCAGGAAAAGAACAGCGTTAACGCGAAGCTAAGTTAGAAAAAAGCCCACTTTGGAGTGGGGGGAATTATATTATCCACGCAAAGGCTCTGACAGAGAAGATTACCATAAACTTTCAGGTTGTGGATGAGCTTTGTCTGAAGTATTTTCAGAAATCGAGACCGTCATTTCTCCCAAGGAACAACACAACATTGGCAGATTAATCGTAACTTTTTATCGCCTCAATATACAACAAAGCTTAAAGATCTTTCTCAGATCAGGTGTTGAGTTATTTATTTCAGATTTGTGTGTGGTCAACTTTCGTGAGGTACGAGCGAATAGTTGTCCATCGCATAAATCAGACACAGGAACGCCAAAAGCGTTCCCCGTCAGTAATTTAGTATAAAGGATTCGAATAGTTATCCACTTATCCACAGTTCTAATTATCCTAATATGAACCTAATATGAACCTAATAGATCCAAATTGATCCTTGATCGCTTTAAAGCCTTGTCAGTATTGGCTTTATGCATGATCAGGGTGTAGCCTAAACCGTGTTAGGTGTATCATAAACTGCATCGGGTGTATCCTAAACTGTAGACGGTGTATCATCGACTGTGTATGGTGTAGCATTAACTGTAAAGTGTGTTAGTAACTAAATTTGGATATTATCT
>NZ_AP025479.1 GCF_024347415.1 Vibrio crassostreae
GGTGTCACTTTAGATAATCGCTGCGAGGCCATTGATGGACTTTCTAAAATCGACACTCTCACGGTAGAGATAAATCTCTGGTGCGCTGAGCATATGTTTCATGACAAGGCCCCAATGAGTTCTGCCAGGTAGGCAGCGGGCGTGCCTTGAGGAATGCTCAATTCCACATCATTGATGAGAAGTGTCATGTTAGCGGTGGCTATTTGAGCTTGATATTTCGTTGTCTTTTCGACGACCTCTGCCCGTACAAAGCCTTGAGAGATATTCGCTTTTTTAAGTTGCTGGCGCTTAGCATAAAACGTTGAGGGGTTGAGTTCATTGAGCTTACAAAATGCAAGCGTTGACAATGAACTCGATTCAGACTGCTCGATGAGCGTTTGCCATTCTTGATTAGTGTGTCGTTTTCCCCATTTCAAATCTCCTCATGGTCGGAGACTTGATCTTATTCTTCGCGCTAGGCGATTAGAATGCGGGTTTTATGGAGCGCTTACTTTGTTAGCATTAAAAAATCAATAATAAAAATGGAGTCTTCCTTTATGTTACTGAGAAATTTTATCGATACTAAAGCCTTGTCTTGGCCATTGGCTCCCCATCTAGAAATGACTAAGGTGGGAAAGCTGACTCTTTATCTTTCTCCTGATATCCCAGAACGAAAGTTTTCAATTGATGAGTTACTTGCTGAGGTGAAGTTGTCTAAAAAGCAGACTAAATTATGGGCGGCTTATTTCCGGGATCTTGCTAGCGAGTTAGATTCTCTTCATGACGAGAGTAATATCAAGTAAGCTGAAACATTTTTGGTGCTCTCGATAGGGAAACCAAGGAATGATTAAATGAAAATAGTTAAACAATTAATCAGACAGTTACGGTCAGTTAAACAGTAAGTTTATGGCGTGACTGGAAAAAATAATGGAGCTTCATTGGACCTATGCGTTTAAGCTTTGAATTTACCGTTGAATGTAAAAACTGACGCGCGATTGCTTGTCGGCTTTGTCCTGTCTCTACATGCAAGCATATAGCAACCAGCACAAACCTATCTTAATGGAGTTGAATTTGAATATAAATGAATGGGTGTGTATCGAGGACGGAGAGGGTGATTACGTGATCGAGCGTTTTGAAGTTCGAATGAAAGGGAGAAAGCCATTGGTGATCAATAATCCGTCTTTTTCGAAACTGATCTTTGTCACCCAACAATATCTCAATTGCTCTCTTAACATGACCAAGGAGCTCATTAGGCGAACCGTTTTAAATTCGTCAGAACCATTCACCATAGAAGAGTACGTCAAGTTGGTTGAATATCTTGAGAGAAACTAAAGTGAGTCATTCAAAGAGTGTGTCACTTACCTGGTCTTAAGTGAAAGGAGCGTTTTTTCCTAACTTTTGCTCCGTGGCCAACACAGTTAAATCTGTCTATTCTACTTCCATCATAGCGGCCAACACTGCTAGTCTTTCTTTTGGCTCTAACGCTTGGTAGTTTTTAGCCCATCATTGGGCTTTTCGTTTAATGCGTAGTCGGTCGGTAAAGTTAACCCCTGCATAAGCTGACCAGTGCAAACTATCGGCTTCGTAATTCATCCACAATTTTTCTCGTCTCACACCACCCCGTGTCATGTCCGCCAGTCCGTTAATAGCGAGTCGTATAATTCGGCCGGATACCCTGAATGCATGATTTTGACCCCGCGTCCAGATAGGAATTTGAATTGGGTTAGTCGTTCAATGTGTTGCTCTATCGTGAGTTCTTTTCGATAGCGTTTGTTTGAGGTTCTTGTTTCATGTTAGGTAATAAGAGCCTTGAAACCACGTTAAGACTTATAGAGACAGATACTGTGAGTATGCTAGCAATTGCAGATATGGCTTTTTAAAATGTGCTAGACATATATGACGGGTGTATGTAGGTAGTGTGCTTTTATTAGCTACAAACAAGTGAGCCACCCTCGAAAGGGTGGCTCTTAAACTCGCTACCTGTTGTCAATACTGTTTCCAGCGGAAGAGGACAGGGCTATCACAACAAGAGGATTTACCTCAGTTGCGTCTAATAATACACAACCTTGATACAGAGGGCAAATAATTTGGATTTGGAAGAGATCAAGCAAGGGCTTTCTACAGAAAAACTAGAGACCTATCGTCAGGTGCTCGACTGTAAATCTGATAGTGAGTTAATAGCCGTCTATATGGCAATGCAAAGTATAATGTCTCAGTTTTTCTCAGTAGTTCAGCTACTTGAAGTGACGTTGAGAAATTCAATCCATAAATCAGCAACAGAATGCTTTGAAGATGATGAATGGTATAAGCGAATTCCTCTAAGTCAAGAGTCTAGAAAACAAGTCGATTTTGCAGAACAGCAGTGTTTAAAGGATGTAGGCGCTCGATATACCAGTAACGATCTTGTTTCTCGATTACCGTTTGGATTTTGGGTTCACATGTTACACCGAGACTACAACAACCCTCGTAACAGAGATCATAACCTATGGCAAACACAGTTGGATAAGTGTTTCCCGAACGCTAGAGAGAAGAGAGTTAAACTCAATACACTATTTCAGAAAATGGGAGCATTAAATAAGTTCAGGAATCGTTTATTCCATCATGAGCCAGCATGGAAAGGTAGATCCACTCGAAACCGAGTTGATGCTATTGAGTTTCTTCTAAAAATGTTCAACGAGCACACGGACGCTATTTACTTACTATCCACTTCTAAACGAGATCTTATTACAGTGTTAGGGTTTGAAGATAAATTCAATCAAGAGTGTAATATCAAAAGCTTAGAACGTTTTGAGGCGTTGTTATCTCCCACGAATTGAAATAGTGGTGATTAGCAAGCTAGACATATTTGACAGGTAAATAAATCGGAGTGTACTAGACCTATATGGCGGGTAAAAATATTACAGAGTTTCAACTTATAGCAAACGCTAAAGGTTGGAAGTTTGAAGAAATTGCAAAACGTTGGGGTAAGTCAGAACGTCAGCTATCACGTATAGCAAAGGCAGGGGAGCAGCGGGATTTAGACGCTGTGAACGGCTTGCCAGATAAGAATAAAGTGAAGTAATAGGGGAAAATAAAAATGGAAATTAGGCAAATACCTTGGGTTGAGCTAAAGCGTAATCTTGAAGAGGTTGGCGTAGAGTATGGAACAAACAAGGCAGTATACCGTTATATCCAGTCCTTAAATGCTAGCGTACGTTTAAGCTTGAAGTCTAAAGGTTACACTAGTAAGACCGTTACACTCATAGATGGAACCGAGCTTTATGCTTGGGTTCAAGCATAAGGGGAATATCATGGCAGAAAAATGTTCTTTTTGTGGTGCTCTTTTTACAGTTGTGGAAGTTGGAGGCGGTGGGGTTTGTGGAGCTTGTCGCGAGCCTATTGATTGCCCTTACTGCCACAAAACGGTTCGGGAAGAGCGTACCACAGGAACCTTTACTACAACTCTTGTAAAAAACCCAAGCAGTCCTTTATCGCAATATCTGGGGATTACGGATAAAGAATTGGATAAAATGGACGTTGAACTTAATGCAAATACAGGTAGTCATGAAGAAATGACTTACTGCTATTGGTTTGAAGTTCCAGAAGGTACTCCACAGGAGACCCTAGATAAAACGGGGTGGAAAATTGGAGATGTTATCGATGACATTCCAGTTTCGGTTGTTGAAGTTGAGTAGAGGAAAAATTAATGAGAATTGATTATGAATATTTGAACAACGTCTTAACTCTAATTCTGGATAGTGGAAAAAGTGACTTCAAGCTCAATGTTGCACCATTTCAAGCATTGTGGCCAAAGGACGACGAACAAGCCTTAGATAAACTAGTTTTTCATCTTGAGATATTAGCTGACCAAAATTGCCTAGAGTCTGCACTTACGAAGAAAGACGGTATTGGCTTTAGAAGAACTGGCTCAGGATGGATAGTTAGTATTATACCTTTGCGGCTCACTGCTCATGGACATCAATTTGCAGCCGACTTAACTAAGCCAACAGTAATCGACCAGTTAAAAACGTCATTCTCAGATGCTGGGCCTAATGAGGTTGTAAAGATCGCATTTGCTTTAAGCAAGAATGTACTTGAGAAAAAGTTGAAACAATTAACCGATCTTTGAGGGAAGTGATGCAACTAAATTCTATGGAATGGTTAGAGGTTGAGTTTGAATTACAACTTGAACCTGAAAGTGATTTAGAATATTTGAAAAATGCCGTAGCAGAAACAGTTGTAGATAACGAGTCTGACTTTTTTCCTATCATTGGTGCTATCTGTGCACAGTTAAATGATTAAGCTAATTATGCCACTGATAGTTTTGCTGTTGATCAGGTTGATTTTGATGAACCATTTCATCTAGAAGAAGGACGCCCTGTTGGAACTGGTTCCCTTCAAGCTAGTTTTGAATGGACGGCATACTATGGTTGTGATGATTTGGACTTACACGATGAAGCACAAGAAGTTTGAGAATTTAACCTTAACGGGCAGACTCTGAATTTTAGGATTCAACTTCCAGAAGATAGATTGGACGAATTTTAGAGGGAATAAGATGCTGTTTCGTACAAATGATAGCTTTTTAACGAATGGTTGGTTTTGGCTTGGCTTGTTGATTTGCGCGGTACTTATAGCAATGTTATTTACCAAGTACAAAAACCAAAGGTAGAGGGAAAAACGTGATTACAGATACTTATATGTATAACGAAAATTTGACGATTCGCACCAGTGATAAGATCGAACGCTACCCACAAAAAACAGCCGATGGTAACGAAATCGTGGTTGTTTATGTTGACGAGGTTGAATTTAAAGGTGCTGGCGGTAAGTGGTCTAAACAAGGCTTCCGTTGGGCTATTGTAGAGCCTCACTTAACCGAAGAAGAGGTCAAAAACTGGCGCATCGAAGGCGTCATGGTTTTGTTCCAAGCTTTGTATAAACGGCAGTAGTGATTATAGCTGTAGTGACCATCGCTATTACGTTCGGCGTATTCTTCCCATAAAAGCTGAAGTGTCATGGTTTTAGAGCGAAGCTGCTTATGGACATCGGCCCAATCGGGTAACGCATACTTTTTAGGAGCCACTGTCGTTTTGAGGAACTCTCTGCTCAACATGGCATCGTCCCAGCCTTCCAGCAGTGGCCATTGGGAAATACCAAGTTGTGAGGCTCTATTCGCATATCGCGAGACGACTGAAGCTGAGATAGACAAGCTTCGAGCTATTTGTCGATGGCTAAGTTTTGCACCGTATTTTAAGCGCAGGATTTCTTTAAGTTTTCTCATAGTGATAGATGGTGTCGGCATATTGTTCCCAAAAAATCGAAATAACGATATTTAGGATAGGATTTCACACATCTATGAGGCGGGAAAAATAACATCGATGGAGATCAGGTAATAACATCGACACTGAAAAGTGATCTTCATCGATGGTAATTGGTGATCTCCATGAATGATACTAAGCGATCTCGATGGATGTTATTAGGTGATCTGCTTAGATGAAAATACGCATGTTGGATAACTACGGTGTTAATGAAGCTACTTTATTTCCAGACCTTGACGGGCTAGCTCGGTATGTAAACAGAAAGACTAAAGAGATGAAGCAATAGATTGGCTCAATGGATTATGGAAAGGTGTATTTCACCTTAATCGTATGGGTACGATTAAGGTTGTTTATGGGGGCGGTTTGGGTATTAGAGTTAGTGCGCAGCAAAAAAATGCGATGTTGATTATACATTACATTGAACTGAATCACGGTAAGCATACACCAGTACACACTAGCTATCTACGTAAACAGGTTAGTAAGTCACTGTGTAAAGAATTAACCTCAAATCATTTTTTGGTCGGTTTAAGAAAGTTGTCAGACAATGGTTATTTGGTTTATCAGCCGAATGAAAACAAGTTGCTAAATTCTTCTGCTAAAGAGAATGAGAATATGTGGCAACTTACTAGCAAAGGTCGGATATATGCTGAGGAATTACATTCTTCCAGAATGCGCCCTAAACGAACTTACACCAAGAAATCAAACAAATGAAACCGTGTCCATTGAGGAGTAACTTTGTGTACTTCTACATAGAATACGTTTTCATTGGGCTTTAGACTCAGTACCATACAAGTTTTATAAGTGTAAAATTACTTGACACTATTGGCTTATACATAAATAATAACCCTTAAAGGGTAATGGGGCTTGCAATGACAACCAGCTTTACTACTCCAAGTTACGATCTTTATTTGATAAAAAAAACATTCTCTAAAGTTGATAAGCTTCGGTTTACAAAGTCAGCTCGTCAGGGGTACGTAGAGCTAGGTATGGATGAACAGGATGTGGTGGACGTAATAAAATCATTACAACCATCCGACTTCTATAAAACCATGCCATCCGATAAGCGACCTGATCTTGGCTACTTTGATGTTTATCGAACGTCTTGGTGTGGCGTCGATATCTACACTAAATTTCAAGATATCGGAAGCGGCTTTATCAGTATGTACATTGTCTCTTTTAAGAGAAAATAATTGTTTGTAGAGGCACATAGTATGGGTAACTTTAACGGTAAATCTTGTCCTTTTTGTGGCGAAGGTGTTATGAATCGAGAAAATCGTGATACCGAATACCACTACAAAGGACACACACTATTAATCCAACAGCCAGGCATACACTGCTCCTGCTGTGAAGAAGCGATTCTTGAGCCTGATGATGTAAAATTCAACCGTATTGATATTCAAGCATTTAGGGCAAGAGTCGATGGAATTATTGAACCGAAAAAAATTCGTAGTATCCGAAAAGCACTAGGGCTAAATCAAAAGGACGCTGGAGAACTATTTGGTGGCGGACACAATGCTTTTTCTCGTTACGAACGAGGGGAGCTAGCCCCTCCTAAAGCATTAAGTATGTTGTTAGACCTTTTGGATTCACACAAAGAAATCCGAAAGGAGATCTTAAAATAAGAAACCTCTTACAAAAAGAAGCAACCTCATCGGTGCTTCTTTTTGACCGCATTATTGGAGTTATGTACAGCCGCGTTACTCCATCACGAAGAACGCCTCCCGACGGAGGCGTTCTTTTATATACATTTCAACGTTAAGCAGGATCTTCCAAGTTCGCCTTATCTGCTTCCACAAAAGGCTTGAATTCATCGTGAGTAATGCGCGTTTTGTTTAGCTCTTTCTTTGCTGTCCATTGCGTATTATCTATTAGATACTTTCTGTTGTATGCCGATTTGGATTTACTAACTAGCCCCAAATGATAATCCATTTCATGATCTTCACTAAAATTCACATATTCCCAATCATTCATTACGTATAACCTTTTTATTTCACCCATTAAGGTGCAACTATTGCACCATATTCAAATGTGGGCACTGAAACTACTCTTTTCAAGAGCTACTAGGCAAAAAATCCGGTGTTTATTAGGTCCATTATGGTAAATAGACCAATTAAGGGTGATTTTATTCGTCACGGAAGGGGATGCTTACAGGACCTTATCGACGGCTTTTTTATCATCATGGTTTAAGGTCGATGTGAAGGGCTGCGTTGTGATGAAGGCTTGAGTTGGGCGTTACCCTTCGGGCAAGGCTTTTTGCTTGTATCTTTCATCTATGGCCTAAGAGTGACATCACCCTGACTCCTCATGGCGCAACAAAACTCAACCCTAACTCTCCCTAAAATGCCAAACAGCGACCAACGTTTCGCCGTTGGGCACGAAAGCTCACCAAAAAATGATGCCTCTTTGTCTGAATCTCAATATGGATTTATCCAACTTTTTTGCTCTGAGGGTGTTAGAGCTCAGTGTCCAGGTACAAATGATGAAGCTTGTTTTGACTACATCAAAGAAAAAGTTTGGCATGTTACGGAAGGCTCAAGTCTTCATTTTGTTGCTCAAACTGACTACGTTCACCCTGATAAATTTTTCAATGCTTTACTAAAAAGCACTCTAGTTAAGATTTACACACTGTTATCTGACGACGAGCCTGACTTAAAACCAGAGTGGGAAGGAACTGTGGAGGAGCTTGAAAAATGCGATGTGTTTGAAAAATTAGACACTTGGAATGCGTTTGATGGTGAGGGTTATTGGCTTGGAACATCGGAATTTTAAAGTCATGGCCATCTCATTCACGCCCATTTTGGCGTGAATGACTTCCCTAGCGTAATGCAGTAAACTAAAGACAATTAAATAAGGTTTCTATTATGTCTGAATCAAGCAAAGTTACATTAAGCGTTGAAGAGCTGATCAACCTAACCGCTCATGCTGCCACTCAAGAGCAGTTAAATGATACGCGGAAAGAACTCGATCAGAAGATCGAAGCGGTTCGTAATGAGCTGAAATCTGATATTCAAGGGGTACGGAATGAGGTCCTGGGGGTTCGTAATGAAGTGAGTTCCCTTAAAAACCTCGTTATTGCTACTGCCTTTGCGATGATTGCGACGGTAGCCGGTGCCGCGTTTTGGGTTGGCAGTCATATCACCGCTTAATGTACAAATATGTTTTCTGAAATGCCTCTTATCCTAGAGGCATTTTTTTGTCCTCATTATGTCCTCGAACGCTTCAACACTCGCGCTAAAAGAAGTTGAGCCAAAGGCTCGACCGCAAGCGGTCGTCAAGCCGGCTCTCAGTGCCACAGTGCGTCCATTTGCTCGATGTTTGATTGTATTGCCTTGTCATGGGGTTGCTTTATGGGGTTGTGGCTTATAGGGCTTGATAGGCGGCTTTTTTATCATAATGATTTAAAGCCTATTTGAAGTGCTGTGTCTTGATAAGGGCTTGAGTTGGGCGTTACCCTTCGGGCAAGGCTTTTCGCTGGTATCTTTCATCTATGGCCTAAGAGTGCCATCACCCTGGTGTGTCACTGCGTGCCGCCCCAGGGAGTGCCTCTCTACAGCCCCTATCTAAAAGGATATCGCTGCAATCCTGAACGCACTCCTCTCACTGCGTTCGTTGCGCCTCGTCGTGCCTCCTCGTTGCTCTCCCTGCCTTTGAATAAGTTCGAGTAAGGCTTGTTTTCTTATGCGCCGATTTCCTTTCACTCGCATCATTTACGGGTTCGCAGGCTGTTAACCGTCTCTCCCCACAACCTGATTTGCAAGGGTAAATGAACGCTGCGCGCCCTTGCAAAGCAGAACGATGTTGAGAGAGCGGACAGCCAAGCGGCTCCGAAAAGTGATACTCAAACAAAAGGAAAATCCTCATGGCGCAACAAAATTCAAACCTAACTCTCTCTAATTCAAATTCAGTGACCAGCGTTTCGCCGCTGGCCACGAAAGCTCACCAAAAAATGATATCTCTTTGGGCGCTGATTCTAATTCGTAGCGCTCAGGCTTTTTTCTGTTTTTAATGAAAGGAACGACACAATGAAATATCTCTCACACTATATTCAAGACAAACAAACTCAGGCTTTTAATGAGACCGGGACGTTCTTTGCTTTTTCTAATCAACAATTCGATGAGGCAAAAAAAGAGGGCGTGAAATATGCGTCACTAGGTATGGGGTTAATTTGCCCAGTTGATAATGCCAAGCAATTAATGATCCGTTTGGATTCTATCGCTCAAGAAGGGATCGCTGAAGATATCAAAGAGAATGGTAAAAAGGCGATCATTCGCCGTGAGTTATTTAATCATGAGTGTTTCTACACCAATGATATTTGTGATTGTGTGGAAAAGCTCGAAGGGTATGGCATCACTTACGATGAAATTTATGAATTGTTTAATCATATTCGTAAAACGGAAGACGTTTATTAGGCGTTAACATTAAAGCGCCTTGATATTTGTTCCATCAAATATCAAGGCATGTTCAATCACATCGGAGTTAGATTTAATGAACATTCTGAATGCTACACAAGATAGAGAAGAAACAAAAGCAAAATTTTACATGTGTACGGCCGTGCCGTTCTCGCTGGGTAAAGTGGTCTATACGCAAGGTATCCAATTATTACTAGAGAATAATGTCGGTGTTAACTTGTCGATTTATTTGCAGCGTCACCAAAATGGGGATTGGGGAGAGACTTGCATTGAAGATAAAATTACCAATGACGAAGCTACCAAAACAGGCGAGCGAGTGATATCGAGTTATACGGTTTGTAAACAGTCTGTTTGGATAATAACCGAACGTGACCGCAGCGTGACCACAATTTTATTATCTTGTGAATATTGATATCTCAATGGGATGGCATAAAATGAGAGTCCTATTATCAGGGCTCTTTTTTATGATGAAACCATTACTTTATCTTTCGTTGTTATCGCCGTGTTTCAGTTGGGCTTTTTGCTTTGATGAGGCAGGGCGATTTTATAATGTCGATCCACAGCTTTTAAAATCCATTGCAACGGTAGAGAGCAGCTTAAAACCGAATGCGTACAATGAAAATAAAAACAAAATCGGTCAAGTGATCAGTCGTGACTTTGGATTGATGCAAATTAATTCCCATTGGTTTGATCGACTATCCGAATTTAATGTGAATGAAACAAGCATCTATAATCCTTGCTTTAATGTTCATCTTGGAGCGTGGGTATTAAGTTCTAATTTTTCTAGTCATGGTTATAACTGGAACAGCGTCGGCGCTTATAATGCGGGTTTTTCAAAACGCACTGAGAACGCCAGAAAAATATACATCCAAAAAGTCCAATCGGTTTATTTTAAGATGAACGTTCAATAAAAGACCTCGCACCATAACGGTGCAAGGTCTTTAGCTTTTCCTCTCGCTTTCTTCCCTCAACTTTCAGATCCCCCGCATCCCTCGTTCGTCAGATTCATTCGCCACCTGGTCGGCTTTTGTCTTTCGCTGTCAGTTTTTCCCGCTGCTTTGATTAAGGAACTCAGGTCATTCGTTCTGAGTTGTTGGTTAGTTGAGTTGGTGACCACACACCACGGCACATTGATTTCAATGTGAATGGTTGTCTGTGAGAAATATAAAGATAATAAAAACAATGACTTATTTAGGTTGTTGAAGGTGAAATAGAGCGAAAAAAAATTTTCAAAATCTCAACTAATTAGCCGCTGAAATCTCAGTGTAAAAATATATAATCACATTGAATTATCATTGATGCCTTTCTGTATAAGGGATTGCGGTTATTTCAATCTAAATCCAATGGGATTTAATTGAATTATTATTTATCCCTTTATAGGTAAGGCTTTGGCGGTTTTTTTAAAACTAAGTACAATGGGTTTACATTGAGATTTTATTGGATTTCATTGGGGTTTAAAAGTGGACTTCATTGACATTCATTGAGGAGAAAAGGCTAAATTATGTCGCGTTCTTACCCTTTACAAAGCTCCCTTCGAGGGAAGCTAGAGCAAGATTTTAAGAAGTTCAGAGATAGAGAAAAGTTAAGTGATGCTGAGGCAACTCGTCAGCTTTTCACCTTGGCGTTGCGTATCAAACTGAATGACAGTGACGATGAACGGCCGTCGAACCGTGAGTTGATGGAAGAAACGTATCGTAGAGTTAGGCAAGTACAAGGCGTGCTAAATTTAAATTTGGCGCATAGCTTTGATGGGGAGGGGTATTATAAGAATAAAGCGGATTCGATTGAGCAAAGAAAATCCAATACCGCTTTGGTTGATAAAAGCGTCGATGAATATCTTGAAGGCGAAAAAAAAGGGTAGCCATTGGCTACCCTTTTATTATCGCTCTAACTCTCTGTCGATTTCTCTGTCTTCCCAATGGCTCTCTTTCTCTGATTGATTAAATTCCATCTCTTTTTGAGGGGAATATTCTTTTGGCTCAAAGTGATCGAGTGATTGGCTGTCGGTTTCTTTTTTCTCATTATAGTTGAGGGTGTCTAATTCGCTCTCTTGATGAGAAATGAGTGGCTCACTTAATTCAATGTTATGTGCGCTGTTATCTTGCTCTAGTTTATCAAGGCATGATTTGATGTCCTCTTTAAGGTTATCGTCTGACATGAATTGAATGTCTCGACCATTAAAGTTCTCGACGATTTTCTCAATGTTGTTCGGGTTTAAATCGTGGTTGCCGTGATTTAATACAATAATGATGTTCTGTCTCAGTTCATCGGTAGAGATGTTTTGAATGTCGTTCTTATGATTGACGTTGATAATGTCAATCTGCCCTTGAGTTTGGTCTCGAATTAAAAACGAGTTTTCTATCGATGTGCTGATGATGGTGGTGTTTAAATCCTCCCCCTGATGGAATTGTGTTAATTGTTTGGATTTTGTTCCTAGGGTTCTTGGATTAATATCTAGGGAGGAGTCTTTATTTCCTTGAGTGTCTAAATAGGTCACTTCTATGGCTTTGGTTTCACCTTGTTTATTGTGGATGTTGGTTAGCATCGCAGGGTGAAGGGATCTATCTTCGGATGAATAGACCGCTGGGTGGAATTTTACATGGTTGTTTTCAATGTTATTGACACCGAGCTTGTTTAAGTACGTTTGGGCCAGTGTGTTATCCATCGGTAAGCTTTGATTGATATAATCCTTAGCCCTTTCTTCAAACTGCGCAATATGCCTTGGGGTGGTGCTCAGTAATTTTTCGTGTTTACTGTTTTCCTCCAATTGATATTTGTCCGGCTCATTGAGCATCTTGTGCGCTTCATTCATCGCGGCTTTATAATTCATTTCCTTATGACTCATGATTAGGTTAATCAATGCGCCTTTTTCGCCCGTGGTGTAGTCTTTAAAATACCCTCGATGCTCTCCTGTTAGGGTCACTTTAATGGCTGATTTACCAATGCCAAAGGTTAAGTAATCCCGGTCTGATTTGGATTGATTCGGCTGGCCTAATAACTGAACGGCGAGGCTTTCTGTGTATTTTGGTAGTTGCGTATTGATGTGCTCCCTAAATTTGTTGTAGTCAAAGTCACCGCTTTTATTTTGGAACCGGACGTCCTCATGAGGGAGGGCATTACGGTTAAAGTAAGTGGTGTCTTTGGGTGGGATTTGGTTGAGGGTTTCTATCGCACTGGCTTTATGGCTATCTTTAGAAAGCCAGCTTTTGACCAGTTGTTTTGTGTTGTCGGTATAGAGCCGAATGTGCTGACTGGCACGAGTCACATCGATACCGGCGCGTCTTAAGTTGGTCAGTGCGCCTTTGCTTTGTATCGCGCTAATGACGTGTTGATAGGTGGACCCTTGCGCCATGTCTGCGGTTCGACTGTACGCGTAGTCCCAGTGCCCGTCTTTAAGCGCATTAGGGTGAAGGTTGAGTGTTTGTCCTGTCTTAGATTGAGCGACAATACTGTCTGTAGTCGCTTGCGTGATGCGGTACTCCACGTTGGCTTTAATGCCGCGCTCTTTATCGGTAAAACGGGTGATGATTTTATCGCCCGTTGAGAGGGGTTTTTCTGACACGCTAAACAGTGTCGTGAAGGTATGGTCTCGATTGCGGGGTAAGAACGGCCTTGTCTTACCTGTACTCGCGTCTTGAAGTGTTACTACGCCATGCTCTGAATCTACGTGAGTGATTGTCGCGTACTCACCGGGTCTGGTGCTCAGTATTAAGCCTTTTTGATACGGCATCATGGTGGTGAGCTCTTCACCCGTCGCACCGATTGAGCGTAGCCGGGTTGCGATGACGTTCTCTTTGCCTAACTCACTCTTTTTCATCAATCCGACTCGGATGTATTCGGTAGTTTGGTCTCGCTCCTTGTTGGTGTAAAGAATGAGAAGTGTGTTTTCTCGCGTCTCTGGTGTGCGCTCTAGATAGTCCTTGGCGATCATATAGGGCAGTTTTTCTGTGGCTTCTAACTGCGCTTTGTGTCGGTCTTTACGGTGTTCATCCAGCGTAGAGATGACATGCTGGCGGTTGCCTTGAGTATCAGGGGCTTGCTGCTGGAGCTTATCCAGGGCGCTCTGTGGCTGCTTATCAATGATGTTTTGCGCCGCATTAAGTAAGGTGTCGTTTTGCTGACGGATGATGTCGGTCATGTAAGCGGTATCGATGCGGCCTTGGCTTATGGCTAGCTCAAAGGGTTTACCGGCACTGAGTGATAAAAGCTGCTCTTTATCGCCCAATTTGACTGTTTTGGACTGACTGTCATTGACGAGCTTTGTGAACTCATCGGCTTGCTTGTTGCTGACCATGGAGCTTTCATCGAGAAAGAACAAGGTGTGTTGATAGTCACTGGCTTCTCGATTGCCTTGCCGGATGTCAGAAAGCAAACTGTCTAGCGTTTGCGCTTTCACGCCTTTGCTTTCTAGCTCTGCAACCGCGGCGTGAGTGGGCGCAAGACCGATGACGCTTTGCTCTGGTTGCTGGCTGGCTTCTTTCACTAACTGGATAAGTTCAGTATTGGATTCAAGCATGGTGGACTTACCTGTGCCGGCTAACCCTTGGATGGCCACAAAGCTGTCCTTGGTGGTTGATATGAGGGTGATGGCGTCCTTTTGCCCTTGGGTTAGGCGAGGCTTGGTATTGAGAAAGTCTTGCACCTGTTTAGGTGTGGCAAAAGGCTGATGTTGGTCTTTACCATCATCGATGTTTTGCAAGATGCGCTTTTCAGTCTCCAGCGCGGCGTGCGTCGTCCAGCGTGTGCCGTCACTGTACTCTGCAGAGAGGGTGTCGCTGCGTTTAGTCAGTTCTGTTTCAACCTGCTCTTTGGTAATAGAGCCACCGGCTTCTTCAAAGGCGTAACGCACCGCTTCCACCACTAACGCTTTTTGGCTAAACGCCGCTTCTCGCTCTGAGAGGTGGTTCAGGGCAAAACTGACCGCTTTTTCGATGAGTGGGGCGTTTTGCGCTTTGGCTAGTGCTGACAGTGCCTGACTGACATCGTGCTTTAGCCAATCTTGGGTGGCGTCATTTAGGTAGCGGTCGTTGACGTTTTGCGTCTGTAATACACGCTCAATGGCTGACGGGGAGACTTGCTCTTTCTCAAGTACGCTTTGGGCTTTGTCCGGTTTGTCGGTGAAGATATCAAGGCGCTCTGTTTTTTCGGTCAGGTCGTTTATCAGGGGCTTAGATAAAGTAAATGCTTTACCTGACAGCAAGGTATGGGCTTTTTGCTCAATATGGTGGGCGCCGTGAACATAGTCGTATTGCAGCGGCGCGTCTTTTAAGCTCTCTAAGTTGACGCGCTGCGTTTGACCTTGGCTCTCAAGCGTGAGGCTCTCTTTGTCAGTGTGCGTGACAAGGTAACTTCGATTGGCGTCCAAACCGGCAGGGAAGTGTTTGCCTAACGTACGAAGACGTTCGCCTTGGGCGATGTTGAGGCTTTGCGGTTTGCTGATTTGCATCTTCATGCGCTTAAAGGTGCGACTGGACGGGTCAAAGGTGTGTGACTGTCCATCGCGTTTGCTGAGTGCGGTCATGGTGTTGCTCTCTTTATCGATGCTGGCGATGACAAAGCTCTGAGGTTTGTTTTTCTCCCAGTGGGTGAGTGTCATGCCTGGTTTGTAGTGTTGAACGAGGGGTTGTTGCGCTTTGGAGAGGTGGTGAGGGGTTTGAGTGAATAGGGTGGTTTCGTGTCTGGCGAGGGCGCCGGTATTTTTGAGCTGGCCCCGTATCGCTTCGGTTAACCGCCGCTGCTCGACGCTGGAGGTGGCAATCACTTGCGTGTTGGCTTTATCGGGGAGGTCGGCGTACACCCGCGCTATCCTATCGGTGTCATTGTCATGCAGTTTCACGTTGGTATGGCTGGCTCGCTTGCCGACCCAAGAATGACTCTCCACGTTGCCTTTTTGATACAGTGAGATAGCGTTATTGGCTTTAAATCCCTGGCGGCTTGATACGCGATTAAGCATCACCACTTTACTGCTCGATTGTTTGGCTTTATCGGTGAGGGCTAACAGCTCATTGGCGCTCATCTTATTGGCGTCATCGATGAGCAAGACGTCTTTATTGGTCAGCGGCGTATCGCTTTGCAATAAGCTGTGGGTGGTGTGGCGCTGCTCTGGTGAAAAGAGCTGACCGACCCAGGCGCTGAGTGTTTGACTCTTGCGCTGTACGCTCTCCATGCCCTCTGTCTTAGCTTTCACGCTTTGGGAGACCAATTGGACACGTTTACCGCTGTGATTGCCTACGTTGAGTAGCTGCTGCGCAATATCTTGTGATGAGCCGTGTACATGGACCACATGGAACTGTTTGGTGGAGTGGTACAGGTCAGTCAAGATACGCTGCTGGTTTTCAGGGATAGCAAGCTTGTTGAGCGTGCTGGATTCAACGTGGGTGCGCATGTGATGCGCCCGACCTTGGGTGCTGTCGATAAGCGCTTGTTCGTTATCAATTAAGCCTTTGGTGGTGTATTGCCCTTTTTGACTGAGTCCTATCAAGTCGCCCTGTTTAATCATTTCATCCGCGACTTTTTTGATATCAATAGCGTTGAGTTGTACGCCGCCTTTGGTGAACTCTGAGGCGGTGAGTTCAATGATTTTTTCTAGGTGTAACGCGGTGCTGTATTGCCCTAGATGGTCAATGGCTCTGCTGATGGCGGCTTTGGTTTCACCAAGTAGTGGGGTGTTTTGCGCTTCTTTCACTTGTTGCGCCATGGTGACAAGCTGGGCGGGCTCATACCCTTGCTCTTTTACGGTGCTTTGCCACTGTTTGTTGAGGCTGTCACTGCTCTGGTAGGTCTTGCTTTTACGAGTATCGAGGTTTGCTACGTCTTTCGCCGCGCGAGAGTCAAAGCCTAAATCGAGTGTGCGTTGGTCAATTTGCTGTTTGCGAGTGGATGACGCATCAAGAATAGGCTGAGGGACACCGCTGATTTCGAACTGACCGTTGCCGACGCCTCGCGTGGAATAACCGAGTGTTTCTGCCTCTTTAGCCAATTGGCTCTGGTACAAGATACCGTAGTATTTTTGGAAGTTGTAAATGCGCTCGCCAGTCCCGTTAATCACGCCCCCTTTTTGTTTTAGGCTGGATGCAAGCGTGCGAAGTTTTCCTTCTTGGTCGCGCGTCATGTTAGCGGCTAGCGCGTGAGAGTGGACCTGTGGGTCGTTTTCACGGCTGGTCTTGTGGCGTACGACCGCGAATATCATCGAGTCGGTGTTGTGAAACTCGCGCGCTCCCTCTTTGTTGATGGTAGTGAATTGTGCCACGTCTTTTTCTAGTTCTGTTAAGGCGAATTTTACAGCGTTATTGTGTGCTTCAATAAGTCGATTGTCGCCACTTACAAGCGCAAGAACACTGACGGTTTTAGGTGCAGAAAAGGTCAGGTCGAAGCCCGATTTATGATTATTTCGTTTCCCTTTAATGGTTTCACCACCAAGGTTGCCAGAGAGCACCGATTCTAGAGTGGCTTGCTCTACGGGTTTACCCGCCAGTCCCGCTTCGATGGCCAGCTTGCCATGCCAGAAGGTGTTTTCTTCCTGGTCTTTTTCCTTGAGGTAATAGTTATCGCCCGCGTCTTTTTCTAAAGAGACGTCAGGTAGGTCTTTGGGGTTTTCTTCGCTGAGGTAATATTTGGCAGCGCCAGAAGCGGATTTCAGAGGGCTAATAGAAAGCATGAGTATTTTCCTTATGCAACGTAAATTACCGCTAGCAGCAAAACTGAGCGGTGAGTGGAGGTTAAAGGGAAAGTAGAAGTAAAAACTGTGTGGACTAATTTGTTGGTTTATGGCTCAAAGCTTGAGTCGATAAATAAAACACTGCCGTAGCAAAATCGATTTAATGATGAGACATCGTCAATGAGCTCATAAAACCATTCGGGGCATTGATCATTGTTGTAGTGTTGAATAATGAGAATATTCTGCCTTGCCTCGTACATAGGGTGTCGGGTGATATAGTCAAGGATGTCAAATGCTGCGTCACTGTAAGCCATGTGACTATTAAAAATATCGTCAATCTTTTCGATGTGGTCGGAGAGCATTTCATAGCGCTCATGCGCCTTGGTTTTTGAAAAGATGCTCTCTTTTTGCTGTTTATTGAAATGGCGCGGTCGTCTCATATTCACGAGGTGAAGGGGTACATGGCGCAAAGCGCAATAATAGGACGTCAGTTTTAAAACCGTTTCTGCCTCACTGGGAAAAATCATGTTGTTGTGTGTATATCCATCCCCTGCTTTTTTGAAAAGACGAAATAGGTAGGATGGGGTGTTTACGATAACCGCATTTAAATATCTGCTTGCCTCAAAATTTGGGGGCTGGAGCAAATTTGATTGAGGGTATTTTTTGGGGGGTGATGGCTTTGTGGTACGGATTAACTTGAAAAAGTTCGGCTTGATTTTGTCTTTGATTGACATGGTGGTATTTCCTTATGTAACGCAAATTGCCGCTAGCAGCAAAGCTGAGCGGTGAGTGGAGGTTAAGGGGGAAGTGGAATTAAAAGAGGTGTGGTTACAAAATGATCCCAACACAAGCAAAGGAATTGCTAGCGGTTAACGTTCGTTCTTCGTGAATGATGACGCCATTTTCATCAATGTGAATGGATGTAATGCCCGCTTTAAATCGGTCTAACGCTATGATTTCTTCATTGGTTAAATGCTTGCCATGAGTTAAGCATTCTAGACGGTTAAAGCTATATTCATCGGCGGCCATCGCTAGTTTCGAAGAATCAGAATGCTTCATGCACTCATTGCCATACAGCCAATCTTGAGCACACTCTATATTTGGCTCTAACTGGTAAGTCATATGGTGGGTGACGCTTGCAAAAGAATGGGACTGGCTTGTCCATTTGTAGCTTACTTGAAAACAATCAACCTCATCGGGAATGACGGCATACCAACCTCGACTTTTCGGCGAGGTCTCTAAATGAACAGACACGTAGCGTTTGTTTGGCCAAAAGCGCTTTGTTTTTAGATTGCCGTTTGGTTTCGCCCAGTCGGGGCCTATAAACTCAAAATGAATGTCTGTTACCTTGTTGCTGGTCAGCTCAGGTGTCAGAAATATTCTAGGCGTAAATTGAAGGTATCGCTCCTTGGGGTATTGAGGCAAATGGATGTCGAGTTGGTGTTTAATGGCCGATTGGATCTCTGAGTGTGCTTGAGTGTAGCATTCTGACCATTCAAGACTTTTTGCCGCCTCAATGGGTGACATGCCCCGGGCATATAAATCGATATAGGGTGTCCAATCTATCTTGATGTATCGGTATGGGATTTTTTTGAGATGCGCTGCAAATGCCTTAAACCATTCTTTCCATTGGTCGTCATATTCGTTGGTCATTTTTCCGTTGAGATAATTAAGACCTTTGCGAGTAAAAGTTACGCACCTTTGATCATCGTTGAGTTCTAGGTACTCGTCTGAAATCAGTTGCTCTAATATGTCTCTGATTAGCATGCCAGAGTGTGGGTAAACATCCAAAGCGCGCTCTTTTGCTTGAGACTTGCTCAAGCTCATTCGCTTTTCTTTCATGTGCGCTAGATACTGAGTGTTGATAGGGTCCACTTGGTAATTTTTTGTTCTTGGCCACAGCCAATCTAAAAGGTCGCGGGCATAGGCCGTATTCGGGCCTAATTCTAACGTATAGGACGTTGGCGCTTTGGGTAGTGGTGGAAGTTCTTCTTCATTGCCATTCATGGCGTTTAACTCTTCGGACGTTAAGTTTCTTAGTATGACATGGGTAAAGCCTTCAATATTGTCGATGTGCTCCCCCAAGCTGACTCTGACACTTTGGATGAAAGGAATGATGGATGCTTGGTTAAATAGAATGTTGTGGGTTGGCTCGTGGTGCGTGACTGCTTGCGCTTTTAAGTCGTCCCAGTCGCCATAACCTACCGCTTGAGCGCAAATCGATAACCATGTGTTTTTTTCGGGGGCGTTGCCCTGAATGATTTCAGCGAAGGTAAGTTGATCGAATATAGTGTGTAATTGTTTCTTTAATATCGGTAGATGGTCAGAATTAAAGAGGGTCTTATTTGACATGGTAATTCCTTGATGAATGAACGTAAAAAAGCCTTGCAATGGCAAGGCTTGGAAGAGTGGTTGAGTGATTATTCGAGATGATGAGGCTCTAGGGTGTAGTCTCCATGGGGCGTTACGCTTTTCATCGATTTTCCTTTAATGAATCTCATCAATGATAGGCCTTACGTGCGCTTATGGTGCACTATAACTAAATATCTAGTCATTACTAAGATTGAGTCAGTGCACTTTTTAACACGATGGGTGCTAAGTAAATGAAAGTCAGGCCTATCGAATTCAATAAACCAAATAACGAGTACTCCATGCTGATGCTCAGGAGTAAAGCGAATCCTGCAGAGGTGAGTACGAGGTAGTGAGGAGTGTTGGGGCGTTTTTTAACAAAAAAACCACGATGCGCTTCAAACTATACAGTGATAAAGAGCCCGCGGACGCGATAGCCAACCACATGGAGATGAGCGGTCGCAGTGACGCATGCTTTTCATGTAGGTGGCCAATACCGATTTGATGGAAATCGCGATTTTCTTGATGTCTTCGATGCCAGGGCGGCGGCCTCGGTGCCTTCCAGAAAATTACCTAACGCTTCAAGCTCACTGGTCAAAATTAAACTCAATAGGCGTGCGGTCGTCGCGGGTTTATTGTCCTGGCTCATGCGAAAGGCGGTGGATGAAAAATGGTGCGTTCCTAGTTTTAATTTTTGCTGTCAGGGCGATTTCATTTCAACGACTCGAAGTGGGAGCAATCTGATACATAAGCAGTTTGAAAGTATTATCGACTTTTCTTACTCCATTGGGGTGCCCCTCTATACCTTTACAAAATAGGGCATTGATAACTTATGTGGACACTCAAACTGCAACGCTATCGACTCTCAGTTTCTATGGCTAGCTTGGTCATTCCATAGAAACTGGAAAAAGAAATTGAACATGAGTGGATACACAACTTTTAATGATGTTTTTTATGACTTCTCTGACCCTAATCATCCTGCATACAATAGCCACGACACTCAACGGCTACTGAAATACAACCATTTACTAATAGATGAGTTTAAAGACATATCACCCAATATTATTGGATTTTTTAGGCAAATAAAGAGACACCTTTCTTCTAATCAAACAAGACCGGGCGGTTCGCTCATTTGTATTGGGGATGACCTTCAATCAATTTATGGTTGGAGAGGGAGCTCTGCGCTGTACATTACGCATTTTGAGCGCTATTTCACAACAGACCATACTCATGAAAGCATATCACTAGAGGCAAACCATCGAAGCCACTCAACAATACTGACCAAAGGACAAACTTGCGCTGATAAAGTCAGAAATAAGTCCTCAAAAAGTTATAAAGTTTGTGCAAATGAAGAAAGACATGTTGATCCTGGATGTCATATTTATCCAGCCTACGAAGAAAGATTTTATTCGGATCTATACTCATACATCGACTACGAACTTGCTGCTATCACTCTTGAAAAAGAGTTGGAGAAAAGAAAACCTACGAAAGATAAGCCGATTTACATTTTATATAGATCTTTCAATAACAAATATTCAAAAAAATCTTTGAAATGGAACGACTTAATTAAGAAAAATGCTGACAAAATTAAGGTAATCAAGTCTCTAACTATTCATGCTAGTAAGGGGCTTGAGGGGGACTGTGTCATCGTGTTAGGCAACATTCCCCCCTCCAAAACAAACCCTATCCGTGAAGGACTATATTATCAATCCCCTGATATCTCATCTACTTACTATGAGATGCAAGTAGATGAGGGTCATCGACTTGCATATGTTGCAATTACTCGTGCTAAACAAGTTTTACACTGGTTTTTCCAGTCCAACAGTAGCAGTGATAACTTAGCTCATTATCTACTAAATGAATGAGATTTATTCCAATGGATGCGTGGGCGGTGCTGCTGTCACTCGCTCTATCTTTTGAGGTAATGGGTTGTCAGGGAACCGCTCAACATACAACAGCCAAAGAGCATGATCTGAGGCACTAAAAGATAACTCATCACGAAGGTGATTTTTCGTAAAATCTCCGACAGAGTATCTATCAAAGCAAAACGCTCTTCTAAACAGAAGAGCTTGTGCGTATGCACCTGGGTCATTGCTGGCAAGGCTACTCATTGCTTTCTTATCAATCGAGAGCATCCTCTCTGCCTTTGTTGCTATCTGAATGAGAAACTTCACCCACTCTTGAAGGTTCGGCGAGTTAAAGTTGTGGTCAATTTTCATGCGGTTAGCTAAGTTCCGACAATCACTTAGAGTCGACCAGTCTTGTAATTGTTTAACGATGTCATTTTCTATGCTCAAAAACTGATGAACATGTTCGACAAGTTCCTCTTTAGAACAGTCAAAAAGAAATGCTTTGAATTCGTCTTTCATCTTAAGGGTCATTGGAAAAGAGGGAGCCGGATAGAATTCATTATCCTCCTCTAAATAATTGTGGTCATACTTAGGCATAAGGCCTCCTTAAATTTCTCATCAAGTTCGCCATTACTCTTGAATCGTGATATTTCATCAAGATAAGAGCGCAGATTAAACAACCGCTGACGCACTGCGTTTGTCGGGCTCACTCAACCTCTACATGCAAGCATATAGCAGGTAGAGCAAACCAATATTTATCCAGAAAGGTTAAAATGGGGTGGGTACAGTCGCCCCGTATTTGGAAAGTGAAGCCATTGAATGTTCTGCTTATTCAGGGCTCTTACCCATAAGAGGGAACGTGCAGGGGATGTATTTTCGCTTCGATATGACCGTCTTTAAATATCGTAGAACAATAGAGTTTGATCGTTTTTATAACTCAGGAAAAATTTTCTTAAGCTCACGATGGAGATTAGCTGGGCAATTTCCAATTGCGATCCAATAGTCAACAATACCTTTGATTTTGCCGATATCTGCATGACCGTTGTCATGCATAATTTTCATTAACTCTAAAGTCGGAATAGACTTCACTTCAAACGCTTCAGCTAACTCAGCCATGTCTTGATCATCTGTCACCACAGGAATATCTAACTCTAGCGCATACGCAATGTAGAGGGCATCAACCTTTTAGCGTCTCTATAAGTAAGCACGAAATGTCGCCAGTCGTTCGTCGAGCATATCGAGAACAAAGAGTGGTTCAGGTTGTTTTAACATGTCAGGGCCGCATCGTATTTTTTCATCATAGGTTATTGTCTTCGATGATGGAGGGAGAAATTGAGTGGCTAGTATGATGACCATGTGTCGTGTTTGTTTGAGTAATCACGATGGTTTCAATTGTTGTGTTTTGTTGTGTCGTTGCCAGCGTCACTGTGCCAAAACCAAGATTTGGTAAACTATTATCCCATAAAAGAGAGCCTGAAAAGGGGCATAGCGCAAATACGCATCCGTTAGAGCCGCAAATCAACATACCTTTTTCTAGCAAGAGCGTAGTGGTTCCTAATGCCTGGTACTCTTTTCCTTGTGGCTGATTTCTCCACACTTCTTGTCCTGTTAATTGGTGAATGGCGATAATGTGACCATTGGTTGCGCAAAATAATAACTCTTTAAGGTATAACGTTTTCGCGGTTTCTTTCTCTTTTGCCTCGATGGGGGAGTGCAGGAAACAAGTAAATCCTTGCTGCGTCAGTTGACTTGCCTCCTCTTTTAATGTGCCATTTTCATTACTCAATAAAAGATATTCATTTTCTTTGTGTAGGAAAAGATAACGCATTAATCGTATTTCCATACAGGCAGTTGATGTGCTTTAGGGATAGGTTGGTTGTAAGGGTATTTCATTTGCAGTCCGTATTGGGTTTTAGGGTTCATAATTACTTTCCATTGTTGAGGTGATTAACATCTTTGTTTAAATGCCCTCGACACCTAGTTTTTGATAAGTTGACCATTTAAGAGGGGATTTAAGTTCCTTAAAGCGCAATGGCTATTTATTCTACCATTTCTCCAGAGTCCATCTCGATATCTTGAGATATCGCCGACTCTTCAAGCTCTTGTTGCGCGCGCTCTTGATGGTCATTGTCTGATTTGAGCTTTTCCGACTCCTTGCTGGCTAACGCTTTGACTGTCTCACTTCGTTGTGCTTGTTGGATTTGGTCGGTTTCCAGCTTCATCTCTTCCGGCGTTTCAAATTGCTTGGCTTGGATTTCTGTGAGTGCGTTACGCTCTTCTTCGTTGAGGAGCATACCTGGGGCGACACACTCAAAGTAAATCGCTTTTTGATACGCCTTGGTCATGGCGGGCGATGGGGTGTAATCACGCTTAATAAAGGCCGGTGTCACATCTCGCATCTTATCAAAGTGCAAATCCAGTTGAGTGATAAAGCTGCTTCCTGGTACGCGAAGGTAACATTGCAAATCATCCATGGCTTGTATTTCACTGCTAGAGACAACAGGGCGGGTGACGGTTTGGTGACCAATCGATACCCCGTCACGCAACGCATTTGCACCGTAAGAAATGTGCTCTCTTGACACGTCCACCTCTTGCTCACCTAAATCTTTTGACGAGATTTGCGCCATTTGCGCGGAGGGGGCACGAAAGTAAAAACGGGAGTTGAGTAAGTCAAAAATGACGTCCGCGGTGTTTTTGCCGTAGGTTTTCACGAGCTGAGCATAAGACTGGAGACCAATCACATAACAGCCTCCAAACTTACGCACTTCGGCAATGATGGTGTCAAGCTCAGGCAGTTTATGCAGACTTGGCATTTCATCCATAATCACCCAGATACGGCGATCTTCATCGTCTTTGAGTCCCAAGATAGCGTTAGAAGCAATGGCAAGCCAAGTCGAAATCAAAGGACGCAGAGAGGCGTGTTGCTGCGCGTTACTGGATAAGAACAAAAAGCCTTTTTGTTTATCGTCTTGCACCCAATCGGTGATAGAAAACGGTTTGCGTTTGGGCTTTCCTTTCGCGTCTTTGTCATCCAATCCATCCAAAAATCGTAGGCTCTTGATGTAGGTGGCGAGCACCGACTTAATGGAGATGGCCGTCTTTTTGATGTCTTTCGAGACCAGGGATGCAGACTCTGTGCCTTGCAGGAAATTACCCAGGGTTTCAAGTTCAGACGTGAGTATCAGACTGAGCAGCCTTGCGGTCGAGCAGGGCTTGTCATCTTGGCTCATGCGATACGCCGCACTCGAAAAAATAGTCCGAGCGGAATCCACCCAGAACGGATCGCCTTCGCCATGTTGCGGGATAAGTGCGCTGGCTATATTTTCAAAGTCAGGGGCTTCTTTCGCATCACACCACACATCCCAATTGGCGCAGCGTTCATCGAAGGGATTGAGTAAGGTGTCTTGGGTAGGGTCAAATAACTTACTGGTAAAGGTGCAGCCTTTATCATAAATAATGGCTTTATCTCCACGTTTACGTATCCAGCGTAATAGTTTACGAAGCATGACGGATTTACCTGCCCCTGTGGTGCCGTCGATGAGCATATGTTGAACTTCAAACTCATGTTTAAATAAGGCCTGCCCATCCACTTTGAAATCAGAAATCCGTCCGTTTCCTACGCCCTGTTTTTTGAGTTTCTTTGCCCGTTTTTTTAAATCGTTAGTGAGCACTTTGGGCTCTGCGTATTGAAAGCCTCGGACGTGAAAATCTTCACTTTGTTTTTCGCCTTGTCGTTTAAAGAAAGTCATGGCGAGCATTAAGATGGTGAAAGCAATACCGATGCCAATCAAAAAGTTGATTTGTATTTGGCGTATCACGTTATCGTAGAGATTGATGAGTTGGGTGTTGTCCAGTTGGGAAGCGAGCGTGCCAATGTAGCGTTTCCCGCTCCAGAAAGTCGTGACTTCGCTGTTAAGATCGTGTCCAAGGCTGGCATAGATATGATTGCGCCAATAATAGAACACAGACCAAAAGGCGTTATCGGGCGTGCGTAGCCAGGTAAGAACGCCAGTGAGCGCTATCACCGACCAAATGGCGGCGTAGACTAAGGTATTGTTGACTTGAAAGAACATCCGAATGGAGTGAAAAGTAATTTGTCCGCCACGGGTAAAGTGGTTGCCGGACGCGCGTTTAGGTCTAGGCATCGTGGTTCCTTGAGAGTGAAATGGAGTACTTTTTAGATAATTACCTGCGTATGCAGATAAGCTGGCCAACAATTGAACGGTTGTTGGCTAATGGTATTGCTGTGCAGGGCTCTGAGTAATAAAGATGGTGAGCTTTATGCTGATGGTGGGTATCACCGGAAAGTGATTGGTCGAGTGTTTTTAGAAACGAATGGCTTTGAGCCTTTTATTAAAAATGTCCTCGTTGCTTATTGCGCAGGGCGGTGATCCATCGTATTCGTATTTTCCCGCGTCGCCTGATTTCAAGGCGATTTCATGGTAAATTTGTCAGAATGATAAAGTTCCTTAATGACCTCCAACTTATATGAATGACCAACTAACCCCAATCAACAAAGACCATTTAAAAAAGCTTATCCGAGCAGAACTGGAACCGACATGGTTTGATAAACAATCAGTTAGCCCTGATATGTCTTGGGTGACTCCTGCTGTGTTTGAAATATTGTTTACTGAGTTGATAACTCATACGCGCGGTAATCAGTCTAAGGCTGCTAGGATTTTAGGGATTAACAGAGGTAATTTCACCAAAAAATTAAACCAGCTCACAACTCGTGAATTTGGATCGGATGAGAGCTTATAAGTATGTATCAGCTTATTGGTACACTGGCGAGGGTGCAGAGATTAACTAACCACCACGACCCCTCAAGAAATCAATGGCAGTTGCTCTAATTCTCGCTTCTAGAATAACAGGCGGTAATTTACTCAGATTGCAAAAAGCCACCACTGGGCTCTGTTAGAAGTTAATGAATCGAACCGACCATTAGTGACACGTAAAATTCGAGATTTGTGGTTCAATACAGAGCCATGCTCTCGGAAAGTCGTTTTTGTCCCGATCCGAACCTGAAAACCCGGAATCGTAAGAAGGTTTTGTCGAGTAGACGACACTTGTTACCAAGTGCCACGGGTAAAAATTCAGCCTGTGAAGGTTTTGGACAATTATCAGTTTGGGAAATAGCACATTAGCAAAACATGAATAACTAGCGGTATGGCAAAGTTGTTGTGAAGTACTAGTGCGATGAGTAAAATCGCACTAGCAAAAAGTAATATTAGTTAGGTTCGCACTAAGTGCCTTTATGGTAAACCGACCACCTACGCACAACGGGGGTATGGAAAATGTAATCAACAGCTGTTGAGTTCACGGTCTGAAACTAAAATCCCAGCGTGCGACCCTGTAAATTAACTCTTCGACTTGATCTAAAAGTACAGATTCCTCACTCATAAGGCCGCTATTGGCGACCTTATAAATACTTATCGAACCAATTTAGTTCTTGCTTGACTACAGATTCAAAGAACTCACCACTGTACACCTGATAGTGGGTTGCACCTTGCTCAATATGTAACTGTTTAGGTTCATTAGCATGCTCGAATAACTTTTTCGACTCACTAACTGGATTCACTCCATCTTCACCGGCTGCCACTACTAGCAAGGGTTTATTTAGTAACGCTAGTGCGTTAAGTGGTTTGTGATTCATAGTTTCCCACACAGTTAAGAATGGGATTTTGATATTTAAAGCTGGGAAGTCATCTTTAAAATGATTAAAAAACTCTACAGATTGAGGGTCACCTAATACTTTAGCGATTGGCACCATCACCTCTTTGCCAGTCTTCGCCTTCTTATCGCGCATGCGCTCTAACGTGCTAACAAATTTTCCTTTCTCTTCTACGTTCATTTCTCCGGTAATAACGGACTCACCATCAGCAAAAGTTAACTGAACTACTACACATTGCACCTTCGGGTTGAGGCTTGCTGCAATAATTGAGTTCGCGCCACCAAAAGAAGTCCCCCAAAGTCCAATACGGCTCGCATCAATATTTTGCTGAGTAGATACCCATTCGATTGCAGCGTTGATATCTTCAATTTGTAACGTAGGAACTAAACGACCAGGTTCCCCCTCGCTTTCTCCAAACCCACGGTAATCAAAGGTAAGCGCCGCGTATCCTTGATCAGCAAATCGTTCAGCATAAGCAGGAAGTAGTAACTCTTTCACACCACAAAAACCGTGACACAAAATGATGATTGGATATTGTGTTTGTGGTTTATTTTTTGGCAAGTAAAGGTGAGCGGAAATAGACACCCCTTGAGAAGGGAATTTAACATGTTGATACATTTATATGTTCTCTTTGTATTGGAGTTTATATGTTATCTAAACATTCTTTATACACTAATTACTTTAACGATCTGTTCTGACCAATGTATTAAGCCCTTGTTCTTATCGTAAACATCAAGGCACCTAAAACCTTGGGGAAAATCATGAGTGGTAAATTCGCAAGTTTACTATCAAAAACAGCCCTCAGAGCACCTCAAAGGCTCTTAGCGAAGATTTGGGGCACTTTTAAAGGTGATTCCACTTCCATAACGCTTGGAAAGTTTGCGATGCTTTCAGAGCAATTTAAAGGGTAAAAATCAGCGAGTTCATTTGAGTCAAGAACTGCACTCTGACACCCATTTTTACGTACTTTGTGAGTTTTAGTGTCAGATTAGTTATATTAGGTCAAAATTAATCCAGCAGATAGCGCCGTCGTTTTGGTGAAAGCAATAATGGGGCAATTTCGTTCTAGAAATGGCAGCGTACCGATGCGAGCGCTGCCATTTTAAGAGGACACTTTATTGGGTTGAAAGAAACGTTTTGGCGCCCAAACAGCGGCCAAAGAATACCCAGTCTAGAATAGAGATATTTAACCCGTTCCTATTCTCTCGTACTGGCTTTTGACCTGGAATAACCTTCACTCTCGATGGATACCTTATGCCGAGATTAATATTTCCAGCCGTTAATTTGTAAGGCTTTTGGGATAGGGCTGTAGCAAGGGTATTCGGTTTGTAAGCCGTAGTTAATGACAGTTGCCGTGTCTACACTAAAAGCTGCTGCATAATTTCCTTGTCTAAAACCTTCTGGATCGATTTTTGCCGTTTTATCTAACACCTTCCAGATGAGCTCTACAATAAACTCAGGGTGACGCCTTGGGTCGAGTGCCATGGTGTCGCGCATACAGAACCAGCTTCCACCACCTAGGCGTTTTTGATTATAGGCATTGTCAAAATACGCCGTATGCAAACCTTGCAAGTAGGCGTTTAAGCGTATGGACTCTACGGTGTCCGTTTCATCTATGTGCTGCAAGAAGTAGGGCAGTTTGGTGATGTCTGCCATATCTTTCTTATCTATGTTCATCAGTGTGGGGCTATTGTACTGCTCATGTATCTCGCTCAGCAGTTGAGTGAGCTCAGGAGAGCGGGGTTGAGCTTGCACGCTCGCACAGGTAAGTAGCAGTAATGGTAAGACAGTTTTCATGGTCACTCTCCCTTTAGAACCCTGTTCATAATACCAGCACCTAGGTGGTGCATAAAGTTCTATTTTATGCACCGAGCTCAATATTATGCTTTCGGTTTTTTTGTGTATATTGGCGCTGATGGATAGGCTTGGTCGGAGGTGACGTATTCCGTCCTTTCGGGTGGAGTGACCTCCTCTTCGACTTGCGACGCGATGGTCAGTTTAATCATCGGCTCAGGTTTGCTGATGGGTTTCTGCGCCTCCTCTTGTTGATACCTCACTTCATCGGTGACACCATCAAAGCGCTCTTGATTAAACAGTCCGCCCGTTTCATTGTTGTGCAGCATAGCCGTGCGGGTAGCAGCCACGGTATCGACGGTACTCCCCCATTCTTTCTCCATCGTGTTGTTTTGCTCCGGTGAGAGGGTAAGTGGCCCTGTCGGTGTGGTGGCTTGGTGCGCTTGGTTCATCTTGCCTACAATTTTTGCCGCGTCACCATCTAACCCTGCCATGGAGGCGAACGCTTCAGTGCGTGTGAACTTTTGCCAGCGTTCTTTCGCCTCGGCAATGTCTTCCGGTTGATGGGCGGTCATCAGGCGTTGGACGTCTGGTTGGTCTAATTTAGCTGTCGTTTCCAAGTAATTCTGGAAGCCTTGAATCGCGTTGGCTGTAAAGCTGGCACTGCCAGAGTCTAGGCGGGTTTGAGTATTCGATAGGGCATTCAAGTCCGATTGGCTTTGCATCACGCTAGCACCAAGAGACTTGGTGTTGCTGGCGTTAATCGCAAAATCATGCGCAAACTGCTCAACCGACGTTCGGGTGTCTTTATTATCCACCTGCATACCGGCACTGGTCACGGCATTGGCCCCTTCGGTGTATTGTTTCGTGGCTTGCTCAAGCTGCTGCTTTTGCTCGGTATTCATCTTGCTGTAAGCCGTACGTTCATCATCAGACCATTTCACACCACCACTGACCCCTAAATTGAAGGGCGATGCCCCTTTGCCTTTACCTGTTCCTAGGCCGCCCTCGAAGCCGCCATAGACACTTTGCAGGTAAGCTTTTGATTGGTCTTTCGTCCAACCCGTTTGTTGAATCACGCTGTCAACCGCTGTTTGCATGTCGTTCATGCCTTCGCTGACTTGAGTATTAAAGCCACTGGTATTGCCTTCACCGTAAGCCAGGTTTTTACTCACACTATCATGCCAGCGGTCGCTCAGCGCAGCGCCTCCTTGGATAGTTTGACCCAGTTGGGTGCTATTTTGCTCTAGGTTTTGCGCTGTGTGACTACGGGCATTCGCCACACTCTCTTGCAGCATACTTTGCGTGTTGGCGCTGAGGTTACCGCGACTGGTGGTTTGTGAGCTGTCGTAGGTGGTGCGCCCATCTCCGTGTTGTGTGGTCACCGAGCCGTCTGGGTTTTGGGTGTAGGTGTGGCCCTGGTTGGTTAGGGTATTTGTATCAAACTTATTGGCATGCGTGTTGTTCATGCTGTGGTTGTCAATCTGCATACTGCCAAAATCCAGATTACCCGTGGAAGCAGCAGCACTGGCTCTAGCATTGGTCGAGTTAATCATGCTCGATAGCTGATAGTTCATGCTCGACATGACTTCTTGACCGCCTTTTAAAATCCCTTTGGCTATCATAGGGACGCCTATCATCAAGATACCGGTCATCCAAGCAAAGCGACTGTGAAGCTCATCCGCGGTATTCGCGTTGGAGAGCACCAGCCCTCCGAACTTCCCCGAGACATCCGTAGACAGAGACTCCAGCCCCCAAAGCTGAAAGCCGTTGATGATGGTAAACAAGGCTGGCCAGGTGGCCAAAAAGGCAAACGTCCCAAAATAGTTTTTGAGCACCATCATGGTTAAGCCAGGAATGACTGCCGCCCCGGCAACAAAGAAGCCTAGGCAAGCAAAAAGCATAAACATCATGGTATGGAGCATCGGCAAGTATTCTCTTGCCATCAAGCCTAATGACGCCCACATCGAAGTGGTTTGCAGTTTGTTGGTGGTATAGGCGTAATTGAGCGCGGCTTGCGTTGGGTCTAGGCTATCAAGGTTATAGCGCAGCTCGTTCATCAACATATTTTGTTTGATGGTGTTGGACGCGCTGGTACTGATGGCAAAAAATTTGTTGTAGCTGCGCTGCAACGATTGCACCACTTGGGGTTTATAACGGTCCGCGTCTTTGCCAAGCAGTTGATGCGCTAACAAACTCATGTTTTTATCTGCGGCATCATTAAAGCGCTGCTTGATGAGTGGGTAGGCTTCTTCGCACCGCTTGTAGGTGCTTTGACCGCCCCCTTCATCAAGAAAAAGGGCGCGCAGTGGGCTTTGCCTAACGCCGTCTAGAAAGGCAAAAATATCAGGCGCGGCAAAGAGTTCATCCCAGGTGTATTTCCCGTTGATTCTCACATCCCCAATCATGCAGTTATGAAAGTAGTCTCGCCAGAGCTTTTGTAGCGCCAACTCATTGATTCTGGATTGTCTTGAGAGCTGATAAAGCTCAGAGCCAAACAGCATCCCAGTCCGACCATAACGCTCATCGTCAGAGGTGGTGAAAATGCCTTCCACGCCTTCGGCCATCCCCACCATGATAGAAGAGAAAAAGTAAGTAGGCACGGCCACGAGGTAAGGGACATTATCCACCTTGTAAGCCTTACCCGGTTGCGTCTTATCGATGATAAGCATGTCGGCTTTCATATTGATTAGAAACAGGGGCACAGCAAAGAACACCACCATCCATTTGATGAGGTCTTTGGGATTCCGTGACAGCATGAAGATAAACAAACTGGTAACAAGCCCCAGCATCATGCACATCTGTAAGTAATCCCCAAAGGTATTGGTTCTAAAAAAAGTGGCCAGCGCATTAAAGGCTTTGTTGACCACTTCGCCGGAAGTGTAAGTGTAATATTCGAGTATCATAGGTCAGTTCCCATAAGCTTGCGCAGGTTTGGTGGTCGTGCTGATTTCATTTGTGCTTTGCAGCGCGGTTTTTCTCTGCGAATCAATCAGTTGATTGCGTTTGTTGAGCGCTTCAATGGCTTTATCGGCAAGCCCCGCGGTAAAGCGTTTGGCGTTATCGATATCACGAGTGATGAGGGCGATGTCATCCTGGCTGTTGTTGGTGTTGGCTAAGGATTGGCTGGCAACATTTAACATGCTCACGAGGTACTGATTAAGCAGCTCCACCGCTATCATTCGCGAGTAGTTGCTGGTATCGGGGGGTTGCTTGGCGGATAAGTCGTCAATAAAGAACTTGAGTACCGGCGTTTGAATCAGCTCCAGAAAGCCCTCTTGTTGACGCGTGAGTCTTTGGTCGGTGGCTATCTTTTGCAGTATCGAGTCCAGTTGTTTGCGTATCTGGTTTTGAATCCCGTTGGCTTGAGTGATGGAGAGGTTATTGCGCTTGGTAATGGTAATGCACGCATCAGGGGCTGTTTTGCGACACTGATAAACGTCAGACTTGCCCCCTTCGAGCAAGACATTGACCAGATTGTTGTTGTCGGTCAAAAGGCTAGGGTAGTAACGCGGGTTGCCGTCTTTGTCGTACACGTAAGTGCCTGACAAGCTCATCATAAATTGCGCTAGATTTTTGTCGGAGGACAAAAAAGCGTTATTCATGATCGCAGACCAGACCACGTTGTGATGGGTTTGGGTCATATCTTTTAGCGCTGGATCCTTTTTGGCGTTCGCTAATTGACCGGCCGCTTTGCCTCCTGCGCCACATTCCTGCTGACCTTGCACCCAATCCGAGAAGGCATTGTTTTGTGTGCCGAGGGCCGCGCAGACGTGCTTTTTGGTGGCGGGCAAAGCAAAGGCGGCCAGTCCACCGATGGACGCTTGCGCGGCTTCACAAGAGTTCACCGATTGATTGAGATATTTGTCGAGCCTGGCTTGGAGATTATCCAGGTTTTGTTTGAGCTGCGGCGCCCAGGTTTGCAGGGCTAAATTGACAATAAAAGGAGGAGCATTATGAATAATCGCTTTGCCCAGTTTCACCAGTTGGTCTGAGCTGATGTGTGAAAATCCTCCCATAAACATATCAATGCCAGAGCATCCCGTACTGATTGAAGGGACCGTGACGCTGACCAATTGTGCATCGACAATTTGATTACGCACAAACAAACTGCCACCGGTGTAGTAGTTGGCCGACTGCCCTTGGTAAGCCGTTGGGTTTGAGACGTTGGCGTTATACCCTGAGTTATCAAAAAAACGCGCCAGTGAGTGGTTGGTGTCGGCGTGGCTAGCGCTTGATAAGCTGATAAGAACGAAAGGAATAACTCGCTTATGCACCGAAACGGTGGATAAGTGGTGGAAAAGTGATCGCTTCATTGCAGCGCCTCCTGCACACGCGGATCGTTAAGGGCGTTCTGAATGCTATGAGCCAGCGTGCTTTCTGGGACGTCTCCAATGCTCAGACGTGAGAATTTACGGCTGTTGACGTTCATTAAAAAGGTCGCAGGCATGACCGTTTTCCTCTGGCCTGGAAAAAAGGTTTTGCCTATCTCTGGTGTGACAGGAATAGGGACCTCAAACCCTAGAATGCCTGGACCATCAACAGAGAAGGCGTAAACCGGTAATTGAAATCGTTCGCCAAGGCGAGTGATTTTAGGAGCTGTCTTATGGCAGTACGGGCAGGTGCTTTCAAAAAAGAACACCAGGGCATATTGGTTTTGCATAGCAGCATGTGCGGTGGTTGCATGAATCAAAAAAGCCAGCACAAGGGTACGAAAAAATGGCATAGCGCCTCCTGACGTTTTAGGAAGAAATAAAAGAGAGTGAACATCCTTTAAGAGAGCGGCATGGACGAAGTTGCTTTAAAAATCCGATTGCTCAAAATTGGTGGCGACGTTGTAAAAGCGTCCAATTAAATCATTTTGGCTTATCCAGCCGTACGCCAGTGGCTTCATCTCTCCAGTGCTTGGCTGCACCAAAATTAAGGCGGGCGTAAAAGGCACCGAGACTTTGCCTTGATTGTGGCGGTTTTCTTTGAGGTGAGTGATGAAGGTTCCGTCATTACTGATCCCAAGGAGCTCAAAATGGTATCGGTCAGCAAACGCTTGAATGGATGGGGCGAGTTGCTGGCTCAGTGTATCTTCCCCGTCATAGACAAAGAAAAAGCCCCATCCGTCTTGCTTCATATTTTCAACCGCCGCGGTTTTCTTTTTCTCCTCTAACTCTAAATACACCTGTCTTGCTGCTTGCTCGGTCGGATGGTCTTTGGTGTAAGAAAACTCCGGTCTTTCGAGCAGCAGCGCTTTAAAGGTCATGCCCAATTGGTCGGTTTGGTCCGTGATAAAATGATTTAACGCTAAAAATTTCGCGAGCTTGTCTTTATCTTTGGGATGAAGGGCGGCGTCGTTTTGCGCCTCAATATGCACGGAGTGAAACCAGTCCATCTGTTCGGTGGCCGATAAGGTTTTAGGGCTTGATACGGTGGTTTGCGTGTTGCTTGGTAGCGGCTTAGGTTTGGGTTTGTCGGGCCTTGCCTTAGGCTCGTTGTACCATCGCCACCCTAGAGGGGTTTCATGAGCCAGAGTGGGTGGGAGGTGGGCAAGCAGCGTTAGGGTAATGACGCAAAGCAGTGTTTTATTCATCATCATAGACCTTGGTTAAGTGAGATAAAGCGATTATGAGGTTAAACACTTGGGTCTTTCGCGTAAGTGGCGCATCTGCTGTGGGGATGGATTGCGCAACGTGAGTAAGTATTGAAGGTATTTATCGTGCAGCAAAGCGTGGTGTTTCGACCAGATGCCTTGCTCACTGCTAAAGTAGTGGGTCTGCTTCTCAATGTTCTCTATCAGCTCTCGATATTCATCCAGCCTTTTCGTGATGTCGGGATAGCGGTCAAGCTGTTTGATGTGTATCACGTCACTTGGAATGAGTCGTAAAAGCGTCAAGGTGTCGAGCAAAAAAGTTTGAAAGGGTTTGATAAACATAACGATGTCCTTCCTGGTCATTGAGGTGTGTATGTTAAATAGGATTAAAGGGACGAAAAATACAAAAAGTTACACACTATCGTATTGCTGCAGCTTTCGAAATTGGGCGTTTAATGAATAGGGATATTTATACCGCAGAGGCTCTTATGAAAAAACAACTATAGGGGAGTGAAGCAAAGCTGTGAAAGTTTGAGGCGGAGGCGCTGGGTGAAGGTGAGTCAGCAGCGCCAGGGTAATGACACCAAGCAGTGTTTTTTCATCATCATAGACCTTGGTTCAGTCGAGGTGGTTATCCGCCCGTGGCACTTTGAAGTCGTTTCTTGATTTCATCAAAGTTGGGGAGGTTGGTGTTGGCTCGCATTTCTGGGTAGAACTCTTTAAAATCAATGTGCTTAAAGTTGATTTGACCCAGTTCTTCGGGAGTAATGGCGGCGCAGGTGGGATTTTTTGCACTGCCTAACCGTTTACCCAGTTGCTGAATAGAGCCTTGCTCTTGAATGATTTTGGCTAGCTTGTTGTCGTAAACGCAGTAACTGCGCTTTTTACGTGTGCAGACACCCAGCACTTTCTTGGCGCAGTATTGCCCCACGTACAGGGTTAAGCCTTTCTCTTTGGCTTTCCCCAACGCTTCTTCCGCTTCGCTGCATTTCGCTCCCAATCCTTGCCCCCATCCTGAGTCTTTACAACAATCGTTAAAACCCGCGAGTTTCTTATTGCACTTCATCGGTTTACCCGTGAATATTTTGGGTGGGTCTCCGATGTCTTTCACGGCTTCGGCAAGCCCTGCTAAGGCCGCAACGGACTTATCAAAATGGCTGTTCAGTTTGGGCGCCTCCACGTAGCACTCTCCGTCAAGACAGAAGGAGTGCTCACCACATTGCAGGTCAGTGGCTCGGCATGTCTTCTCAGCACAGCTCTTTGTGACCTCTTGCTCAATGCACACCCCATTTTGCTTAAGGCGGCAATGTTGAGTTTGAGTCGTACAGTCTTTCGGAAGAGCTGCGCAGGTATCCGGTCGGTCACACTGATGGTTGACCCGATATTTCCAGCAATCGAGCGTGGTCGGAATACCATTAATGGTGCGGGTGGCTCGACCTTCAATGCATTGCTGATGAGTGACATTGCACGAGTTCATCAGGCTGCATTGTGTTCGCCAGGTCATGGTGTTCTTGATGCAGTTCCCGCCGGATAAGGTGAACCCGTTTGAGCAGCTTAGCGTGGCTTTTTTCGTTTGTGTGGTGGGTCGACAAATCTGGTAGCGTTTATACCAGGATTCGCTACCTTTCCAGGTAATGTGGTCGGCCTGTTTTAAATCGCCAAGCGTGTAGCCTTGGTTGGGAGAGACAACCTTCCCATCCCAGAAATACGTGGTATCTGACCCTGAAAACACTCTTGTTCCCCCCGTTTGCCTCACGTAATTGTGATTATCGTGTCGGCATTGTGAGAGAGGGCGTTGGCAATTATCCCCTTGCTTTGTCCAGCCCGTAGGGCAGCGGTAGGTGACATGGCCAGTAACCACGGTGGCAACGGGGACTTTTGTACAAGGCACATTGTTATTCGTTGGACGATGACACTGTTTAGGAATGTGTTCGATAAGGCACTGGGAGCCGCTATCACAATCCACATAGGCATTTGAGAGGCCGTGAGTGATTTCAAAAGCATTCTCTTGGCCAAGTAAGGCGAAGCGCATCGCCGGATCGCTTTTAACATCGGGGCGCCCTTTATTGAAATGGGTGTTGATGTCTTGAGCCCATTCATTGGTCATAAATTCTGTCCCTTTTTGTGCATTGATCTCACTGTCTGACAGTGTGGATTCTTTTGGACTGCGGATCTCTTTTCGACACGTGGCGTCTTTGCAATAGTCCTCGACATTGAGCGGAAGGGCATGAGGCGTGAGAGCTTGGTTTGCCGTTTTTTTCGCCCAATGAGCGCTCTCGGTAAAGGTGTGTTGTTCGCTGGCAAGCGAGATATTGGATAAAAGACTGAGCGTGAGCGCAGTCCAAAGGTCAATGCGCATATAGAGCACCTCATCAAAAATTGGGGCGAGAGAGGGTTATTGGGAATAGAGCGTGCGCAGCAGCGGGTGAATGTTTTGCTGCGCATCCCCGGCAGCGAGGTAATCCAGAGCTTGGTAAAGTGAAATGTTGCCGTAAAGGATGTCGTAGTCACTGGCTTTGCAAGGCTGCTTAGGCAAGCAGCGGTTTTGTTTGACCGAAACAAAGGCCGGTACGTGGTGAATATCAAATTGCTTAAACCAATCGGGGCTGATGGAAAAGCCGCTTTGAATGGGCGCCTTATTGGGTGAGCGTATCAAGGCCTCGATCCGCTTGACCGTGGCCGGAAAACCTTCGGGTAAGACACCGCGTATCACCAGTGGCACGCCTAAGTGTTCACTTTGCATCAGAAGCTGTTTTAGCGCGGTCTTGGGCATGGTGAGTGACACAAACACCATTACCCCTTTGGGGGCTTGATCAGGGTGGCGCGTGGGCTTTTGTCTTTCCAGTAAGGGGGAAAGAGTCTCTTCTTTGACCAAGTCTTGAACGTTGCGGCTGAGCGTCAGCGCTTCTTCTCGATAAGCCTGGGCTTTATTTTGTATGTCGTCAGTGGCCCCCGCCTTCGCCGCCTCCGGTTGTTGAGTCATTTTTTGCTCAAGCTTGGCAAAAGCTTTGAGCTCTTGCTCCGTGTAAGACTGGGTGGGTAACGCAATAAAAAAACACAGAAAAACAAGAGAGTGCCTAAAGGTGCTCTCAAAAGATGGCATGGTCATAGTAACCTCTTCATTATGGCCGCTGAAAGGGTGGGTAGAGGGTGTGAGCGTTTTGGCAGCTGATTGACTGCCCCTGACGAGCATTGAGAGCGCGACAAAACGAGAAGCAAAACTGCGAGAGCGGGAAACAGCAGTAAATGTGCTTGTTGTTGGCGAGGTCTGTTTTTAAAAAATCGGTAAGGGAGTCAGGGTGACTGGTAATGAATAGGTCAGTCTCATTTTTGTGGATAGGAATGGGCATCATCGCGTCACCTTATAAAAAGACACAGTTGCGCTTTCGCCATTGTACAAAACCAAAGTTATCCCCTGTGACCGGATTGTCATGGCCGGCTTCCCAGAGCGTGGTCGTGGTGGTGTACGGGTGACACCAGGCGGCATCGGGAATAGGCCCCGACATTTGATACCGATAACGAGATTTTGGCAAAATAGGATCGGGATATTGATAACAAATCGCGCCATCTTCGCCGCGCGTCTCCCAGATGATCCCTTGTCGATGCAGTTTGTAGTTAAGCTTTTGCATCAAGAGTGTCGCCGCCTGGATGGGCGTGTCTCGATAGTTGGTGGTGCCAGTAAGCGGATAGGCACTGCCCTGTGAGCCTAAACACCAAAATAACGCATCAATAGGTAAGGCTGCGTTAGTGGAGGTCAACATGGCTTCGGGCACACACGCAAGCTGAGCCACTAGGTTACCAAACAGTAACGCTTCGGGATTGAGAATGAGGGATAACTCATCGTCGTCCCAAAGTGGGTCAATTTCCGTCATGTAGGCAACATCAAACACATCTGTGGCCATGCAGGCGGTGGATTGCATCAGTTGCAGCCAATAAATGATGGGGTACTTATACCAATGGGCGTGATAAAAACCTCCGTCACTGCTGTCACTGTCACGAGCGGTCACGCGACCACCGATACGCTGAGTGTTGGCGCCTGACATTTGCACGCCCATGTTCACCATACAATAAGGGACGCGCGTGATATCGGTTAAGGCATAAGGCTCCCAATAGCCAATGTTGATGCCGATTTGCACAAAGATAGGCGGCGGTTTCGGGCAATAAGAGATAGGCATTGTGGGGTTATTGGTGTCTGGATATTTGGACGGCATGACCGTGGATGAGCCTATGGTCATCGGGAACAAACAATCCCAACAAATATCGGTAATGGGGTTAATAAAACGGCTTTTACACGCCGCACTGGCTGCTAGGGTTGATGGGGCAATAAAAACCAATAGGCAGCACAACAGTAAACGCAAGTGTCGTTGAGTCATGGTGAGGTCCTTTTTCCACGCAGAGCGTGGGACTCCTTTTGTCTCGACAACAGGCTTCGCCACATTATCGCAGCCAAAAGCGAGCTTGGTTAATAGAAAAAGAAGTGATATTGGAAGCATGATCAAGGGGAGGCGCGCACTTCTAAGGCCATTTTATTATCATTGCTCTACTTCCAAGGGCTGCAAACCCGATACGTTCACTTCATCGATGCGCCAGCGCGTGCCATCTTGATAGGCAATGGCCGGGACGTGAGTGATGTTAAGCGATTGGGTTAAGTGGCCTTGCTGCGCAAAATACATTCTTGCATCAAGTAAGGTCGCCATTTTATTCGGGCTGCCTCCCGTCAGCACCCACTTGATTGGCTTGGCGTTTTGATACTCGCTGGCGAACCTTCGTTGCTGCGCGTCTCTGGCATCAAAAAAGACCAACACCTTACTGAGCTCAAATAGAGGCAGAACGTCTTGACCGTCTACCTTTGGCCAAGTGCGGCTATCAAAGGGGTTCACTCTGGTGCCCGCTTTGGCAATCACGGCCCCCGTGGTGGGGGCGATGATGTCTTTAGGGAGAGTGATGCTTGGATCTACGTAAAAGGTGCGGGGATCGGTTGTGGTGGTTAAGCCTGCAACCGGCGGCGGGTTTTCAATGCTTTGCAGGGCGCGCTCCGTGAATTCGTTTTGCATGTCCGCCAGTTTCCCACTGGCCTCAAACTGCCTAAGCCTTTGGTCAATCCACTCCAGCATGTCGATTTCACCGATAGGGAAGACCGGGGCGACTTGCCCCAGCGCTTTCCCGTGAGCGTTAAAAGTGGCCATGCCTGCTGCGAGGATAAAAGGCAGCAAACTAAGTGCTTGCCCCAATGGCTTGATTAAAGGCGTCAATGTCTTTGCCATAAAAGTGCCTGGAGGTTTGCTCAATGGCGCGCTCCAGTGATTGGCCTTGTTTATAAAGATTTTCACAATACTCAAACTCCTTAGGCTCGGTTGAGAACATGGCGCGTTTCACCGGAGAGGCGAAAAAGCGGTGATAGGTGACATGGCCACCCGCTTTGATGCGCGCGCTGCTGTATCCTGCTTCAACAGACGGGGCGAAGCTTTTAATGATGCGCTGCTCAAACGGTGAGAAGGCATCCGGGTTTTGGAGCAGATACTTATCAAACCCTTCCCCTTGACGAAGAATGATGTGAATGTCTGAGTTGTTGTAGCAGGCTTTGGCTTCCTCGTTACTAAAGAAGTCTTCAATCCCTTGAGTCACCGTACAAAAAGCGCCGCCGAACTTACGGGCGGTGCGATAACCGGTGTTGATGAACTCCCTCGCTTGCTCGTTTGCCCCAGAGAGGAGGCTCCAGGCCTCTTCAATGATGCACAGCTTTGGGGTAGAGCGAGATCCAGCTAGGTACATCTGCTGGTTAATCGACACCATGAGAGCAAAAATCACGGGTCTGAGCACAGCAGGCGGGAACCCATCGAGTTCAAGCGTGGTGATTTCCACATTGGGGTCGAGCATGGATGGCTTGTTGAACACGTCTTTGTACATGCCATCTGTGCAGAACTTTTTCAGTTGCACCGCTATGTCTTTAATGCGTCGGTCGCTTTCTTCTCCAGCAATCTCAATCAAGGCGTCTCTGACATCATCCACCAAGACTTGATGACCTTTACGCTCCCATGCCGTCACTATCGCATCGCCTAAGACGCTTTGTTGAAACGCCGTCAGTGGTACGTAGGGTGACGCGATGGTGGCAAACAACGCCGTGATATTATCGAGCGCTTCCATCATGGGATCGACAGGTCTGCCGTCATCATCCACAAACTCAAACTCAGCACTTTGCATGGCGCCTAAATGCGTGAACGGGTTTAAGAAGATGTTGGCGTGGGTCATGTAGGTCCCCCCAAGGCTCAGGGTCAGCTTTTTATAGCTGGCTCCTTTATCGAGGATCCACACTTTACCGCCCATGGCGTAAACCGTTTCAGCGATTTCTTGGACTAGGAAGCTTTTCCCTGCGCCTGAGCCTCCCGTCAGGGCGATGTTTTGGTTATCACTGCCACAGGTGAAAGGGTTAAAGAACGAAATTTGTTGGCGCATAGTGGGCAGCAATACGCCACCTTTGAGCTGGCTAAAGTCCATGATGAGCGGAAAGAAATTCACCAGGTTAGAGCTCTTTAAGGTACGAACGCGCCCCGCTTTTTTACAATCGCCCCATAATCCTTCACTCATCATAAAAGGCAACGTGGAGAGCAGCGCTTGTGGCTGATTCATTTTCAGTGGAATGATGTCAAGGCCAGCATGGCTAAATGACTCCTTCGCCGCTTGGGTGTCTTTTTTCTGGTGGGCTTTATCGGTCATCAGCGAGACCGTGAGCACCATAGATGCAATGGTGAACTCTTTAGACAACAACCCTTTTTGCAAGGCTTTGCGCTCTTTGAGTTCATCTTCAGCCATGGGCGCGAGTATCGCCATTTGGCTGTTCACCGTCTTGGTTAAGTCTTTTATCTTGTTATCGTTATCCGCATTTTGCTTACCGGTTGGCTCATTGCGAAAACTCAAGGTAACGCGATGAGGGCAAGTGATGTTACGCGACACATTACGGATTGAAGAAAAGGCTTCTGGTAAAGCGTACAAGCGATAATCACCAGGCAATCGAGAAAGCCCTAAATGAACAAGGCGTGTGCGTACCTCTTCCCCTTGGTCATTGGTATGACGGGTGGCGATATGACCACGATGGGTTAACGCTTCGGTATCGGGAGATAACGCTTGCAGGTTCAAAGGTTCTAATGGGTTGTAGCTTTTTTCATTGGGTCTGTCTTGGCTTTTATCAAAGTTTAAGGTATCACCGACGCTGGTCAACAGTCCCTCAGGCGTGACGGGCAGTAAATCAAAACCAAGCTGCGCCAGCCCCGTTTCTAGAGTCATTCTCGCATCAAGCAGCTCTTGTGGGTCTTTTTCCGTGGTGGAGACAAAAAAGAATGCGTCGTAGTCGCGCAAATCAAAGCGATTGTTTTTTTGCCTATGTAGAAACCCGTGTTGCGCCGCGTAGTGGGCGTAAATGGCGTCATCGTTGGCCATTTTCTGACAGATACCGCCCCGCTGACTGAGAAGGGCTTGGTTCCCTTCGAGATAGTGCGCCACTCGGTTGTGACCAAAAAGCTGCACTTGATAATCCCATTTATCCCCTGCGGGTAAATCCCCCATAAGGTGGCTTAACGACTGAATTAAATCGTCGTTAGCGCCCCCAAGGAGACTGATTTTAAAACCAAAACCGCGAGAGTGAGTATTGTCGAACACCTGCTCAATGGGATCGTAGTCTCGATACGGCAGTTCATGGTGAAGGTGGTTTTGGGCTTGCTTGGCCTCTTGAAATAAGGCGGATAAGCCACTGCGTGAGGAGGAAAACATGGGGGATCCCTTTTTCTATTTTAATGTTAGGGGGCGTGACACAATCTTGGATCGCTTGATGGATTACCCCCTAATTGAGAGAAGTCTGAGACTGAATGTCGCGCGCCCATGATAAAAATGATGTTTAAGCTTCGTTTCTTTTTTTTCCTAATCAATCTTTCCAAATCGCGCGCGCAGGGCGCCCAGACCAACGGCTATCGTCTAAGACAAAGTAAACATCCATCGTATCGATGTAGTGATTGTCTTTGTCTATGAAAGGGAAGACGGTGAGTTTTTTAACGTGTTCTTGGCTTCGCTCAGGCTCACCATCTCGGCTACGCCTTGGCAGTAAGGTAAAGACAGAAGGTGGGGCGAGACGAGATTGAGGAGAGACGGTGGCATTTCCACTGTCTCCGGTATAACCGTATAGGTTGTCTCGAACCTCGTTCATGGTGACACACCCTGAAACGCCGCCGACCTTATCGCAACTGTATTCGCTCTCAAAGCCCGCGCTGCAACCGGTCAGACCTAAGAGTATCGATAGTGAGAACAAAGAATGCCTATTCATGGTTATTCCTCACGCCCAAAGCCCACGTCGCTTAACCCTTGTTGGGTTATTTTTTGCGCTAATGGGTTGATGGGGGCAGTTTGAGTGGTTTGTGGAAGAGAGGGAACGTTGGTGATGACATCCAAGAGCTGGTTGCTGTTGGAGACTTGCTCACGCTGCTCATTAATACGGGTTTCGTATTCATCGGCCAATAGGGGATCTAATGGAAAGCCTTCCAAAAAGACAATATTGACGATGGCACCAGGATTGACTTCCACTATCGGATGATAGAGCTCGGCCAGTTTGATGTAGTAGTCCGCCAATTTGCTGCCAACGCTTTCCGTGGCGCCGCCAAGCAGATTCAACCCAATTTTATCGCTGTTGATGCTTTGACTTGGTCCGAGCGCCGTCGGTGTCGTGGTTTGTGCCAGGGCTTTACCCGCATCACCGACACCTTGCAAGATCCCCGCAATGCCGGCCATTTGAACGATTTTACCGTTTTTCATAATGGTGGTACCGCGAATACCATTGCGCCCAAAGTTAAACACGGTCGCATTGACGGGGATATCGAGAATATCGCCATTAGGGTGGATGCAGCTCATTCTATTGGTGCGAGCGACGCCGCGACTGGATGAGATTTCGCCGTAAACGGCACCGGTGATCGTGCAATTCTTTAATTTGGATTGCTCACCGTTGGGTAAAATCCCCTGATTGACGGTCTGAAAGACAATCGGTGAGGTATCCCCTTGTCCAGAGACGCCCCCATTAGCGTCTGCGCCGCCGGTGATCACGGCGGTCACAAAGGTGCCTGTTGGCACGTAGTTATCGGTCGTGCGACGGGATTGTCTCTCCTCTACACTGGCTTGCCAGTGAAATTCAAAACTATCAAAGGCATCCCCGCTAAAGGCCACATCATCTTGCTCTTGGTACTGGAACTCATTCACCTTGGCGGTATCTATGTTGCTATTAATGGCAGGTCTTGGGGGCAGTTTGTATTGGCCAAAAGTGCTTCCCTGATGGATCTCTACGCTATGTTGATTCGAAGGATCGCCTGCATTGAGGGCTGAGGCTAATTGCGTCTCAAGTTGGACCTTGAGCGCGTCAACTTCATCGAGCTTTTGTTGCATCTGCTGCTCAAGCTCCGTCAATTGCGATGCTTTATCGCGCTCATTGGCTTTTTTAATATTCTCCAACTCAGAGGTTAAGCTTTGTCCAAAGCGACTTAAGGTGCCTTCGAACCGCGCTAAGCTTTGCTCGATTTGGTTGATTTTATCTTGTTGAAACGTCAGGGCGGACTGGTTGTCTTTGTCGGTAAAATCATCGGTGACGACAGCACCAAATCCGACGTCTTGAATGTCCTTGCTTTGCTCTTGGGGAGGCAATGTTAACCGCCAAACAGCAAAAGCCAGGGCGGCAAGCACCAGTAATACCGTGAACGTAATGGTGCGATTGCGCTTTCTTGTTACGGCATTGACCGTGCCACCGTCTTCAAAGTCACCGTCGGTATCTTTGAAGACGCGTTTTTTAAAGCGGTCAAAGGCGTCTTTGGGGTTATCGATCATGGGTGGCGCCTCCTCCGGTAATGAGATAGAGCGTGGTGGTTTGCCCAGGTTTTAACTGATAGGTATCGAGCGCGGCTGAGCGTGCGGAATAGCTGTAGAACTGTGCGGTGGTCAGTGCCATGTCACTGCGGCTTTGATTTTTGAGTTGATAAACCACCCCAGAGTAATCACGGCCAACGAAGACCGTTTGAGGGATGATGGCCAGTGACGCTGCATCTTTGGGTAAGGTTTTGGGGTCAACGTCGTGACGTTTAAAGCCGGCGATGGGGGCGCCATCATGAACAAAACGCATCATGGCTTTGGTGAGCGCTGTCATGGCGGCGGGGTAATCCGCCGCCTGCTCAGTCGGGCTTTGCTGCTCTTTATAGTTTTGCGACCAAACAAACTCCGTGACCAAAGACGGGGTGGCTTTGGGGGTAATAAACAGAGCAAACAATCGCCCTTTTTCTGTCGTCAGGTGCGCGGTAAACGGTAAGGGAAGGTTAATTTTTAAGGTGATAGAGCCGGAAGCGTCTTTTTGGTTGCCCGTTGAGGTACAAAATCCTTTCGGGCAGACGATCGAAATAATACGGTCATTTTTGACCAGCAAACGGTTCACGTTAATGGAAGAGAGTGACAAGGGGATCGTGTCGCCTTCGTCAAACTCATAGCTCACCATAGCGGCATTTTCAGCTAGGGCAAAAGAGGGGATGAAAAAGACCACCCAAAGCGCGATGGACAAAAAATAAAGGTGCCATTGCGGCGATGGGGTGAATGATTGCTCATAAAGATTCATCGGTGTCGACCTCGACTTCTTCAATGGAGAGTAAACCTATGACGCCTTGGTCATAGCTAAAGTTGACTTGATACCACTTCATCTCCGGATCTAGGGCGCGTTGGCCTACGTGCTTTTGGAGTTTCCCATAGAGTTGCACTTGGAGAGTGTTGAGAGAAATACGGACAGACTCGACAGAAAATTGGCTGCTGATGTTGTCTTTTTTAATTACCGTGGCTTCTCGAAGCAACTTAGGTTGAACGATGTGCCAGCTTGTCTCGTCTAAATATTCAAGTAACTGACCAAACTGACGTCCAACGCTGGCTGGCGTAATGTTGAGTTTCAAGTAGAGAAGATAATCCGCCATTTGCTCAAGATAAGGCTCATCGACTGTGCCATCCGAAACCGTAAAGGCTTGAGAGAGGGTGGGTGGGATTAGGGTTCGGCTCTGATGGGTAAGGGCTTGATAACTGGTGTAACCCAACACCAGGTTAGTGATAAGCATGAAAAGAAAGCCTGCACTCAAAAAAAGATTGAGGAGACTTTTGACGGCCAGCTTATCCCGTTTAACAAACGGGTCCATGATGAAGGGTCTCCTTAGAAAATCCAATAGCGACGACAGGCTGAGGGGGTACGCTTAAAGAGGGCGGGGCTGACAAAAGAAGCGCCCCACCAATAAAGTGACAGGGTAACGATATTATCACCGTATTGTGATTTGATGTAACGCAACCCCCCAAACCAAGCCAGCGATAACGTCAGCCCTATCATTTCGTGTTTAAGCCAGAATGAGAGGCCAAAAATGCAGAGGGCAGGCACGAGTTCATCAACAGGGAACCCGAGCCAGCGGCGACCTTTGTTCATGTGTTTTGGGATAGAGAAAAACTGATGAGGGTCTTCCATTGTGACTCCTTAACCTAAGCCGACGAGTGGCGCTCCAACATTCCACAAGACTGAGCCACCAATGAACCCGCCAACGGCCGCAAACCAGTTACGGCTCATCAGTCCAGTGACGACCGCCCCTGCAAGCCCAGTCCCCAGCATGGCGGTTTCAACCGCAGAGCCTTTGCCCGCCGTGTCTTTCATGGCTTGCTTACCTGACGCGAAGATATCGGCAGCCAGAGCAGGCTGAGTGATAAGAAGTGTCGAAACAGCAACGCCAAGCCCGACAAGGAGGGTGCGCTGGGTGCGTGTTTTCATAATAAGTATCCTTATTGAGTGATAAAATTATCAAGTACATGGTCAGGATGGAGGGAAAGGGGGCTCCCTCCCACATCCTTAAGAAAACATCGAAGACTTCGCGTACTTCAAACCACGATTACGGCTCACATGTTGCTTCCAATTTTGAGCGCTAATGATGGTGTTCTTAAGCTTCCGATAACGTTTTTTACAAGCATTATTTGAAGTTGGGAGAGTGAGACGATTAACTGACTGAGCTTGTTTTTGAACCGCGACCAAATGAACACCCTTCCAACAGAAAGGAAATGCAAGGTGCCCAGTAAAAGGCAACAAAGCGGCAAACGCCATGTGTTCACGCCCAACCGTTCCCAGTTCTTTGACGCTGACAAAATCCCCTTGTTCAACAAAGTGGCCTAATAAACTCGCGGCCTCATCTTCACGACAATATCCGTAGATAATTTGCATCGTCCACACTCCTTGTTAGGGCATTGTTTTGTTCTTTTAAAAAAACAAAACGATGGGCTCTCTTTCAAGAGCCGTGCTACAAACTGGCTTGAGCATTCTTGTAGTAGAAGGCGCACATCCAAAGGATGTGGTGTCTGGTATTCCCAAGTAACTCTATTTCACCACTCAACCAGCGTGCTTAATTGAGTAGAAAAACAGCCTTGGACGTCGCCCCAGAGAGGGCTCCTGAATTTGTTAGGCATATTACGCAGGCCTGCGCCCCTCTGCGGCGCTTTTTGCAATAGTGAAGGCAGCCCACCTTCGAGGCCATCAGAGGTAATAATCCCAGACGGCAATCTGATTCGTTACAGCGACCAATTAGGAAAACGTTTGAGGTGATCTTCTAATCGAAGTTTCCCTTCGCGCTTTTTGGCCCGCTCTGCTCTTTTCGCCGAGAGCGTTAACGTTTTATTCGCCTTTGATGAAAGATTAAAAGCGATACCGACTTCCTTGTTCTCAACCATACATTCTGATTTAAAATTCATACAAAAGTCTTCCTAAATAGAAAAAACCGAAACGCTCTCGTTCAGACCGAAACATCAATGAGTCATGTAATCGCTCACTGGCGTCTAATTTTGTTGGGTTTGTGACTGACTTATCATTTCTTGAATTTAACATAATGTAAATAATACGCATAACAATAAACTATTGATTTTAATAGAAATTAAATGATATTTAACGAAGGGCTTGTTTGAATTTTATATAATTAATAGATTAATTATTTTAATTTCCACCCCTCAATGTGCTATAAATTTTTCTAAGGTTATTTTTTATCTTGTTGTTATTTATGGATTTTTCATATCTGCGTATTATTTACATTATGTTAACAATTAACCATCAAGTGAGCATTTTGAGACTTCGAGATTGAAATCTCAGGTGACGACACGCTATAATTGCCTGAGGTCTATAAGGTTAAAACACACAACATTGCCCACTAACCTGTAGTGCCCAGTGTTGTGTGTTTTTTCTAGGATTTAGAGTGTGTTAGAGGTGGTACTCTGACTATATAGCACTCGCAAAAAAGCCGTCTCCCCAATAGTAGACGGCTTTTTTGTGTCTAAAAAACCAGCGTTTGATTTCTTTTATCGGTTGAGATAGCGTGAAATTTCACCGTTTGGACGACCAATCCAAACACCCCAAAAAACTATTGGACCTCAAAATATGACCTTGACTCAGCCTTGGCGTGGGCTAAAGCCCAAACAACACATTCTCAATAACACCGCTTGTTTATCCCTTGGGATGAAGCGTTGTGTGTTTTAAACGTGGACGGTGAATGTTATGAAGACGCCTGGACACGACTCCTCCCCTCCCCCGCTCGATAAATCGAGTTACGATGCGGAGTATCGCCGTAAGCGTAAGGCTCGGAAACTGGATTTGATCGAATTGTATCAACGTGTCGTTGAAGAAGAGAACGCACGAAACCCTAAGACGCCTTTTGAGATCGGATTTAAGTCTCGCCGGTTGCTCCGAAGCGGTAAGGTAGAAACCCTACCGCCAGAATACGCGCGGATCTTAAAAGGGTGTGAAGAATTTATTACCAACCCCAATCGTTTCCCGTCACTCAATGCATGGGGCGGTGAAGCGGTGAATAATGTGCAGTGTCGCACCTTAATTGCGAAAGTATTAGCGTGCATTCTGCCGAACACAGACCTCATTGGAGGGCGCATCGGTTTGCCCACAGAAGCGGGATTGAAAACCATCAGCTACGATCAACTTCAAGAAGATTATGCGTTGCGCTTTGGGGAGTTTATTTCGCCGAAGTCCTTTGCGAAAGCGGTGAAGTATCTAAAGCGTGCCAGCTATTTTCACAGTGAGCGGATCAATGTGTGTGTCGACCAAGACGAAGGGACGATACGCAGCGCACCTGCATACAAACAGTTTACCCCTCGCTTCTTTAATGACTTAAAAGTCGTGCGTTACGCCAACATCAGCGAATTGATCCTCGCGACACGGAAGCGTCAGACAAAGAAAGGACTGAGCTTTCAGTGGCTGTCTTTTCGTAAGATCGCGTCAGGGATACAAGAGATCTTCAATGCGTCAACATTAAACACGTACGCTCAATCAACCTCAGCCTTCTTTAGTGAGTATCAACCCGACCTAGCCCCTAATTAAAGGGATATTTTTGTCTCCGCGAAAGCGGAGGGATCAGCACGTCTGAACCTTATCCTACCCTGCTTTATCTCTCATTTTTCTTGTTTTAATCACCGGGTTGTTTAGGGTTAACTTGCACGCTTGGCCTTATTCGGAAAGAATTTTTCTATTTACGGTTTTTCATGAGAAAAGCAGTGCAATAAAAGGAGGATAAAAAAAACGGCTAAAATTGTGCTCAATAAGGGGCTGCGCTTATGAACACTACGTATGAAGATAAATAGTTAAATGAATAAAAAAATAAATAATTAAGGACAAGCTAAAAAATGACGCGGAAACTTTCTTTTATCATACAACAGGCACCTTCTTCGATTAAACGCTAAGTCATGTGGCCCCCTTTCATCATCTCCTCAATTAACGTTCACCTTCATCCGGATGGTATGGCCTAGTAGGGTAAGGTGAAGTGGTCAAGTAAACTGGAAATCATCAACCAAGAGCTTGGCCATTTCAGAAAAGAGATCACGCCTCACTATCTTCCTCGAGGAACGTGTTCGTAGGAATAAGGGCGCTCTTAGACCATGCTTCACAATACTAAATCAGGAGGGGTTTTACCCCAGCCGTAGATCTGAGATTCATGTAACGAGAGCTGTCTTGCGGCTGCGGCGACTTCGGACTTTCTGGATAATACGTTTGGATTCACCTCATGAGTGCTTGTACTCACTTAACTCAGTGTCTAAAACTGCTGGTGCGGAGCATCCCTCAGTAATCACATAAAACCTAAATTAATGTGTGAAGATAAATCAACCTAGAAGTTACGCAAAAATCAAACTGGCGCAGAATTTCTCTTGTTATACTGGTTTAACATCATTTGATGTTAGGATAGTGGCATGAAAAAGGAAGAAGGAAGAAGGAGACTCTCAATCATGATTCATCCATTAGGTAACACTTTAAATGGGATTCTTCTGATTAATTCATCTGCGGTGACTGGTTTTAAGTAGTAGTACCCCTGTATCATGTCACAACCTATTTCTTCAAGGTAACGCTTTTGCTGTTCAGTTTCTACCCCCTCAGCTACAACAGCTAATCCTAGGTTCTGCGCTAAATCGACCACTGATTTCACTATCACTTTATCATGTATACTAGTAGCTAAGCTGTCAATGAATGACTTGTCAATTTTCAGAATCTGTGCATTAATCTTTTTCAGATACGATAAAGACGAAAACCCAGTACCAAAATCGTCGATGGCGATACAGAATCCGACATGCTCTAACTTTTTCAGCACTTGCATTGTTTTTTCTGGGTTACTTATAAAGATCGACTCTGTCATTTCTAGTTCAAAAATGCTAGGAGATAGTCCCTCGTCAGCAATCATCTTGATGAGGTCCTCAAAGAAATCAGGGTGCTCGAATTGTTGAACAGAGATATTTAGAGCCATTCTACCCGGCAAAAATCGACCTTCTGATTGCCAGTGATGAAGTTGTTTGCAGGCGGCCTTGATAACCCATCTACCGATAGGAAGTATTATTCTATGTTTCTCGGCAATAGGAATAAATTCCTCTGGACTAATTGTACCTAGCTCAGGCTCGTCCCAACGAAGCATAGCTTCAACGCCTGCAACTTCATTGGTAGCTGTATGAAATTTTGGTTGATACACTAGGTGAAACTGATCTTTGTTGTGTATTGCTTTATTTAGCCTGATTGATAACTCTAATTCACGATGGTAACGGGTGCCTATCTGTTCCGTGTAGGGAACAAAGTCCCGTTCAGTCGACTTTGCTTCGTACATGGCTAAGTCTGCATGTGAGAGCACATCATTTAATGTTATACCATCCAAAGGCCATGTAGCCGCGCCGATACTGACGCCAAGAAAGGCCTCCTGCCCTAAATTAATCGAAATAGGTTGATTCAATGCCGTTGCCAATTGGGCAGCTAATTGCGCTGTGCTTTCTTGCGTTGCTCGTTTATGAATCACAACAAACTCATCTCCTCCGACTCGAGCAGCTAAATCACCAGACGGGAGGGCTTGCTCAATTCGTCTAGCTACTTCTTTTAACGCCATATCACCAGCAAGGTGCCCTTTACTATCGTTAAGTTCTTTAAATCGGTCTAAGTCTGCAAACAAGATCGCAAAGCTGTTCTCTTTAGTTGGGTTAAAACCCATAAGCTCATTCGCTTCTTCAATAAAGTAAGCCCGATTAGGCAGTTCCGTTAAGCTATCAAAATGAGTTAATCTCCGCACATTTTCCTCAGCAGCCATTTGAACAGTAATGTCTTTTTTTTCTGCCAGGTAGCAAATAACTTTTCCTGTATCGCATGTTATCGGAGAGATAACAGCTTCTTCAATATACTCAGTACCATCTTTATGTCTATTGAAAAAAATACCCTTCCAAGAACTCCCTGTCTTTAAGGTGCGATGCATGTCACGGTAGTTGTCAACAGGGGTTTTGTTTGATTTAAATATTCTTGGGTTCTTGCCAAGAACGTCACAGAGTGAATAGCCACTCAATTCTTCAAATTTTTTATTGGCGTAAATAATGTCCTTATCAACGTTTGTGATAATAACAGCATTTGAACTTTGGTTTACGATAGAGAAAAAAAATGATAGCTTTTCTTGTTGGATTATCACAGAAACACTATCATTTGGATTTAGTAGGGACTCGGTGCAACCTTTTCTGAATACGTCATGGTGGTGGCAATTAACTGATATGTTAATGGTTTTATCAATTTTGATAACGTGTCCCTCTAATATTCATGAGCGAATAACCCTCTTTTTCGCTCTTTGAGATCAATAAAAAATAGTTATATATCTATATACATTAAATCCGGTAACAAGTATGCCTAAGTCTTCAGAAAGCCTCATCCTCTCCGTACTTGAACTTCATCTTCCACAAACGCTAAACGTTTACCACCTTCTTGTTAATATCTTCTCTTAGGCTGGATTTTTCTGCTCTGTAAGGGATTATTTCAACTTAAAATACGTCAATAATTGTTTAAGTTCTTCGGCTGCACTTGCCATCTCTTGAGTTTGATATGCCATATGTACGCTGGCTTGATTTATCTCTCTGGCTGATAAATGAATTGTACTAACGTTTTCACTCATTTCATTTGAAACGATACCTTGTTGTTCAGCGGAAGCGGCAATTTGTGCGACCATATCATTGGCCCCGTTTAGGCTACTGACCATGGAGACTAATGTGTCTTTTGTTTGTTGAGCCGTTTCCACGCACATGTTAATGCTTGAATTATTACTTTCCATTACAATAAGTACTTCTGAAGTACTAGCAAGTAACTCGTTAATCGTTGATTGAACTTGACTGGTAGAATCTTGAGTTCGACTTGCAAGATTACGAACTTCATCGGCAACCACAGCAAACCCACGACCTTGTTCACCTGCTCGCGCAGCTTCGATCGCGGCATTAAGTGCAAGTAAATTAGTTTGTTCTGACACTTCTTGAATAACTTGCACTACTTGTCCTATGTTATCCACACCGTGTTTTAATGTCGCCATTAGCTGTGTTGTTTCGTCTATAGAGAGAGAGATTGCCGAGACATCTTCGAGTGTGGTGACCATACTTTGGCTGCTGGTTTGTGCTTGGCGAGAGGCTTCACTGGTTTTTTCAGAGCTATATTCAGCGTTCATTGCTACATTATTGATGGTTGCTGACATTTCACTCATTGCCGTTGAAATCTGTTCAAGTTGTGAGTTTTGTGAGGCTAAACTTTGAGCTGTTTCCTCACTGGTAGAAGCTATGCTTTCCGCAAGGAGGCTGGCCTTGTCAGCTGTGCTTTGAGCAGCAATTAATGTACCTCTGATGGTGGTCTGCATCTTACAAAGACCTCGATTTAATTCCCCAATCTCATCTGTTCTGTTCTGCTGGAAGCTTGTTGTTAAATTACCACTAGCGATGATATTGACGTTTTCAATGAATTGCTCGATTGGCTTTACAATGCTATTACCGATCAGGAAGCTGATAGAAAACAAGATCCCTATAATAATTGCTAGTAAGATGCTCTGCTGTATAATATTTGTGTAAACATCTTCTTGGATGTCAGAAATTAATAACCCAGATCCTATAATCCAATCCCATTCTGGAATGTAAGACACATACGAAATCTTGTCTTTTTCTTTTCCTTGTGGGTCACTCCATGTATAGTTTAAAAATCCTGATGAGTTTTTTTTAGCAATACGAGACATTTCCTGCCAATGATAATTACCTTTACTATCTCTAATATTGGTCATGTCTTGACCTATAGAATTTGGCCTCCGCGGGTGAATAATTAGTTTGTTATTTGTGTTGGTCACCCAGAAATAGTTATTATCATCATATCGGAGAGCTGAGAGCGCTTTTTTTGCGGCTGCTTGAGCGTCTTTTTTTTCTAGAGACTTATTGGTTCTGAAATATTGGACTAAGGAGACTGCTGTCTCAACTTGCGTTTGAATTTTATCATGTCTTTCTTCGAGTATTTCCTCTCGTTGCAAGTAGAGATTAAATACTCCAGAAACTAACATAAGTATGGTAGCAATACCGATTGTCATCTGAATTTTTGTTTTTATATATACATTATCTAACATGATTTTAAACTTTAATTGATTGGGTTAACAATAATGAATTAACCATAAAATAAATTTTTATTATTGTTAATAACGTCAAATAATTACGATTAATCAGGCTTTTTGCTTTGTTTCCTAATTCGAAAATAGATAGACAATCCTCTAATGCGGCTAATTATTAGGTGACAGCTATCGTTTCAGACATACCTAACAAGGACTGTTGAAAAACCTGAATAATGTACAAAGGTTATTTCTGATCTTCTTCAAGAGCCCTACTCTATCCAGCCCTGAACTTAAATTGAAACACTTCGCCCCTAACATCATTTTTTGGTGTTTTCTCTGGTATCTAAAAGACACTAAAAGCAATGACAACATGACGATTAATTACGACAAAAACTCAAGACCAAACGACTACTCTTTATTTACCTCAGGATAACCACCTTTACCACCGAAGAATAACTATTGAGAGAGTTTTTCTAAGACAGGGGTAATCGACTGATGAAGTTCACTGGCTTCATATGCACCAGATAAGAGTCTACTTGGGTAAGCAATTGAATTACTAAGAACTTCACCAATATTATTAATATGAATATGAGTATCTGCCACACAAGCGCTCAAGCAAATTTTGATAAATTGCTTTGAAGTATCAAGTTCAAGCAGACGCGCACATCGCAGTGCTTCTTTAGTTCTTTCGTAAAGCATTTCTTCAGATAACACGATTAACGCCCTCTCCATTCAATAACATAACAATGTGAAACTCTTCGCTCTTCCTCATTGCGGCAAGGAAAAGGCTCTCTCTCATTTCTTTTTGGACTGTATTATTGCTAAGTACATATTTCGTCAACACGCTAATAGCGAGTTTTTCGCTCATTTCTTCTTGACTAACAATTGCTGACAAGACGCTTTTCGATAAGTTTGACGAAATGTCAAAATTCAATTCTTTTGCCGTTACAAGCATCGCTTTTATCACTTTGTTTTTTTGAGCTCTGATTGTACATATTTTCAGTTCATGTTTATCAAATGCATACCCAATGTCATCTAACAGTTGGCTCAGTTCTTGATACACTTTGTCTTCCTCTAATTCATTGTTCTTGTTCGTCTTATGTTAACGTTATCTGTTTAAAATAAAATAGTGAAACCGATTGCATCAATAAATAAACAAAATAAATATCATGTAGTTATAAAAAAAACATCATTATTATGTCCAAAAAAGAGGGGGAATATGTCCTATTTGGTTACTAGGCAATGGATGTATACCAATTTATCTATATTAAATAAATTGGTATACATCGACTGGTTACCATTAGAAAAACGACATAGACCCCTTTCATTTAGGACTTTAATTACGACCACTTATCCATAAACCATTGAGTTTGTGTGGTTAAATTTGAAAGTAACTAAATCTATGAGCGAGATTGCTTATTTTATTTTTCTAGGCGAGTAGATCATAATACACAGAATCTTAAAAAGGGAACTGAAAATGTTATATGCACAACCTGGAACTGAAAACTCAATTGTTGATTTCAAGCCACAATATCAAAATTTTATTGGAGGAGTATGGGTTGCACCGAAAAATGGAAAGTATTTTACCAATACCTCTCCAATCAACCACTCAGTAATTTGCGAAATTCCAGCTTCAACTCAAGAAGATATCGATTTAGCCGTCAATTTTGCACACAGCGCAAAAAGCAATTGGGCTTCAACATCAGTTACTGAGCGTTCGAACATACTACTAAAAATCGCAGATCGCATTGAACAGAATCTTGAGATGCTTGCTATTGCTGAAACATGGGATAACGGGAAGCCTATCCGCGAGACGCTCGCCGCGGATCTACCTCTGGTAGTCGACCATTTTCGATATTTTGCTGGATGCATTAGAGCCCAAGAAGGCTCTACTGCAGAACTTGATTCACAAACCATGACCTACCACTTCCCTGAACCTGTTGGGGTTGTCGGACAAATTATTCCATGGAACTTTCCACTATTGATGGCGGCTTGGAAACTAGCACCAGCACTGGCTGCCGGTTGTTGCGTCATCTTGAAGCCAGCAGAGCAAACTCCTGCATCGATCTTAATCTTAATGGAGCTCATCGAAGACCTCGTACCTGCTGGTGTAATTAATATTGTTAATGGCTATGGCTCAGAAGCGGGTCAAGCGCTGGCAACACATACAAAAATCGAAAAAATCGCCTTTACTGGTTCGACAGAAGTTGGACAACATATCCTTAAGTGCGCTGCTGATAACTTAATCCCATCAACAGTCGAGCTAGGTGGGAAGTCTCCAAACATCTTTATGGCTGATATATTTGATCACGAAGATAGTTATCTTGATAAGTGTATCGAAGGCGTATTACTGGCTTTCTTCAATCAAGGTGAAGTCTGCACATGTCCTTCGCGAGTTCTGATTCAAGAATCTATTTACGATCGCTTTATTTCACGTTTACAAACTCGTATGAAAACGATCAAACAAGGAAACCCGCTTGATACCGATACACAAGTCGGCTCACAGGTTTCAAGAGAACAGTTTGACAAAATCCGTCAATACATAGTCCTTGGTCATGAAGAAGGCGCTGAATTACTTATTGGCGGTAAGAGTTATGAAGACAATGGCTACTTTGTCGAGCCAACTCTTTTCAAAGGAACTAATGAGATGCGTATTTTCCAAGAAGAGATCTTTGGTCCAGTAGTTGCTGTTACTACATTTAAAGACTCTGAAGAAGCCTTGACTATCGCAAACAATACTGAGTATGGATTAGGTGCTGGGTTATGGACACGTGACAACAATCTGATTTCACATATGACGAAAAATATCCAAGCTGGACGAATTTGGGTTAATTGCTACCACGCGTATCCAGCTCACGCTGCATTTGGTGGCTACAAAAAATCCGGCATTGGTCGAGAAACACACAAAATGATGCTAGATCATTACCAAAATACTAAAAATATCATTGTGAGCCATAGTATTGAGACATTAGGCTTCTTCTAATTATTCAACGGCTTCTCTGCCCGATGGTTTATCGGGCAGATTTATATCATAATACTAATTTTCAAACTAAGTGAGATGAAATTAGCTATTAATTCATATTTAATTTCAAATATTTATGAAATATATAAAAGAAGAAGAATATTGAAAATATAAATCTAACATAAAAATAATTGGCTGATAAGTTGATAATTTTGGTATTTCCAAAATGAAAGCTTTCAGTAAATAAGGAAAGATGACAGAAAAAATCAGAATTTACAAAAAATTTACTAGCACTCAATGCTGCAATAGCTCGCTTAATCTTAATAACAGCGTGGCACGCTCTCGTATCATAAGCACCATCGCCAGACTCTACGCGCGCCATCCGTCCCTTGTTTTTTGACTTTCCATTCACCTTCGCCATAAACCTTAGGCCAGTTTCATCAATGACTAGGTACTGTAGTGCTACTCTCGGCGAACAGCAGCCAAGACAGTCGATTTTATAGTGGAAGAGATGCCATTTCCTATCCAGCGTATTCAAACGGAGAGAGGGCGTGAATTTTTCGCTGATAAAGTTCAAAAGCAACTCATGACTTATGGCATTAAGTTTAGCCCAAATAAGCCTGGCTCACCTCATTTGAATAGCAAAGTCGAACGCTCACAGAAAACAGATAAAACCGAGTTCTATCCGACCATAGATGTCTCTGTGGGGCCGGAAAACTGGACCTGCTACTAGCACTACTACAACTGGGAACGGCCCCACAGCTCGTTAAAGGGACTAGCCCCGATAGACAGGGTTACTGAGATGTCTGACCAAACTACTTTGTTTGAAGAGGTATCTCAGCACTCCCAGACCAAGAAAGAACGGTTTCAAGAGCAGAATTACAAGCTCGAGCTTCAGCTAAGAAAATTGAAACCATCTCTGTGAAGCACACAATTTAATGCAGTCTCTCAATAACACCGCTAAACCTTACAAACCTGTGTCATTTTACGATACTCTACGGGTGTCATATTGTAAAATTTTTTAAATAGTGTTCTAAAATGGTTTATGTCACTATAACCAACCTGTTGGGATATTTGTTCTATATTTAAGCTTGTAGTGTCTAATTTATCTCTAGCTAATGCGACTCGAATACGCTGGATATAACTCATTGGTGATTCGCCAGTTGCTGCTTTGAAGCGACGTTTCATTTGCCTTTCACTCAAAAAACTTTTTTCTGCACATACAGAGACGGATAGCATACTAGGGGTTTCATTATGCATCCACTCTTGCAATCGATAAATCAAATCGTCATTATGTTGATGGTATTGAGAAAAACTTGTTAAACAAATTCGTTTTACTTTCGAAATGTCACCTCCTAAATACTGCTCACATTTAACTCCTTGGGCGCTCCCCCAAAAGGCATCTATTAACAAAATTGTTGCTTGAAAATATTCTTTAATACCAGAGGTGCAAATATATCGGCCATCATGAGTTATTTTCAAATTGGGTTTTAATTTTACTTGAGGAAAATATTCACGAAAGAGTTCAGTATACTCCCAATGTGTAGTTGCGCTTCGTTTGTTTAAAACACCAAGTTCTGCTAGAAGAAATGCCCCCGTACATAAAGAAAGAACAAACTCGCTCTGCATGATTTGTTTTTTTAACCAAGAATTAACTTCTTTGGAGAATACATAAGACTCTTTATTTATATCACCACATGCGCCTATTAGTAAAACATCTGTATATTCAACGGATTTCCAATGTGTATAACCGTTTATTGTAAGTTCTCCCAGAAATTGAGTAGGGCCTTCTGCAATGGAGATATAACTAACCTGTGGTACAGGAACCCCAGCTTGTATTGCAGCGATTGTCAGCATTTCAACGGGCCCCAATATTGATGTTATTGGGCTTCCTTCTAACAAGAGTGCCGTTATCTTTAAGGGTTTTCTTTTGTCGAGCATAAGTATCGCGCTTCTCTTTTGTGTCCCATTTGCCAATACTATGTCTGAATAGCCACCTTGAAACTAATAAAGAAATCCAAATGTTAAATTGTATTCATTGATTGCTATGAATGATTTTCAATCTTAACTAATTGATATTTAATGGTTATTTTTTAAAATTTAAAGTTATAACTAAATCTGTTGATAATTTAGATTAATTACTCCACTTAATCTGCGGTGAGACATTGAACCCTGTTGGTCAATAAGCTTGAATAACAAAAAGTATATCTGTCTTGATACAAGGTTTGGAAAAACTGTTCTGAGGAATCCGCCATTAAGTGAGCTTTTACGAGGTCAGGCTCAGTTGAATGAGTGTAGTTTTTACTACCTAGAGTGTTAGTCTTAGAGAAAAGATTTTTTCCAAAAAAATAAACAGAGTAGTAGACATTTAATGCTTTGGTTTCACCTTCAGATAGCATACTCGAATGTAGGTCATGAACTCCTCCAAATTTGTGAGCAAAGGTAATAACTTCTTTGAAGGATTTAGCTTCTAAGTTAGTGTATGTGCGACCACGCGAGAACAACATAGTATTCTCGCGACCATCGAGGAATGGAGGATGGTTAAGGACACTCAACAATGAGATAAGAGTAATTAGTAGCGCATTTACGACAAATAAAAATATAATCATCTTATTGACATTGTTCATTAATTACCTCCTTCATTTTTTCAATTGAATAATTTCGAGAAAAACTCATATTCAAGGTGTTTCGTACATGTAAGTCTTTTAGTTGATATACACAAGATAAATAGATTTCTTCTGGATTCTCAGAAATATATAACATAAACAAATTATTTTTGTATGCCCCTTTGAATGCTTTGAAGTGATTCTCACCGCTTTCATTACTATTAAAAAAGTAGGTTACTCCTAAGTAATCACGACGCTCCCATTCAATACGTTCTGTGGTATTATCGTAATATATGATTTGCGTTAACCAAGCTATACTAAGTAATAAAATAAGTGACAGAACCAATAAAATAAACTTTTGAATGTAATTCGAGCGCTGTGGAGAAAGTTTTTTTTCTTGAACCTCTACCTTAAGAGGTTCTTGGGGCGAGTTTGGAGGAGGTATTAACCGGTTATCTTGTACGCTGACAACTGGCATTTTCATTTCTATAACATCTTTTACAAGGCAATAACCATGTTTAGGAACGGTTTTTATTATGTTTTGCTCGCGACCGTTATCACCTAAAGCCATTCGAAGGTGGGCTATCGACTGGGTCAAACTAGCTTTCGAGACTACTCGCCCTGGCCAAGCCGCCTTTATCAAAGTACTTTTAGACACTGTACTTCCTTCATGTTGGCACAGAATCTCTAAAATTTTGCAATCTGTAGAGTGCAGTTTTTTGCTTATCTCACCATTTTTTTTGGTTAATTGTCGTCTAAGTGTTGGATTGAATGTCCATAGATTGTTTTTTTGTTTAGTCATTAAGGTCAACTACTTTTCATTATTTTCATGTATATCTACACATTGAACTGAACTGCTCGATAGTTGGATATAACAATATCGATAGGAGTTTTCCACTAGGACCTGAAAGTTTTCTTCGTTCCCATCGAAAAGAACATGTTGCTCCGGCAAGTCAAAATATTTTGTTTCTTGTGCTTCGACCAATTTGTTGGTGTGTTTTATGGAATAAACGTTTTTTGGCAAAAAAGTAATAAGGAACTGCGCATTCTTATTTTCCCCACTATCGAATTTAATTGAAGCAAGTAAGATGAAGCGATTCCATATATAGGGTTTTAAGCGATAGTAAATCTTTCTGGATTTTTTATCGTCAATTTTCTCACCATAAATAAAAATATTTTTAATTATTTTAGCATTAGAATTCTGAACGAAATTAGGTACAAAGGAAATATTTATGAGAACTTGAATAGGCAATAATATAATTAATAACACTACGCTAATTGAAAAGTATTTATTGGCATTTCTGTACAATTTCATTGGTAACCTTCGCTATGGGGCGTTTAATATCAATGGAAAAATTTACACTTTGCTCTGTAATTACTGAAGTTTTTTGACGGGCGCAACTTACATAGAGCCTAACTTTATTTGAAGTTATATAAAAATCTAAGTTTTTTAATTCAGATTGCCCTACAAGTTTTTCTAATAACAATTTACTATAATAGTCATTTCTCTTTATGGTAAAAGTGTTGGTCTGGGAGTACACTTTTGACATGCTTAATTGGTGAGCAGTTTGTGAAGGGATAAATAGAAACCAAAATAATAATAAATTCAGAATGATTAATGAAATTAACATCAAAAACTTCTTAGACAATTTGAATTTTTTTGTCTTTTCTGGTTGTTTAAGGTAAGTTGAAGGTTGGTTCATTAAAACTAGATCTATTTTATTATCAACGACAAAGTAACCAACTTTAGGTACAGTTCGAATGATACATTGTTCTTCTGCTGTATCATTCAAAGCTAAGCGTAGTGAAGCAACAGCATGTGTAATGCTGGCATCTGATACAAACTTCCCTCGCCAAATCTTATTATGGATTTCAGTTTTAGTTACGACTTGATGAACATTCGATAGTAATAGTAATAGTAATTGACTTTCTGTCTTAGTTAGTCTTTTTTCTTCACCTGACATTTTATTTCGAATTTGAGAGTGTTCCTGAGGTCTAAAGTCCCACATAAATGTCTAAATTACCTATACTTTGCATCATCTGAAATGAATAGAAGCACAAATTTACCAAATTATTCAATAGACAACAACCAAGAAATATTTTGCTAGGACTAAGCAACTAGTTTTGTATCACCTGTTAAATTGAAGTAATATTGCGTTTTTATACTTCGAGCTCACCTAAATGACAGCGAGATTTTTAAATTATCATTTCTTGATTTATTTCATTAATTTCGCAAGCTTGTTCCCGCCACTTTAAAGATTCAACTCTCATAAAGGTAATCAAATTTAATCTATTTACTAAAAAACATCCGCCTTCTTAGAAGGGGACGCGCTATCAGTTCTTCATAACTGCAGTTCTTGCTCAGGCTCTCTGTCCTGCTTGTCTTGGTGCCGTACATATCGTGAATGACTTCTTCATTCACACCGACCGTATCTACAAAATACCCTCTAGCCCAAAAATGTTTTCCCCATAGTTTCTTACGTATATGTGGGAATTTATTGAAAATTAGAATTGCTGTTAGGCCTTTTAAAACTCCTAACAAAATCGAGACTGATTGCGTATTTTGGAGCATTCCGAGCAGCAGCCATTTTCACTGCGATTCGAGCAAGCTATCGCAATCACTGAAATACGCAGCAACGGGGCTAGATTTAATCTAGCCCCGTTTGGTTTATAGTGTTCGATGTCTTCTCGCATGATTTTAAATTTGGAATGAGTCTACCCTTAATTTAAGGTTTTGTACTAAACTATTAATCTGTTGACAAGCAGTTGCGGTTTGTGAGGAACCTTGAGTAATTTCTTTTGAAGAGCTATTAATGCACTCGACACTACGGCTTAGTTCTTCGGATACTGAATCTTGCTCACTACACGAGGTTGCAATTTGTGTGCTCATTTGAGAAATATTATCAATAGAGTGCTCGATTTCAGTTATTTGATTTTCTGCTATGTTTACTTGCTCTATACAATCTGCGATACCACGTTGACAACTTTGGCTTGATTGCGTCATTTTGACAGTTTTTTCTTGCAGTTGGCTAACTGTTTCGATTATCTGAGAGGTTGAATCTTGTGTGCGTTGTGCTAGTGAACGAACTTCATCTGCAACTACGGCAAACCCTCTACCTTGTTCCCCTGCTCGCGCCGCTTCAATCGCGGCATTCAATGCCAACAAATTAGTTTGTTCTGCGATACCGCGTATCACATCGACAACTATATTTATATTGTTAGAGTTTATTTCTAGTTCCTGAGATAACTCTTCCGATTCTTGGATGGTGTTTGATACTTTTTCAATTACAGCAATTGTTTTATGTAAAGTTGCTGTTCCTTGTTTTGAAAGTGTAGTAGCTGAGTAGGAAGAGGCGGCTCCGACTTCAGTGTTTTGAGCAACTTCTTTGACAGCTGCTTGCATTTCTGTCATTGCGGAGGCCACTGAGCTCAGTTCATTTTGTTGACCTTGCATTTCTGATGCTGTTTGTGATGCAATTATACTCACTTCCTCAACTACTGAACTTAATTGAACAACTGATTCATCAATTTCTGAAACTAGCGAGTGAAGGTTTCGTTGCATACCAGCTAATTCTCTAAGAAGTGTTCCTAACTCATCATTACTCAAGATGTTTTCGTCAATATCGTTATTTAACTCACCATTAGCTATTTTCTTTGTTAAGTTGAGTGCATAGTTAACTGGTCTACAAATAGAGCGTGACAGCAATAAAGATGCCCCCCCCATCATGACAAGTATCAAAATAGCACCGATGCCAGCGCTATATTTAGTAAAGGTGCCCGCAATTACAACTTCTCCATGGACGGAGTGAACTGCCTCTTTGTTTAGCAAAAGAGTCTTTTCTAAACTAGTAAAAGCTTTTAAATAAGTATCATAGCTCGACAGAATAATCTTATTAGCGCTGTCTATATTGCCTTTTTTTAATAAATCATTATAGTTTTTTGTTTCATTTATATATTTAAACCAGTAATCTTTAAATTTTTTGAAGGATTTTTTTTCACGCTGATTTAGATCTAATTCTTCAAAATCAGAAATTCCTTTTTGAACATCTAGCCTTTTTTTTTCTAAACCTTCCACCCATTCCCCAATCTTTTGATGATTTGAATTTGCTAATAATGAAAATTCATTTTTCCTAACTTTTGTAATATCAATTTCTATATCTTTCAATACCTCGATTGAGGGTAAGCTCTTGTCGGTTAATATTGAAATTTTATTATTTAGTGTAAGCATTCCGTTAACCAAGATGGCTGAAACAAACCCAAAAACAACGAAAACAACGAAATAACTTCCCCATATCTTTTTGACTACACTTAAGTTTTTAAAAATCATTTATATAGATCCTCATAGTTCGTAGAATAATTATTTCAATCATATTTAAACAATTGAATGTAGTTTTATTTGAAATTTTTATGCTGCTCTTTATAATTCACATCAAGCTTCCCATTACATACTCGCACTATGGATTGAGTTGTAGATAAACCCAATCCAGCACCGATACTCCCTAGGTGCTGACGTGATTTATCTGCTCGATAGAAAAGATCGAAAAAATACGGCAAGTTTTGAGCGGAAATAGTATCACCTTGAGGTCAAAATTCGCACTTTTGCGTCCTCTGCTAATATATCAAAATACGCGACCAAACGGGCAAATACCTCATGTATAGCGAACACCTCGTCGTTACGAGGGATGAGTTTGTTCTCTGCCTTTGTAATAAATATCAAGTCATTGATAATTATATTAATTTCTTCCAAAGGGAGGCAATAGCGTCTTGATATTCTTCTGAGGTTCGACAAGCACCTAAAATGACCTGATTTTGAGTTGTAATATTGGTGATTGGTGTTTTTAACTCATGCGCGATATCAGCAGAATACTCACTTAAGCGCAGAAACCCCATTTGTAGTCTATCGAACATGGAGTTGTGTTTATTTGCTAGCTCTCTAAGTTCTATCGGCAATGAATCGGGTTCAATACGGGTGTCTATTTTCTCTGGGGGAGATCTGCTGAATGTGCTGATTCACTTCAATGATCGGTTTCAGCCCGCTATTTACAATCCAATAGCTGTAAACTGAAGAGATTAAAAACGCAAGACCGAGTGACCAAAATAGAATCAGCTCTAGTTTATCCAAGAACAGAATGTGGTGATTAATATTCATACCAATCACCACGAGATACTCACCAGTTTGAAACGCAAAAGCACGGATATTCAAGGCACCCTCACTCCATTCAATTGCTTGCTCATGGTTAAAATGTTGAGTTGAACTGATGGTGTAAGTTTGGTCTTGAGGAATCTTCATGCCTTCAAAAAACCACATATAGAGAGCTTTTGTTCAATTGTTTGAAGGCGTCCTTGGGGGGGGCCTTTAGCTCTGTATCAATCGTCTTGCAATCACTGTAGATGTAATTGAAATCTAGAGTGAAAACTTAGGCATTGGATGTATTTTCAAACTTGTAACCCATTCCTCTGACTGTATGAATTAGTGCCTTACCAAAAGGTTTATCCACTTTAGTGCGCAAACTCTTGAAGCGACATCAATAACATTGGTGTCGCTATCCCATACTAACGAAGCAATGGTAGTGTGCGAAAGCACTTGACCACTTTTACAGTTCTAATAGCGCGTATTCTTTGGCTGTGAGAGACATCAGCCCATCGATACCATTATGTGCCACATACCCAGATTCGATCAAGGCTTTTTGTTCATCTTCGACGAGCGATAATTTCAAATTTAATTACCTATTATATTAGCCGGAAGGTGAAAGCTAAGTATAATAATCGAAATAAGTATTATGTGACCACCTTATATTATTCCTCATGAGCAAAACATTATCGACTATTATCCCGTTCTGAATAATGTACTTTGACATTAACTTTACCAATGTATTCCAACCGACTATTTTCATTCATACGTTCTTGTACAGTAACGAAACCAACCTCTTCCAAATGCGTGCTTCGGGGTTTAAAACTTAGAATTTTTAGCTCTTTGTTTAATTCCCGAGCTGACATGCGTTTCAGGTCATTCAGTTCTGACAGAGCCTGTTGATAAGCTTCATCTGATGTTGCCGACGAGGCAACCGAGATGCTTTTCATACTCACGCGGTTCGTGTAGTTACCGCCAGTGAAAAGTGGTTGAGCGAAAGCAGATGCGTTGGTCATTATCATTAAAATTACAAAAAGAGTAGTTTTTATTGCGTTCATTTTTTTTACCTGTGAGTAATTGTTTCTAATAACATTATTGAGCGCCATCTCTGACATGTCTCTTTCAGTAAGATGACATTCTTGTAATAAAAGTTGAGTTGGTGCGGCCATCGCATCAAACCCTTTTCACCCGTATAAATTTAATTAAAATTGATTGAAATTAACTTTATACAGGTGAAAACAAACTTAATGACTACATTTCTAGAACAGATAAATTAGTGAAAGAAACTATTCTCCGTTATTATTTAGCATATGGATTTGTCAACTCAGAGTAAACTTTTGGTGTCGGTAGCATAGCAAGATCAAGTAAATCCTTATGCATTTGTGAGCCAGGCTTGAATTTTACAGAGTACTGACCTGAATATTCTTTAATGTAATCTAAAGCTTGCTTCTTAATATTATTGATATGAGCACTTCCTTTTTCATAGTTCGACTGAGAAGAACCTTTCAAGTGCCCATAGCGATCCAATAGTGACAAGAACACCATAGGATGAGCGATAGTATTCGAGTGCATCAAAAGAGCTGTCAATATTGGACTCAGAGCCATAGATTCAACAAACCATTCACTAAATGAATCAGCGTTACGAGCTATGCTATTGGCACTAAGTAGTTTATCCCTTTCTATTTTTGCTTTTTTCTTTACACGATACAAGTTTACCCTTTGAATTATATAGTCAATGGCGGTAGCAATACGCCCTAAAACATTAATTACATAATTCACGATACTTCCAACAGCAGCTACAGCATCCCCAGCAGCTTGTGCAGCAATTTGGCCAATTTTCACACCAACGTCTTTTATTCCCAGAAAACCTTTACACGCCACATGAGAAGATATGTCGTATGCAATAATATCTGGATAACCATCATTTAATCGGACACCACGGCCCGATAGTTTCAGAGAAAAATAACTCGTCAATCCGGTAACGGCTTTCTTAGCTCCCTTATAGATATCAGCTGCATTCTGTACGTAACCCAATCCAGGAATAAGAGAGCTCAAATCCCCTATAATCGATGACACTAACCATAAAGAAATATCAGTCAAGTAATTTACTACCCACTTTATATCTTTATAGGCTTTTTTAAGTTTATCTAAAATGTTACTACAAAACCGTTGAATCAATTGTTCTAATTTAGCAATCAGACTTTCCTTAGTCGAAATCACTTTATCTTTGATGGACGTTCCAACTGACTTAAAAAATTTTACGGGTCTACTTTGATGAATTGCAGTGCTTACACTCTCTGCCACTTTCGTCACTTTTAACAATACCTGAGATTTCTGTAAGATATCACCAACCTGTTCTTTAATTAGTTTCTTTGCTACACCACAAGCGTCAGTCACAGCTGTAGTGTCTATCACGAAATTCCCGATAAGGTCCAAACCAATTTTAGGTGTTCTTTCAACTTTCAAACTAGACAAATAGTTTATTATTGTAACTCTTCCTTCATAAGCTAGCCTTTCTTGAGCTTTCCAGCCTTCCATATCTGTATGTGCTAATACTTCAGCAATCGAAATAGGCATAATGCCTCCTTACTTATTATCATTGTTTTAACTCGCTTCACCCGACATCTTCAGATGAAACAATTTTTCAATCGAGCGTTGGATATAAAGAGCTCGACTTTGCAATTTTTGATCTTCAATTTGGCTGATAACCTTTTTAATCATCACCAATAGAGCAAACCAATCGTCTTTTCCCTCCACATAACCCACACCTTCGAGCTGATTACGTGATGCATATTGTTGTGACAACTGCCACTTATCTATCTCTGTCCGTGAAATTCCTAAAGGGAAACTCGCTCCAAAGTCAATCAATCTAATTGACCCCGTTTCTGGCAAATACAAAATATTCGCCGGCTTCACGTCCCCATGCACCCAACCATTTTGATGGCAACAGGCAATTGCTCGAATCACCGCAGGTATTAGCAAGATAAAAAGCTCGACTTGCATAATACCAAAGCGATCAAGTGACATAGCATGTTGGTAATACTTGAAGTACAACCGTTGGTTATTTGGGTCTACGCGAACAAGTTCTTGAACATACAAACCTTTGCAACTATCAAGTGCCTCTAACTCCCGCTCAAAATCTAGCTTGTTGGCATAACACTTCCCTGTTTCATGCCAACTTACCTGCTCATCGAATACAAAATGAGTCTCACTGATTGACGGTGAAAAAAACTGCATCCGATCCCCCTAGCGTTACAGCTTTCTTGGTAAAGAAAACGCCCCAAACAATGATTTATCTAATATTTGATTTGAATCGCGTAAGGTGTAGTCAATTACAATTTGATTATCGTCAATGTTGTAATTCAACTTACGCACTAAACGCTTAGCGGTTTTACTCGATTGACCATCAAACAGAGCTCTTAACAAAGCCCATTGCCCGGTATAAGCTCGAGTGGCAACACGATTATCACCTTGGTAGAAGTTTGTCGTTAAGTAGCCATCAATTGTCGTTGTAGGCCAATTAAGTTCTGACCACACTCGTGGACCATGACGGTAACTAAATACACTTTCAGATTCGCGTATTTGGAATGCCGTTACATTCGTGTTCATCGAGCTTGGACGAAACGCAAACTTAAGGGCCAATTCTTGACCAGTTGGGCCGAAGAAAACTTGACGTAACTGACGTGCACGACGTAGTTGAGCTCGCGTATTCGCACTAATGGGCAGTGTTACCCCATCAACTTCATTGAGCTTGAGTGTGCCATTATCCCAATAAACAAACGGCTTAAGTAACGTATCAACATATTGATCAATACGTCCTTGTGGTTTAAAGAACTGAACAAAATCGTCAAGATCCACTTCGCCGCGGCCTTGAGTTGCGAATGGGAAACGCCCTTCTACCGCCGCAGAATAGAACTGATAAACTTGCTCATTCCACTGTTTATTCAAATAACCTAAGCTACCTGACACCACTTGTTTCCATGTTTGATCTGCAATTTCCTTCGTCCATTTAGCCACTTGACTCGGAGCTGTTGAACCTTGACGTTGAAACATTTCTATCGCGTCTTGACTGCCTTCTGCATGAGCCAAAGCATAAGCATGAAACGATTTCCCTGGATTAGAGCTTCTCAGAGCACTATCAAAATAAAGGTTAAGCGCATCAAATTGCTCAATAAGACCATCAAGTGGGACAGCTCCACCTTTTTTTCCTGCTCCATTGACATAATTTGAATAACTTAAGAATGCTTCATTTACCACATACGATGGTTGAATTTTAAGCAACTTAGCACCCACTGCACGGTTTACTTTGTCGGCCTTTTTTAGCTCTTTGGATACTTTTTTTAACCCTAATTTGGCGGCAACACGTTGGTTGCCTTTCGTATCTGGCTGTTCTTCTACCGCAAGAGTAGTATTCACAACAACAGCCCCTAATACATCCAAGACTGGGCTGGTTGCAGGTTCACGAGCGCTATTCAATGCGTACGCGAAATCAATACTAGACGTTAACTGCTTTGCATTAATGTTATTGAGCAAATCTTTCCAATAATAAACATAATCAGCAAAGTACAATCTTTGGATCTGTTTACTCAAATCCGTTAACTCTGTAATTGACGCACCAGAAATGTCACCCTGTATCGCTTTAAAGTCTTTTAGTTGACGACGTAACAGCTCTGATTTTGCAGTCAAATCTATCTGGCTATAGCCCTGCTTAGTAAACATTTCAGGAATCAAGTAACCGTGGAAGTCGTCAGCAAACTCAAACATAGTGTCAAACTTTTCACCTAACTGACGTCGTATATCAACCTGTTTACCATATTCAGGCAAACTTTGAATACGCGCGTAAATTAAGCGGTCAGGAGACAAACCGTCTAAGTTATTAGTTGCTACAGCGATCAGCTCTTGATTTGCTTCAATACGTCCGCTGTAGTCACTATTAAATAGGTCTTCAATCAATACCGATAATGCATTGATGTCGGTAGACGATACATCACCTTGATCTTTCAAGTTATCCAACAAATATGTTTGCATTTCTGCGACATTTAAATGTTGTTTATCAAATAACATTTGGTAGTAGCGTAAAATTTCGAAAATTTTGGTCGGGTTACCCAAATTGACATAAACAAACAATTCGCTGCTGATCAGCTCTTCAAGCTTCGGTAATAAAATAAGATTTAACTGCTCTTGATAAGTCAAATAAATTTGTTGGCCTGTATCTCCTTGCTTAACACTCACCTGTTGATACCATGCCTTAGGCATCACGCCAGCATCCGCAACAACTCGCAGCTCATTTAGAATGGCAGTCATATCAGACCAAGAGTAGTTGCTTTCTAAACGCTCAATGTCGCTGCCATATAAACGTAATTGGGTCATCGCATCCGCGCGCCATTGTTCGTCCTGATTCCAGTTGTTTTTCATCACCAAACCAGCAATAGAAACAACACCTACCACCACCATTAATGTCACGGTTCGCGCCGCCAGATACCCTGCATGGCGCCACTCATTTACGCCAACAATCCTCTTCTCTGGTAGCATGACATGACTAAAGAGTCGTGAAGCAAAGTAGCTACGACGTCCTGGTAGTTGTTCCTTAGTAAACGTGGTATTGAATTCTGCGCGATCCGCCACAGTTTGAGTGAGCAAATCAAACTCGTTACCTTTTTGACCAGATGAAAGTAGATATGCACCACGAATCCAAACCGCTTCTCGTACGCGGTTTTCGCGGCCAATGTCAGTCAACAACTCTTCGACTCGTTCTAAGAAGATCCGTAATTGATACGGCAGTGCTATCACAGAACCAGCCTTCTCACTACTTATGTTTCTTAATAACTCAAACTGTTGATTTGCTATCGATTTCAGTAAAGTTTTACGCATTTCTTCGAACTTATACTTGTCGAAACGTCGCGAAGCTTCACATGGGAAAGTCACACCAAATGGGTTTTCTACGTCACAACCAGAATAACCTTCAAAAAACTCAACAAAATCAGCAATCGTGTCAGCTTTAGAAAATAAGCAATACATAGGTAAAGACAAGCCAAGCGCTCCACTCATAGATAGCGCCGCTTCTTGATAAATCGAGCTCAACTTCTGACGTTCTTTTTGATCACCTTGTAACAGTCGATCGCAGCCAATAACAGCCGCAATGCCATTCAAACCTTGACGCGGACGGTATTTCAATAGCTGCTGTGCCGTAATACGCCAAAGCGTCTCGTCGACACCTTCACTGTCAAAAATACGGTGACCTATTTCGATAACAACAGCTTGATCGCAGCTCCAAAATTTTAAATACTGCTCACTATCACTATCTTGTAAGTGCTTATCTAATACTGGTTCTAAACCATTTTGTTGCAATAACGCACTTTTTGCTTCTTTTTCACCGCCTAGGACTATGTACCAAGGTAAGTTATATAAGCTCTCTAGTTTATTAGTACCATGACCACGAATTTTTTTAGCCGCGAGTTTAAAAAGTTCTTGTATGACTTTCGTGTCTTGCTTAAGCAGAACATGTTGTTCATGGACATCACTATTAGCACGTTGTTTGTTACGCCATTGATACAGCCAAACTGCCATAACAACTAAGACTACAAACGTAGTGATAGAAGTCGTTACTTGTGCCCACAGCCAAGTATCACTCGGTAAGACAAACCAAACCGCGATACTGACAATCATTAAGGTTATCGCTATTAACGCGACGACAAATTTTTTGATCATATTACTTCTTCGTTCTTCTAATCGTAGCGTTTAAACCAAAGCGAACATTCAACTCATTTTTCAGTTTGCGTATTACAGACAAGTTATCTCCTGCACGCAAAAACAGCTCAACACCATGTTCCGTTTCTCGAGAAAAAGTCTCGTATCCAGCTTGCTGTAGATCAGAAGCCATTCGAACAGCGTCAGTCGAACTGGTAAAAACTGCCAAAACAATTTCCCACTGGATTGTTGCCGCTTTTGGCGTGAATTCTGTATTTTGAACGTTCGCTTGGGGTTCTTCACCAATATCTGCATCAGTACTGATGTAAATCAGCTCTCGGTTTTCTTGCTTCAAACTGACACCAGACATATCTATTGCACTAAATTGCTGCAGAATTGGCTGACTACGATTAGAGTACCAATACTCTGAAGCCCCATAGCCACATGCCATAACAAGCACAGCTAAGCCAATCATTTTACTAAAGCTCAACATTCGCCATGGCTGTTTGCCAGCAATGAGATCCGGAGTTTTGGGTACAGGTAATACACTTTCACTGCGATAGTGACGAATCACAGCATAAACATCAGACTTAATTTCATGTAATTGATGTTCATCTTCATGGCGGTAACGACCTTTAAAACCTAACATCAGCAACACATATTGGAGCTCAATAAAGTCCACCAATTTCGCAGGTTGTTGACTCGCTTTATCCAATAGCACGAAAAAAGCCTCACCACCGTTACGCTGTGAGAAAACTTTGCTTAATAACGAATGGTTCTCCCAACGCTCTTTCTCCCCCCAATAGGTATACAAGATCGCTTCATCAAATGCTGCGCATAAAACGAAGCAACTTTTCTCAACAATACTTGGGTGATAATCGAGATATAAACCGCGCTGGCGAAAAGAAACAATCGCATCCAACAATCGCTGCCTAAATCTTTCGATATCACGGGGATTGGTTTGTCTCGGTAACGTAACCAAGGTTCCCAACAGTTCTGTTGCTGCATTAAGCAATGGATTACCATAAACAGCAAAGCTTTCAATTAGCCGTTCTGTTCCTGATAGCTCTGCTGCCGCTTGCTGTACATCCACTTTTTCCGTAGCCAACTGAGGTCCATTGCGTTTAATAACGATGGTTGGCTCTTCTTTAAATAGTCCTGACATCGCTAATCTACCTGATCACATGAAATTCGACGTGAATATCATCGATTCGCTCGTCAATATGTAGCGCGATGGATTCGTCTTTTTTAACTAAGGATTGCCAAAGCTCAGAACGAGTATCCACTTCAAAGTAAGCTGCATCATTTTTCGACTTAAGCTCAGCAGGCGCATAAGGTAAGTTCCGTAAAGCTACACCTGAAAGTGCATTTCGAACTAAGCCCGCAATATCACTATTACCGGCTAATTTAGTCGCTTGAGGGAACTCTTCACTCAAGCGAGATGCGCCGATGTTCGAAGTCGCGACGACAATAAAGCGTCCTTCATTAAACAAGCTACGATCTTGAACTATGGTGCGCAGTAATCGACGATTAGCGAACAATTGCGTGTCCCAGTTAAGGGTTGTTACATTGTCGACTTGCACTTCGCGCAATAAAACAAACAGTTCGGCAAAAACAGCAGAGAAAATCCCGTAGAGATCATTTTGATCCCAATTCATAAAGGTTTTCGGCATTTTGCCTTCTAACCCCTGCAACTGCCCTGCCATAGAAATGCATTCCATGTACAAATCTTTGGTTAAAAGGGTCGAGTCTTGATTCCATTGTTGGAATTTCGGCATCCAACCTCCAAGCGCTTGCAACCATAAGTAATCGCGCATTAAAGCTTGGTAACTTTTACTTCTGTGTTCTTTTTGTAACCGAGTAGAGATAGTACGAGCACGGTATTGCACCTGAGCAAAAATATCAGCAACACAATCTTTGAGATAATTTGACTGACCAAAATGAAGACATTGCGGTACGAACGCTTGGTTAAGGACGACCGCACCTTCTGATTTATGCTCACTCACACCAGCAACCGCAATCAATGTATAGTCTTGTAGCTCTTGACCTTCAAGTTTGAGCTCAATATTCAACTCAGCAAGTTCAAGCTTAACCGCTTCGCTCTGCTCTCTGCTGCTATCAAACGAACTATGTTCTACGGGCGTATTTCTCATCCGTTGACCTTCGCCAACATCCACTACACCGGGCAGCGCAACAGGTAATGCTAAATAGGCTTTTTTATACGTCGTATTTTTAGGCACATCGAGTACAAGACCACGTTTGATTTCAAATGGTGTCCCGTCAGGGAAAATACCTTGTGCGCGTTTTACGGCCACCTTACCGATATTGAGCATGGAACGATCCAGTTCTAACTCAGTTAAACCAAAACATTGAGGCGATATCTGCCCTGCATATGCGCGAGTAAAGTTTTCAAGGTATCTTTCTTGTTGTTGAAAATGCTGTGGAGAAAGGAACATTCCTTCACTCCAAACGACTTTGTTCTTATCCATAATTATTCCTCGTCACCTGTGACTGACAGATTGACGCCGTCTAACTCAATATTTAATACCGCAGAACCTACGACAAGTGGCTGGTAAATAGTTTTATTTTTAGCTTCTCGGTAGTCAGCAAAACCAGCGATAACACCAATGTATTTCGTGCCTGCTGCCAACGGCATCACTACTTGGCGCTCTTCGTTTGGTATTACGCTGGCCAGTTCTCGCGTCAAAAGCAACTCCGCTTTAAGAACGCCCTGTGCATCGTTATAAAGTTGAATAAAATCGGCCTGACTAAACGCTTGGCTGTCTGTCATCTGATAAACACGGACTTCTAATGGCGAAGGCAAACCTTCAACGTTTGGATTGATGTTGGCCGAAGCTTTAATATTAAGAAAGAGCTGCGGTGTCACATCGCTGGCTCCCCAAAAGCTACAACCAGATAATAGGAACATCGCGGCTAAGATAACTAGTCGATTCATGATTTGTCGTTCTCCAGGCTTTTCTGTAAACGCATTGCATCTTGAAAATACGCGTGAAACTTAATCTGCCAATCTCGGTTGTCTATTTGACGGTTGAAATAGCGTTTATACATGTCCCAATATTTCGGCTTGCTCTGCCAAAAACGCGGGGTCATTAAGTCATCAAACATCGACTCTAAACCTTGCGGCGCAATATCAGACAATAAACGGTTTAATGCCATTTCGAGCGCTTTTTCAGTCTGCTGCTGGAAACATCCTTCAAGCACACGGTGTTGACTAAGCGCAAACGAATGGTTGTGGTTAAAAAATTGGCCAGTCACCTCAGCTTGATTTTGCGCAGGATGCGAGCTAAAAGAAGACAGAGTCTCTGCAGAATGAGAAGACGAGATAAGGTCATCACTTCCCATTATGCTTGTATGAGCTGGAAATGCCGATTGAATGTCTGACTCAGCTAAGGGATCGTCATCTATCGCGATGAAACTCAAATTCAGCTCTTGACGTTCACTTCGGCTATTTACCACATCACTTTCAAAGGGGTCATTTTCAACTACTTCCTCACGGCGAGCCGACAACGTAGGCTCTGGTGTTGCAACCGGTTGATTAAGTTCAACCTCAACAGGGTCTCTTACGCTACCAAACGGATCATCACCCAAAAGACCGTTGCTCATATCTTGCGTGTTAATATTTTGTGCTTTTGCTTTTTCAGGAAGAAAGCACGACACCAATAAGCGATAACGGCCAATATCTAATACATCGCCATCGTTCAATGTCGACTGGTTACCTTTGCCAAGTGCTGTCGTAGCACCGTTAATAAATACACCGTTAGTACTTGTATCCATAACCTGGTAACCACGAGCTGATTTATTAATTATCGCGTGCTTACTCGACACTTCACGCGTTGAGTCACTTAACTGCATGGTGACCCCTAGTACACGACCAATATCGCCGCCATCTTCGGGGAAAGGTTTGTTCCACTCTGTGATACTTTCGCCATCTGGAGAGCTTATTATTCTTACTGATAACGGCATATTAGTTCCCCTTACACTTATTGTTCGCGAGGTTAAACTCGTCAATAAATTGTGGATACGCTTTCGTAAAAGGCTTTGAGAAGTAAACCCCTAATGGTTGTGACTTCACACGTGTTTTGGAAATTGCACGATAGCTAATGCCCATTTTTTTTATTGTCTCTTCTATCACCGCATCGTTGCCCAAAATAGCGCCAATTTGACCTTGTAACATCAGCTCTATCATGGCCTTTGCACTGCGAGGCTTCATTGTCACACGGTAACCGTTCTTCTGTAACCAATACCATTTATTTGAACCGAATAGCGCAGCGACTTCTACTTGGCTTTTGAACATAGAGCCCTCTACGTCGGTAGCATCAGATAAGGAAAACCAACTCCAATTCTGTTGTTCGACAGGCTCGCTCGACACGGCATATTCATCACGTTTATTGTTGTGAGAAGCCAGAAAGAATCCGTGTTGCGCACCTACTTCTGTCAATAACTGAGCGCGATCCCAGCTTGTCATTGTGATTTGATACGGTTGTTTCATAACCCGCATCACGCATTTAATCTTTTTGATACCCGGGCCTTTCATTTCACCATTTTCTTGATACTGGTAAGGAAACCATTCTTGCGTTGCGAGTAATAAACGTTCGGGTTTATTGTAAGCAAATACCGCAATTGAATGAGTTATAGCCAACCCTAGAAGGCCGAATTTAATTCCTAAACGTATGTTATGACTCACCGCTCCCCCTCCATTGCCATGCCTGAAGAACGAATAGCATGTCCGTCTTGCGCATAAAGATCACTGGCCATTTCGATCAACACGAATGGCATCTGAACTTGAATTTTTTCTGCTTGTTGGAAGCTGATTGAAATATCTGGGGGTGATAGCACTCCAACAGGAAGACGATGAGGCTCAATATTGTCACGTAAAATACGAATCCCGTAGAGTGCCGCTTGGTGTGCGTTGTTTTCAAAACTCACCCCCACAGACATCAGCGCACTCTGCTTGGTATCGTTTACAGCATCAGGCACAACAGTCAGCAATGGCAGGCCTTGCGCATATTGGTTGATTACATCCACTCGTTCTAACAAACTCGAACTACCCGTTAGCCACAATATAGAGTCGTTTTTGCCATTCGACGCTGACTCCATTTTGGCAACCTTGGTTTGCATAACCTCAGTTAACGATGTACGTCTTTCACTGTCATTGACTTCAAATGGTACGATATCGATCCCTAGTTGCTCCGCCTCTTCTTTTAAAGGCAAATATTGAGTAACGTAGGCACTGGTATTTTTCTTCGTATAAAGCACACCAATCTGTTTTAACTGAGGCATAAATTTAAGAATAAAACTCAACGTAACATCGGCAGGCAAGTTAAGTGAAGTAAACGCAAAATTATTACCGCTAGTTTGATAGCCTTTAGTTAAACCAAGTAGAACAGGGTCTTTCGCATTTACCGAGACAACAGGTAAACGCTGGCCAGCATAAAGCTTGTGTAGTTTAACCGTTGCTTTAGAGCCAACGGTATAGATCAAATCTGCACTCTTTTCTGCACGCTTAGTCCATTGAATAAGGTCACTATCGCTCTCAGGTAGCAAAAACACCCGAAAGCGTGTATTTGCAAGCTCCTGCCTATACACCTTCAGCATAGTAGCGAGAGCAGTATCGTAAGAATGTGCTTTTCTGGAAACAAGTACCCAGATCCTTGGATACTTATCGCGTGGTACAAAATCAACATAATCTTGATTACTCGACGACACCCAAGATTCACGGCTCGACTGAGCGAGCTCATTCCCTAACCAATTCGGTAACTCCGCGTTAGTTAATGGCGCATTAAACACAGAGAAGGACAGCGAAAGCATTACAAACAACACACTCAACATTTTTTTGAATTTCGTGTATTTCATCTCCCAGTCTCCGCGCTATTTTCAACGGCCGCTAGCATATTGGCTGGCTTTTTACGGTCGAATAACCACATCACAGCCGCAGCTACGACAAAGAACAGGCTTAAGACCCAAAATGCTGATTTTTCACCCAGCAATACTAATAGCTGACCAACAATAATAGCTCCCATAACGTGACCTAACCGCTCAAGAAAACGATAGGTTGTTGCCACCAAGTTTGCGTCGTTGTTCGCATGGTTTGCAGTAGTACTAACTACATGCGTAACAACAGGAGCATTAATAAACCCGTGTGAAATCCCCATAACTAACATCGCCACTGTCGCAACGATCACAGCATAAGTGGTATCTTCAATCACAAATACAAAACCAAGTAACGCAAGTGCGAGGGCTCCAACCACATTGCCTAAACACAAAGCCCATTTTGTCGAACCTATACGATCTATCATTGGTGACACTTTGCCACTCACGAACAACACAGCGAAAGCATATGACATCAAAACCTGACCAATACTTTCTTTCTCGATACCTTTATCACTAAGTAAAAAAGGAACGGCAAAAAATACCACGCCGGTCAGCACCATCTTGGTTGGAATACCCACCAACACCATTGTTCGCATGAACGAAGGGATTCGCATCAATGAAGTACAACCGTTTAACATCACGTTAAACGATTCTTTTAAGCTAGTGTTACTCGTTGCGCTCGGCAGCATTGACGGTAAAACCCAGCAAAAGAGAAACATCAATCCGCCTACAAAAGTAGACAATAGGAAGATACCATTGACACCCAAGGTATCGGCAAGCAAAGCACCAATACCTGCACCAGAAATGAACCCGGCATTAAAACAAAATACAATAATACCGGCAGCTTGAGTCTTATTTGTTTTTTCACTAAATCGTAAAACATAAGCTTGAATAGAAACAAAAATCGTTGCTTGTCCCACTCCAGAAATGAAGCGAGCAAACAAAACTAACTCCAAATAGTTTTGGTAGATGAGTAAAATGCAGCCTAAGCTAGACAAAACGATACCCGCAGCCAATACGCGACGGATATCAAACTGTTCAACTAACCGAGAGACTGGCAATAACGAGCAAGCAAAACCGACGAAATACAACGTGAAGAAGTAAGACGTCCAACTTTCAGAGACACCAGCCGCGCTTGCAACATCGGCCAAATACTGTGGCAATACTGGTGCCATTAATGACTCCATCAGCACCGTCACCAACAACAGCGGTTTCACCTGAGCTAGTACCAGCGATGAGTGGCTATCGCTTTCACTGCGACTGAGCAAGCGAATAAATGAAAAGCAAATAAAGGCGCAACCAGCAAAAAGAATAGCAAAACTTTTTAGGATATTAAGTAATCGAGATAATAGCACTTTAGGATGAAACGAAATGATCACCTGATTGCCCATTGAATCGGCAATAGGGAATTCAATCCACCTTTCTGCCGACATCATATCTGACTGCGCACTACTAACTGCTATCACGTTTGAATGCTGTTCAACAGCAATACTAGACACCTCGTGATTAGACTGACGGAAGCTCACCAACATCTCATCAATTCCACTAACTCTTTGTGGATCAATACCTAAAGTCAAAATAGGAGCCAAACGTTGAGTGACAATATTCGCCATCGAATTGGCTTTATTCTCTAGACCAGACTTATACAATGCGCCAACCATCAAAATCACGCTCAATGACATCGCTATAAATACAATGCCAAACGCAGTGAAGTAGATTTTGGCCTGTTGACCCTGTATCACCATAAATACAAATAGCGCAACCAAGATAGCGATCAACCACGCCATGGGAGCAAAACTTTCGCTTATAGCTTTAGTGATCTCTACGTTACTGATCAAAATCTCTAACGAGCCAACCTGAGTAAACTTGTTACGTAACGGTATTGATATTTGGCTTCCTTCAAACTCACTAGTCGTATAACGATACAACTCTTGTGAGCCTGAAATAACGCGAATATCTACCACCGAACGGTCAGCATCGACAATCGGAGAAAGCACTTTTTCTAAGCCAGCGATGTCGTGTAATGGCACTCCTGAACTTAGAATTTGCTCCAAACCGATACGCGCGGCTTCCGTTTGCGCCATCACCGCATCACGACTTTGCTGCTGATAACTTTTCAGGGCTTGTGCGTAACCCACGGTAAAAATTAAAGACAACGAAAGCACAACAAGTAAGGCGCCTAAAATTAGGCGGCTATGCTGCCTGACTGCATTCAAACCCACTACTATACGCCCGCCAGGTCATCAAACTGAGGGGGTAAACAGTGTTTAAGTGCACTTGGTCGCTTGGCTTTCAAAAATGACAAACGGTTAAATACTAGCGACTGAATGAGATCTGTGTAGCTCATACCTTCACGTGCGAGATCGTGACACACTAAACTTACTTTACTCCCTTCTGGGCGCTTTAAATCTGGTTTAGGGTTGGTTTCAAGTACGTATAGGTTTCCTTCGTCATCCATACGTAAGTCAACTCTTACCAAGGTTTGTAGGCCCAGTTGTCGATAGATTTTCTGACCGATCTCTGCTAGCTCCGTACGCAGCGTTTGATCGTTAACGGCAACTAAGCGGTCTTGAGTAATTGGCTTAACATCCATAGAAGTAAAGATGGGTTCATCCACTTTTAATACACGTTCTGTAACTGAAAATGCAAGCGGTAGGTTAGATTGAGTTAATGCGCCTTGCTTGAAAACGTATTCTCCTGCCACTGCAACAACAAACTCTCGTCCAGATAAGTAAGGTTCTATCATGACAATATTGTTAGTCGCGTTACGAACTTTGTTCACTACAGCTTTAAGCTCAGAGCGTTCAAACACCGGGTAAACATGAATCGACGCGCGACCAGAAACAGGCTTAACGACAAACCCTTGTGGGAAGCCGCGAGCAATACCGTCTAACGCACTTTGGTTGCTTTCACTGTCAAAATCTTCATCTATACCTATGGTAATAAATGGCGCTGTCGGTAAGCCAGCCGCTTTGATTTCATGTTTAAACAAATGCTTGTTATCAAGAATACCCGCAGTCATCGGTGAGTGACCGACATAGGGTACTCCAAGCATTTCAAGCGTTGAAGGAAGGTGACACATAGAATCAAAACCTTGTAACCCACCACTATTAGTAATCACAAGATCGATTTTTTTACTTTCTAGCTGTTTCGCTAGGTCAATATCTTCAGCCAACACATCAACCGATTCAAAACCAGACTCGCGCAATGCATTCGCAATATCATGCGCCACGGGTTCGTAGGTTTTAGTCGAACGTGGGCTTAAATTTTCAAAAATATAGCTACCGACCTGCGACTTATCGCCGCCGTGGATCACCGCAATATTAACGTTATTGCGGATCCACTCGAGTTGAGCCAATGAAAATAGTTCGGTATTCATATTTAATTCCCTGTAACACTGCTACACCCAAACTCACTGTCTACACAATGGACGGGTAGCAAATTGGTTTAACTCTATTGTTGTTATAAGCAGAAGGCCTCTGCGGGCCTTGCAAGTTGTTTATTTATTTCTGTATTTTAGTGCTCTTATTAAGGGTGAATTACACTGAGTAAGTTGCCACTTAAAAAAGTTCGAGCTATTGAATATCAATAGCAAATTGGGTATCCACCACCGACACACACACCGAATTGACTGGTTCCGCATTGCTCATCTTCACAATGCAATTATTGGCCAGTTCCGGCATCAATTTACGGTTAATCAACTGTTCAATAGCACGTGCACCAGTCTCTGGAGATTGGTTAAGCTGAACTAGAAGCTCAATAACTTGTGGCGAGTATTCAAAGCTAGCGCTGTAATGCTCACGAACACGCTTTTCAATACGGCGTAGAGACAATTTCGCGATCTGTGCCATTTCATTATCATTCAGTGGGAAATAAGGCACGATGGTTGCTCTCCCTAAAAACGCAGGTTTGAAAAACTTCTGCAGCTCAGGAAAGATCGTTTGCGTTAATTCAGGAACAGCCGGGCGCTCTTGCGCACAAGCATTAACCACTGCACTGTCTGCCGCGTTTGATGTCATGATGATGATGGTATTGCGAAAATCGATATTGCGACCTTCGCTATCAGAAATAGATCCTTTATCAAAAATTTGATAGAAGATGTCATGCACGCCTGGGTGAGCTTTTTCCATTTCATCCAACAGTAAGACTGAGTACGGGTTCTTACGTACAGCCTCAGTTAATACCCCGCCCTTGCCATAACCAACATAGCCAGCAGGAGAACCAAGTAACATGGAGACTTTATGCTCTTCTTTGAACTCCGTCATATTGATGGTGGTGACGTTACGTTCACCGCCGTACAGTAGATCCGTAAGTGCCAAAGCGGTTTCAGTTTTGCCAACGCCACTTGGCCCACACATTAAAAATACCCCCACAGGTTTGCGCGGGTCAGTCAAACCAGCACGAGACATGCGAATGGCTTGAGAGATCTCGGCAATAGGGGTTGTTTGGCCAATAACTCGTTCACCTATTTTGTCTTCTAGATGCATTAAGCAATCAACTTCTCCACTCAGCATGTTACCAACAGGTACCCCTGTCCATAACGCAACCACTTCAGCGATTGTTTGATGACAAACTTGCGGCAATACTAACGGTTGCTCGCCTTGCAGCTCGCGAAGTTTATCCATCTCACTGGCAAGTTGAGTTTTACTCGCGTGGCTTGAGATGTCTTCACCTGCTACATACAAGGAATCAAGCTCAGTTTGCAGCTCAATAATCAGTTCGACGCTACTCTTTTCTTGCTCCCAGCGATCGGCAAGATCTTTACGATTCTGTTCCAATTCAAGTAAGGCTTCTTGGGCTTGGCCTAAGCGTTCGTCTTCAATCGACCACAGCGCAGACTCGTGTAACAAAGTATCGATCTCGTTTCTGGTGTATTGAATTTTCTCTTCAGTAGCTTCGAGTTGACTTGGGGTCGCGCTTTGGCTTAAACCGATACGTGAACAAGCGGTATCCAGAAGACTGATCGCCTTATCCGGCAATTGGCGTTCAGGAAGGTAACGAATAGAAAGAGAGACCGCAGCATCGATCGCTTCTTGCATTACCTTTACATTATGGTGTTTCTCTAGGCTTTTTTTCACCCCACGCAACATGTGCACCGCATCCGTTTCATTAGGCTCACCCACTGCCACGACTTGGAAACGACGCGTCAACGCCGCATCAGTTTCAAAATACTGTTTGTATTCGGCCCAAGTTGTTGCTGCGAGAGAGCGGAATTCACCTCGCGCCAGTGCAGGTTTAAGAATGTTAGCTGCATCATTTTGACCTGCAGCACCGCCAGCACCAATCAAGGTATGAGCTTCATCAATAAACATGATGATTGGTGTTTCAGATTGTTTGATTTCATTAATCACATCTTTCAAGCGGTTTTCGAACTCGCCTTTAATGCTTGCACCTGCCTGTAATAAAGATAAGTCTAGGCTACGCAATTCAACATTTTTTAAAACTGGCGGTACGTTTCCATCGACGATTTGTTGTGCTAGTCCTTCGACAATCGCAGTTTTACCAACGCCAGGATCACCAACAAGGATTGGGCTATTTTGGCGACGGCGACAAAGGATATCGATCGATTTACGAATTTCATCACCACGGCCTGAAATCGGGTCTAGCTTTCCATCGCGAGCCGATTGAGTTAAATTTTGCGAGTATTTATCCAGCGCGGGCGTGCCTGCATCGTTGAAAGCTGGCTCCATGTTTTGGGCAAAGTTTGCTGCTTGACTACTGGGTTTTGAAGTAACCTGCGCTTGTGCTCGTAGCCATTCGGTTGAAAGGGCTTTTAGCCAAACACTTAATGGACCGTTATAAGCGCCTTGATCAAGGCGCTGTTTAAGCACCAGCAAGATATGGTACTCGTTTACAACAGATTGAGCGTGATTAAGAGAAGCAATCATCCACGCATCTTTAATCACTTCGACCAACTGAGGTGACAGCGAAGGCGATGTATCATTGCCACGTGATAAAGTCGATAAACGATCTTTTAATTGCTCAACTAAGCTCTCTTTAGCAATGGACACTTTGTCTATCGCGGCGGACCAACCTTGAGCCGGCAGCTGAAGCATTTGAATAAACCAGTGTTCAAGCTCAATAGCATAATGCCCTTGGTTTACACAATCACCTGCTGCTTGCTCTAGCGAAGTTTTCACATTTGGAGCAAGTCGCTTAACTAAACTTTGTAATTCAATATTTATCATCATCTGTCCTGATTAAGGAATACGCCTTAGATAGTAAGTGGCATTTCTACGTGTTTTTTATTGTTATCTCGGCTATTCATCCAAGCCGACTGACCAATTTTTACGCCTTGGTTAGGTTTACTCGTCAGCCTAACTCGCGGCAGGTACTGACTGTTCACACTCATATACAGGTTGTATTTTATGTTCACGCCCATATAGCTACGTACAAGGTGTTCTATGGCTTTAACCATTTTCGAGTCTTGTCGAATCTCTAAGTAATGCCTGTAATCTCGGGGGCGAATTTTAATATTCAGTTTCTGGCCTAACATAGGCGTGGTTTTGCCAAGCAAAGTTCCCATACCCAGCTGAGTGTTTTGGCCTGAGCTGCCCAGTTTGGGTAATGAACATGGTGTTAACGTGTGATATTCAAGTTCACCATGTTCGATGTCGAACTCTGCTTCGAAGTAGTCTTCCAACAAACTTTTCAACGTGACAGAACACGTCAACTTCAAGCCCAACAGGCCGCTGTATTGAATCAAATTTTTCTTGGGCAGCGCAGAGTTATTCTCAATTGCACCTGACAGACTCGCCAGCATCGTGGTCAATGCTTGCTTGTGACGATTCCAAGCGAAAGTCTCCTCCTCCATCTGACTGGCTAAATCGTGTTTTAAACGAGTTTGGCAATAAAGGCGAAAATAACGATTGTTAAACATGTCAAAAAACTCAACGGCAGACTCATTGCCTAAATCAAATTTTGCAGTAAGCGCTTGTTGATACATGGCTCGCGGCATACAGCCTTGACTGCCAGATAAACCAGGTAATGATGTTTTCACCACATAGCTATTTGAAGAGTTAGCATACACCTGCGTAACTTGGCTTTGATAGTGGGCAGGCAAAGTCTCAACACTAAAACGAACACGAGGTCGTTGACCTAAAGTATCAGCCTTATGTTTAAACTGTTGCCACAAGCGCTCTAGCTCAGCATCGGGAACTGCGTTAGCCACCATCATCACAGTAAACTCTTACACCCAGTGCGACGTGGAAAAGCCATATACACTCCGTCTTGACCTTCCAGTCGAATATCCACCTGAGTGAAACTATTAAAGCCAGCAAAAAAGGCAAAAAAACGATCCAACAAATGGCTAAACAAGGCGATACCACCGTTTACATTGGCGTTATCCAGCGTCACTACAATTTTGGTTCCGTAAGCGAAACACGTGCGTCCAGAAACTCGAATTGGCGCGACCACTTGCTCTTGCTCAATAGACACTAAAGATTCAATGTATTGCTGATTCTGCGAACTTTGATTGTGGTTGTATAATTCAAATACATTTTTCAATGTTGATTTAGGGTCTTCCGTACCTAGAATCGCATGGTAGTTAAAATGTAAATGGCACAGTAACGACCAAACGTTTTTGGCGTTATCTTTTTGGCGCAGCGGCTGAGAAGGTCGACGCAACAGGCTCATTTCAGCGGGAATCGTCAATGACTCCATGCAACTAATTTGGCTATTGATTGGCAACGAACCAACGTTATGACCGTTGCTCACAGTTGCATTAACAAGCCAAGTACGACGTTCACCGCTGGCACTAGTATGGTTAAGATCAGCCACACTCAATGCACTTTCTAGCCCACCATTCTCATGCAGTTTTTGCATCAGTTGCCAACGTAGGCCCGACTCTGACCCCGTGTACTTTTCGCTATATATTTGCGGAACGATCTCAGGATCAATATCCGTCACATCGTTCACTTCATCAACAGAGAAAAGCTCAAGGTCATGCCCCTGGCTCGCATCTAACACGATTGGGTACTGCTTTTGCGCAAAATCCACTTCTACAGGTTCGGCAACCATTCGGTTCAAATTAACGATAGGCGTTGAAAACAGAGAAAAATGTTCGTGGTTCAAGCTACGCGCTACATCAACACTGAGTTCATCAATATAAATTTGTAACGTAAACGTGTTACCTACGCCTTTTAACGCATCGCCAAGCTGTACTGTAAATCCGTTAAAACGTTCGGAAAATACAAAAAATTCCGTCAATAGTTTAAAGCCCCCAAAGCTTGCCGCTTGATATGGCAGAATCGTGTCATCAACGTCAAACCCCATGGGCTGCAACACCTTGTTACCCAGAGTTTGATAACAATCGATTGGTTCTTGGTTAGAGCCTTCGCGTTCAGTTTTGATGCACACTTGTGAGGTCCCTTGGGCCAACAAGTCAAACAACCTTAATACGTAGCTACTTTCACCTTTTAAGTTTAAGGTCAATTGTTCCAGCGCGAGCTGGCCAATTTCACCAGCTTCATCTACCGTACTGATTGTCAACTCTATTAAGGCTTTAGCGTGCTCTGCCCCAACAGGTTTAGCTGTTTCAAATGGCGCAAAAGTCACATCAACTTGATCGATTGTTATCGGGTAAAGCGTAATATCAGTTGTCGTCCGAAATTGTGCTTTATTGCTTTCGTTACCCACTTCAAACCCGGTGTGTGCTGGAATTTTATGGGTCGCTGTTGCTTCGTCAGTTACCTCAAGATTCAATACGCTATAAGAAGGTACTGGGCGCAAAAAGTGGGGGAACAATAGACGAACTAAGCTATCGGTAAATTCTGGAAATGTTTCGTCTAAACGTTTTTGTAAGCGACCATTCATCAAGGCGACACTTTCAATCAAGCGCGCAACTTGTGGATCATCGACACCATCTTTACTAATGCCTAAAGCACTCGCAGAACTTGGGTGACGTTCCGCAAATTGCGTCGACTCCTCACGAATAAAGCTCAACTCTTGCTCAAAATATTGCAGTAGTGATTCAGACAAGGTTCGACTTCCTTACATCCAGTTTATTGCGGCTAAAATCTAAAAATGAGTCTAAAACAATCTCTTCATCACCGAGCTCTGAGTGCATCACCGCAGAGATCCTGAATTGAAGTAGATTACTTTTGCCCGATTCTTCATTGAGCTCTATTTCAACTTCAGCTAAACGAGGTTCAAATAAACGAATTTGTTCGCTTATATCGTCAACTAATACATCGCTATTCGACTTGCTTTGTGAGCGAGCTGTATTTCCGAGGCCAAGGTGTGCAATCGTGCCCGTGAGTACCTGCTCTGACTGAACCCTGGCCCAGATAGGTGCACGGCTTGCAATAAGCGAACAAATATTGGTGACAATCGCGTCACGGGTTGCATCGATATCGTTCTGCCAAGCTTTCGTGAGCTTTGCCATGATACTCATACCGACTCCCCGACGTCTTGACCTGACACGGAAGTCGTCAGCACGATTTGAGCATCCATCATTTCATATTGGTATTGAGGCTGAAGCATAATCTGACACTGATAACGGGTGCTATCACGTGGATCTTCTTCAATCGATACGCTACATGCTTTCAATGGAAAACGAGCCATGACAGAATCTTCACCATAATCCACTTCACTAATATAACGCTTCAGCCAGCTTTCTAAGCTTCTACGGCAGTCTGCAGCACTGTCATAACAGCCCACTTGGTCACGAATTTGAGCCTTAATATAATGACCAAAACGACAAGCCATTAAATTCGTCTGTAACATACCGAGCATTCTCTCGGTATCATTAGATGCTTTCCAGACTGACTGGTTGCTAAAAAAGCCTTTTTGTTCCGTTAAATACAGGCTACTAAGCGGCACAAAACCTTGATCGGCCCAAAAGCCATCGTCTTCCGCAAACAAATTCACCTTGCAATGTAATGCTTGATCTGTTTGGACAATTGCTCCATCTAAGCCACTTTCGTTATAAGAACGTAAGAAGCCAAACCAACTAATACGGTCAAATTCACGAATGACATTTTGAGCCAACAGATAAGCGCTATTGCCCCACAAAGCATTTTCACGTGTATTTGGTTGCTTATAAATAAACCCGGCTAAACAACCTTGGTACGGATTACGCAACAGAAACTCTGGTAAGACTAAATGCAAAAATCGAGCGGCTGGCTTGCCTCTCAACAACTGCCACGAGATAAAGTCACCACTATCTAAAATTCGTTTCGCGCGGGCACAATCATGAAGCTGGCGATTAACATCGTCGCCTAAGAATAATTCATCAACGCCTAATACCACCGGACACAACGAACGCTCACCTAGTTCGGCCACTAGCTGCAATGTGTAGAGATCGTCAAAATCATTATCATCAACAAAGTCAAAGTTCACTCGGTGATCTACGACGACTAAACCAAAAGGCGTACCCCCGGCAGTATCAAGCTCATTGGAATAAAGCTTTTTAAACAACGCAGTATGTTTAATATCAAATGAACAATTAAGATCGCTCGAGAGCATCTTCCAGCTAAAGTCGAGCAATTTTATTTTTACTCGACGATTTGAGACTGGTAATTGCGTTAAGCTTTTTAAACCCAACCACGTCGACTCAAGCTGTTTAAAATGTGGGTGCACCATCACTTCATTCAATTGACAGCTTATTGAATCATCTATTCCTGCGATAACTTTCGTTAACAAAGCTTTGAATTGAACAGTCGCCTCCCCTTGGGATAGTTGTAACAACTCCTGCCAAGGTAAATCAGAAAGTAATTGGGGGATTACTGTTGCTTTAAGGTGAGAATTCATAGACTGTCCAATTCAAAGCTATCCGGGGACCTTCATCCCCGAATCGGGCTAACCCGGAATATTTGCAACCATGCGCAGTGAGGTTGACAACTCTTCCATTTGTAACCATGGACGTAGGTAAGCAACGGCAGAGTAAGCTCCTGGACGGCCAGCTTGCTCTTCAACAGTTACTTTTGCTTCAACAAGCGGATGTTTCGCTTTGGCATCATTACCGATTGCATTTGGGTTCACATATTGGTGAATCCAAGTATTCAGCTCGTTTTCAACATCATTTGGATCAAGGTTTGAACCGATGCGGTCTCGCCCCATCACTTTAAGATATTGAGCAACACGACTACTCGCCATTGTGTATGGCAAACGTGCAGAAATTGCCGCATTGGCTGTCGCGTCAGGATCAACGTATGTCTTAGGCTTATGAGCCGTTTGTGCGCCCATAAATACCGCGTAGTTAGTATTTTTGTAATGCACAAGCGGTAAGAAACCAAGATCACTTAGTTCTTTTTCGCGCTCATCAGTCAAGTTAACTTCTGTTGGACACTGCTGAATAAGATCGCCGGCGTTCGTGTAGTGAGTAAAATTAGGTAGGTTTTGAACTTTACCACCATTTTCGGTACCACGAATCGCTGTACACCAACCGTATTGAGTGTACGATTGAGTCAACAGCAAACCAAAATCGTAAGCTGCATTACTCCATACAAAATCAGAATCGTTTTTTACGATCTGCTGACCATTATCACGAGTCTCAAGTTCTTCAAACTCAAACAATTTTACTGGTATCGTTGCTGCACCGTAAGGCTGACGAGCCATTGTTTTAGGTAGTGTTAACGCAACATAACGTGAATCATCGCTTTCACGGAATGCGTTCCAACTTGCGTATGCAGGAGAATCGAAGCCGGCAGCCACGGGTTTACCATCAGCAAAGGTCGCAAAAGAATTGAAGTCAAACATATTTGCGTTTGCTGCTGCAATAAATGGGGCATGCGATGCTGAAGCAACTTCACCCATGTAACGCAGTAATGCAACGTCTTCATCGCCATAGCCAAACTCATAGTCGCCGATTAAAGCTCCGTAAGGTTGACCACCTGCGGTTCCAAATTCTTCTTGGTAGACCATTGTAAAGAAGCGGCTACGATCAATCGCAGGTGCGTCTTCAAACTGTTCTAACAACTCATCTTTAGTGTAATCAGCCAGTTTGATCTTTAAATCGGGGCCAAGTTCGCTGTTTTTAACCAGCTTCTGTAGGCCAAGCCAAGTCCCTTCCAGCTTTTGGAAGTCACTGTTCTTCATGACAGTTGATAGCTGTTTAGAAATCTTGCTATCAATCGCACTAATTGCTTTTTCAATGGTTAACGTCAGGTTGTTATCCCACGTTACCGTACCTTCAAGTACCTGCGAAGTTAAAATACCAAGCAGCTCTTTGGTTGTATCTACTGGCGTTTGGGCAGTTGCAGTAAGAGCTCGATCTAAAAAGCTAACCGTAGCCGCATCAGCACTTGCTTGGTCGAGAGTTTGTTGTTCTGTAGACATTATTCCGCTCCCTCTTTATTCAGACCTAGCTCTTCTGCTAACCCTTGAATAGCGTCAGTGCTTTGAAGAATTTCTTTCAGTAATTTCTCTAAATCACGAGAACGGTCTGCTTTACTCAGCAAGACCTTTAGTTGATTACGTGTTTCAACAAGCTGTTTCAACGGGGCGATTTGCTCAACCAGTTTTTCTGGGTGAAAATCTTTCATTGAACGGAAGTTCATGCTCACTTCAAACTGGTTGTTATCATTTGTAAGCTTGTTGTCAACCTTATATGAAAGCGTTGGATGAATTTGGTCCATTACTGTATCAAAGTTATCTTTATCGACTCCCGTAAACTCGCGTTCTTCCAGTTCAACTTTTTCCGATTCAGGTTTATGTCCTGAAAAATCGCCAATTACGCCGACAACAAAAGGTAATTCTTTTGTTTCAACTGCGCCATTTGTTTCAACATCATAAGTAATGCTGACACGGTTTTTGCTAACACGCTTGTGCTGTGAATTTAACGCCATATATTGGGTCCTAGTAGATCGATTAAATACTTACAATTAGGTGCCTTACCTAAGGTAAAGCACCTTTCAGTAAATTACTTCGCGCCTGAAGTCATTTTGCCTAGTGGGATGCTGTAGCTAACTAGACCACCAGAAACAAGCTCGCCACCATCTTTCTCGTAGTGGTGCTTTTGAGATATCTCCACGTAAGAAAGTGACAGGCTTTCGTGTGGCTGAGAACCGTCAGACCCACTAACGTTGTAAGAAACTAAACGAGCTTTGTCTAACTTAACTTGGAAGTAAACGTCTGTTCCTTGACCATCACTTTTAGGTTTAGTAAAAGCGATTTCAACTGTCTTACCTTCCTTTCCTGGGCTGAACAAGTAAGACAACAAGTCTTCAGATGCACCGTCAACTTCTTTAGTTACGTTGACTTCGCTCATGGCTACCATGCCTGAATCAGAGTTATTTGCGTTACCGATATCCATAGACACGTTACGCACTGCGCCCCATGAATACGATGAAATCGCAAACCAACCATCTTTTTTACTTTCCAGACCTTCAACGTCTTCAGCTGTTGCGCCACCTGTAACACTTAGGCCTTCAACGCGCATGTAAATACTTGCCATAATTTTTCTTTCCTTATTGGTGAAAGGGCCATTACCACTCTAGAGATGTTTTACTAGAAGGGGCTGGTGCTTCACGCTTTTGTTGTAATTGAGTATCAGCAGGGGATGCCTCTGATACGAACTCTTCAGCTTTCGTTGGTTGAGCTACTTGCTTTACCGTCGTTGACACTAAAGGCTTTTTAATTGCAGCAATTGGGGCTTCTATGTCCGGCAACAATACCTGATCGAGATGGTTCAGCCCTACTGCATTAAAAATTTTGCTTTGGCTATCCCCGTCTTGCTCTTCCATCATTTCTTGAAGCAGTTTCGGTAGGGGCAAATATCCCCAGCGGATCGCCTTCTCCAATAAGAATGAGACTGGGCTATGAGGTTCACTCTGACGAAAATAGTTAGATAATTCACGTAGTTGATGAAACGCGAGGTCGCGATTCATGCGATTTTTATCGGTGATATCTGAAAGGTTATTAGTACTAATAAGTACATGGGTTTGTTCAGTTACTGTTTGAATTGACACGGGACTTGTCATATGTTGCAAGTCACTATTCGCCTCCGAACCCTGCTCAGATGAGGCTATTTGTTGGTTGGGTATCACCGGCTTTTTAGCTTCGTGCTTAATATTGGTTAACTGTTGCAGTGCGTTGTTCAACTTAGTAAACAAATTTTTCGCAAAACCGAAATTCGGTGGCGTTATACGCGCTTCTTGGCTGTAAATTAACGTTTTTTTTCGGAGTTGCTCTAACGACTCCAAACAACAGCTAATATTTGCTAGTTTATCGACAATACGATTATGCTCATGTACAGCAGACCCCGCGACAAGCTGTTTCAACTCACTCACAGTTCCTTTTTGCTCGGCACTTTGATAGTCAAAAAAAGTTATGTTTCCCACTAATGGCATAAGTAACAAAGGCGCATACAACAAGGTGCTTTGCTCACTGTCACCGCAAATTTGGAAAAAAGCTTTTACTTTAGCTTCCGTTTGCTCAGCAGCTTTAGCTTGCTCTGACTCTGCTTTCAATTTCGAGTCAGCCAAAACTGGATTTAATGATACCCATTGTTGCTCTACCAGTTCAGTGAACCAAGCTAGCGTGTTGGCAGTACTATTAAGAGTAGTATCAAGCAACAGCTGTGAAACAAGAAACCAACCTATTAGCTCTATATCACGCGTTGTCTCAATAAAGCAGTGATGTAAGCTCTTGGCCAACGTCGACCAATTCTGGTTATTCTCTTCTAAAAGTTGATCTAAATCGTCACTACTCGGATTTTGACTGAGCTTACGCAATGATGTTTGAGCAACATTAAATTCATTACGCAAAGGCCTAAACGCACTTTTGTCGTTTTTTAAGTAGACTCCACATGGCATGTCAGCATGAATTGGAGTGAGCAGTTCTTTATTGTCTTGTGTTAAAAGCAGCATTTTTATCCCAAAGGAGCAAACACTCTCAAAAGGCCTGAGAGTAAACAAGGTCATTAATTAATATTATTATTATTATTATTTTATTAACAATCGAAATACGAATTTAATTGAACAAACTACATAAAATCTAAAACACAGTGAAATACATTCTGACTAGCTCTAACGTAGATTATATTTTAATTATTTAGGATATTTTATTGCAATTTATTCTTCTCATAATTGCCAATCCCAATTGTATTCATTCTAATTATATCAATAAAAGGTAGATGATAAAGATGCATTTACGCCTTAAATGGTTGGCTTTTAGGACGAAAAGGTTTTTATAATTAATATTTATGTTAATTAGATAACTCTAATATTGTCTGTTATAAAAATCGGAATATTATCGACATTAGATAAAATTTAAATTAATCTATCTTTATAATGCCTTACCCCAGATCGCCACCATAACCATTAAGTTGCACATTACTGACCAGGCAAATTTGATTGAAAAATAGGAATAACACGACAATTATGTCTAATAGTGAATTATCATATAGCAACCGTTCTATAGTAATGAAACTTGCTAATAATAAATATGTTGTTTCTAACCTTGAATCAAGCGATACCATTTCCCAAGGAAGCCTCAGTTTAGCCTCTATCGCCAGCCATAGAGAAATCGCGGCCAGCAACCTAGGCGAGGTGATGCATGTCAGTTACACAAACAACAATAACACTCAAACTTTTCTTGGTTTAGTGACCAGTATTGAGCTTATTGGTCATAGTGTCGAAAAATCTCTTTTCTACTATATGATAGAAGCACAAGACCCTTTGAGCCTGCTGGCATTTCGTTGTAATCGAAAAGTCTATCAAGAGATGACCAGTAAACAAATATTGAGTTCTCTATTCGGAGCATCTAGATTTTCTAACTATTTTAGGTTTTCTCTAAGTAGTTCAGGAAAGAAATATGATTACTGTGTTCAGCTCGATGAAACAGATCTTCAATTCGCTCAACGCTTATTGTCGCAAGAGGGTTGGCATTACCATTTTGATCACAGTGGAAGTAAACCGATTGTTGTTATAGCAGATTCAAATCAAGCATTTAAAACATGTAGTCAAGATGGGTTAGCTTTTCATCAGTCTGGGCAGCCCACAGATAACCAATTATCCAACTGGAAACTAAAATCTAAAGTAGGGACAGGGAAACTCACTCTAGCTGACCACTCACAAACGTTAGCAGAAGTTTTTAATAGCGGAGAGCGTAAAAGTACACATTCGAGTTCTGCATTAACACTCGATTCCTATCAATACGGCCTCGGCTTTGAAAGCAAAAGTGAAATTAGGGATGCCGCAAAAACCCAAATGGAGGCTCTTGATAGTGGCCGAAATGAAGCATCTGGTAGCACCGCTATTGCTAATCTTTACTGTGGTGGTAAGTTCAAACTCAATCGACACCCGGTTTCAAGTTTTAATCAAGACTACGTGATTACTAGCATCACCCATATGGTCTCGGCAGATGAATCAGGCCGGAAAGCCAGTTATGAAAACCAATTTTTATGTACCGATCTAAAAAAGGCTTATCGTCCAAGCTTAATAGCAGTATCAACTTGTCAGCACATCCATACTGCTACGGTTTGTGGCCCTAAGAACGAAGAGATATATCGCGACAAATTGGGCAGAGTAAAAGTACAATTTCACTGGGATAAGGAAGGGGAAAAAGACGAGAATGCATCCTGTTGGCTACCTGTTTCACAAGGCTTAGCGAGCAAAGGGTTCGGTTCTCAATTTCTGCCTCGCGTAGGTGATGAAGTCCTGATTCAATATATTGAAGGAAACCCAAACCGGCCAGTAATTATCGGCTCAATCTACAATAAAGCTAACGCACCAGCCTACTCTTCTGCGACGCAAAGTGGAATCAAAACACGCTCTACGCCGAAAGGAAGCAGTAAACAAGGCAACGAACTGCGTTTTGAAGATCAAAAAGATAAAGAACACATCTACCTCCATGCAGAAAAAGACCTGCTAATCGATACCAACAATGACTTAACGACCACGGTAAAAGGAAAAGTCACGTCTAAAGTCGAGAAAACCATTGATATTGAAGCAAAAGAAAACATCAAACTCGTCACTGAGAAACAGCTAGATGTAACCAGTAAAGACAACTTATCCGCTAAAAGTGATAAAAATATCACGCTTGATTCAGGTTCTAATTTAGAAGCTGCGGCGAAGTCGTCGGTCAAAGTAGACGGCAGTAAAGTATCGATTACTGGCAAAAGCAAAATAGAGCTCAAAGTCGGTGCGAGTAAAATAGAGATCTCGGCTAGTGGTATTAAGATTGATGCGCCACAAGTTTCCATCTCCGGTAAAGGGAAAGCGGAAATGAAGGCAGCTATGGTTAGTATTGAAGGCCAAGGAAAAACAGATGTTAAAGGTGCACTTGTCACTTTGAATGGAAGCGCAATGACCCAAGTTAAAGCTGGGGCAATGGTACAAATCCAAGGGGCTATCGCCAAGGTGAACTAATGAAATTATTAAAAGTACCGTATGATGACGCAGCACAAATTTTATCACTCTTTGAGCCAAGCGCCGAGCTATCGGAGCTGGTCAAAACGCATACTTCTCCATTCGATTTAATTACACATGCCGTTGAGCAAGAGCTATTTTCTGATGCAGTCACATATCTTGCCCATGCCTTACCTGTCCGTGAATCGGTATGGTGGGCAACATGCTGCGCATCGGCTCGTTCTGATTGGAACCCAGTTGAGAATGAAGCGATTCTGTCAGCGAAAGCTTGGGTTCATGTGCCCGATGAAACTAATCGTCGCCAAGCGGAAGACAGTGCAAACAATACCGGACTTGATTCAGGTGCAGGCTGGGCAGCTCAAGCCGCTTTTTGGAGTGGTGGCAGTATAACAGCCCCCTCAGATCCAATCGTTCCCCCGCCTCAATATTTGTATGCCCAAGCAGTGGCAGGTAGTATCAATCTCACCGCTGTTTTACCTGAAGGTAAACAAGCAAAACAGCGCTACAAACTATTTATCGAAATGGGTTTAAACATTGCCCAAGGTGGTAATGGGGCTCCTGTAGGTCTACAACCGTTGGAGGCCTAGATGTTACCAGCAGCAAGAGCAACCGACATGCATATGTGCCCAATGCAGACACCAGCTATTGTCCCCATCCCTCATGTGGGCGGGCCATTACTTCCATTACCCACAACGGTGCTGATAGGTAATTTGCCAGCAGCAACGCTTGGTCAAATATGTATTTGTGTAGGGCCACCAGACATCGTGGTAAAAGGCAGTGGAACAGTATTAGTTAATAATAAACCAGCGGCAAGGATGGGGGATCTTACCGCACATGGTGGCACAATAATTATGGGAATGCCAACCGTCTTAATTGGCGGTTAAAATAACTTACTCAAAATTCGTACCTCCGTCAAGTGCCATACTTTTTCACTTTCTACTAACCCCACCATAGATCAGGTTATTTCAGCGAGTTCAAATGCGTATTTCGGTGATTGCGAACGTAAGCGGCTTTGATGTTGCGTAATTTAGTTTAGAGACAGAGCCGCCCGTTTCGTGTGTTTCTTAGTCAATATGACAAGTTTCAGGTATACCTAACCCAGTAAGCTTGTTCAACGCTTTTATCATCGTGTAAGTTTCACCCACCTGCGCATTGTAATTTCTTAAGCTCAGTCGCCCTCCTAGCAACTGTTTAACACGATACATCGCTGTTTCTGACAGTGAACGTCAGTGGTATCCATACCGCTTGAACCATATAACTTCTGGGTAGCTCTTCACCCACGAGGCCTTGACACCAAAGTTCTGTGACCAGGTTAACTTGATCACACATTCGGCTTGAGTGATCTTTCTGAGGTGGCAATCTGGAGGTATGAATAAGAAAACATTACCTCCACCGCCAGATTTCGATTCGCCTGAAGAGGCGAAAAATATCATCCATTTTCTATGGCATAAGTTGGCAGAACTTGAAGACAGACTAAATCAAAATAGTCGAAACTCTTCTGTGCCGTCATCACAACAGCCTTTGCATAACAAAGCCAAGAATACTTCACCTAATCGGAAGAAATCTGGAAAAAAGCAAGGAGCTCAACCAGGTCATAAAGGTCATCGCCGTCTGCCTCATCCAATTGAAGACAATGCCTCGGTTGAGCAATACTTACCAAATAAAACATGCCACTGCGGTGGTTGTGTTATTCCAAATAGAAAGCCTTTTAAACGACATCAACTCTTTAAAGGCGAGTGCTCATGGTGCGGTGAGCAACATCAAGCCGAGCTTCCAGAACATGTACCTGATGTTCAGATGGGGCCAAATCTGCATAGCTTTCTCTCAGTCCAAGCAACGCAACACCATCAAAGCATAGGTAAAATACAATCGATGTTGAAAGATGTCTTTCAGCTTAACTTCTCTACAGGTGCGATATTAGCCGCTCAAGGGAGAGTGACAGAATACTTAGCGGATACCCACAAACAAATCCATGAAGCAGTCAAAGCCTCCCGACTAATTATGGCTGATGAAACCTCACATCAGCGTAATAATGATAAACGTTGGATGTGGGCTGCACTTAGTAATGACGTAGCCTTTTTCCAGATTAAGATTAACAGCGGTAGAAACCAACATGCGGCCAAGCGACTACTTGGCGAGGCTGTCTCACACCTTTTAGTCACCGACCAATACTCAGCCTACAAATATATTGATGAATCCAAGCGACAGTTATGTTGGGCCCACATCTTAAGAAACGTGATAGCTATCGAGGATAGTGTTTGCTCTGAAAATCAAAAAATAGGAGAAAAACTCGCTTTAATCGCTCATAGCGTATTCAGGTGCCACCATCGATATATCGAGAGTAAAACTACCGATAACCAATATTATCGTCGACTCAGGCGATTAAGAAAGAGCTGGCTTCAGTGGCTCAAACTCGGCAGTTATCAATGTTCAAAACGATATCGGGGTCGGTGCCGTAATCTCATCGCAGGTGATGCGATGGTCTGGCGCTTTATAGATGACTCCGAATGCCCGTTAACAAACAAGGCTGCAGAGCGAGTTCTCCGAAATTACATATTGATGAGAAAGTGCTGTTACGTAACTCGCTCATATCGAGGAGATCTATTCCGTGAGCGGATGTTCTCACTTATCGAGACCGCTAAACTTCAACAGATCTCAGCTTATAAATGGCTGCGTGAAATCATCGATCATCATATGTTCAAAGTGGATTATCAAACACCAGCGTTCTTAGCATAAACCGACGTCAATAGCTCGTGGGTGAATAGTTACACTTCTGGCAACCCACGGCAAGATTTCGAGGGTGACCACGCTCCCAGAAGGCGACCCCTTCTCTTAGGGGAATAAGGGCAATGGCTCGCTTAATCTTAATAGCAGTGTGACAGGCTCTCGTGTCGTAAGCGCCATCACCAGACACCTCAAGGATACTTCGGCGTGTTTGTTTTAGTAGTACTTCTCCATCTGTAACCGTTGATAAACTTAACTCGGCGGCAATGATCTCATGAGTGCTTGTCTAGACTGCAATATGAAGCTTTCGCCAGACTCTACGCTTGCCATCCGTCCCGTGTTTTTTGACTTTCAATTCACCTTCGCCATAAACCTTAAGGCCAGTAGCATCAATGGCTAGATGCTGTATCGCTCCTCTCGTTTTAGTCTTAAATGAGACCTCAACCTGCTTGGCTCTACGACTGGTGCAGGTGTAATGCGGACAACTTAACGGTACATGGGCTAACCTAAATATCGAGTCGATAAATCCTTGCAACGCTCTCAGTGGCATAGAAAAAACTCGTTTCACCATGAGTACTGTAGTGATAGCTAAATCACTGAACCTACGTGGCCTCCCACGCTTATTCTGTTTGCTTTGCCCCCCCCCTCCTATTGCCTCTTCATCAATCCAAAAGGTCAGAGAACTACGGTTAATCAGTGATTGGTTGTAGGTTGTTTTGTAACGAGGTTTAGGCATGCCTTCATTTCCGTTTGAATTTACTTGCAAACGAGGGAGTGTCCAGACATGATCAGATCGTAGGTTCTGAATTTAGTTCCATTGAATTACGCAACATATATGGACGGACCTCAGGTACGGTCGCTAACATATATCCGACGTCTTTCTAGGTCATCTGTGCGACCTGCGCCATGATGTATTCCGCTCATTACTGTCTATTCAAAGCCACGGTTTCAATAAACCTGTTGCGTAATCAGAGTGTAGTAAGGATGATTCACCGTTTTTCATCAGCTATTGCAAACTCAGTTGCTTATTCAATAATTTCCTTTTCAATTACATAGGCTTGAAAGCACGATTAACGTCGTACTCACAATCAGTGACTAAAACACGCCAGACTATACGCCCAAGCTTATTTGCTAAAGCCACGATAGCTTTAGCCTTACCACGTCGTTCAATTAAACCTCGTAACCAACTCCCATAGGATCCATGCTTGAAGTTCTACAACGTAGTACAGCCCTAGCACCATGAATGAGTAATGTCCTTAGCTCTCGATTCCCACTCTTTGATAAGGCTCCAAGGCTATTCTTTCCACCTGTACTATTCTACTTAGGAACTAATCCACACCATGCAGAAAACTGTCTACTATTCTGAAATTGTTGACCAGAGCCAACTTCACTAACAATTGCAGCAGTTAAGATCGGGCCAAAGCCAGGGATATTCTTAATCACCTTGTAACGTGGACTCTGTTGACTCAGTGTAATTATGTCCTGAGTTACATCATCAATCTTGCCGCTAATGTTGATAAAGTCACAGTATAAGGTTTGCAGTAAGTTTCTCATTACATGGGATAACTCATTCTCTGCACCTTCAATGATGAGTGGTAAGTGGTTACGCAATGCCCTTATTGATGTCGGGAAAATAATCCCATATTCAGCCGTTAGACCCCTGATTTGGTTAGCAAGACCTGTTCTTTGTTCTACTAAACGAGAGCGAACGCTGCGCAAAGCTTTCAGGTCTTGTTGTTCAAGAGATTTAACAGGTACAAAATGAATATCAGGTCTCGAATAAGCTTCACAAATGGCTCTTGCATCATTAGCATCGTTCTTTTGCCGACCAACGAATGGCTTCACATGTTGTGCTGGTATGAGTGATACCTTAAAACCAAGCCCTAAAAAGACTCGTCCCCAATAATGTGATGATGCACATGACTCCATAGCCAGTGGGGCATTATCTGGAAGTTGACGGATTGTATGGAGCAATCTGTCTCGATGAACCTTACGGTTTGACGAGATAGTTCCGTCAATATTCAATACGCATACTTGAAAGAAATTCTTGGCTAAATCGATACCGACAACTTTAATGGACATGGTTGTTACTCCTACTTTTAATGGCTGTACCTTTATAGTGTGGTACAACAATGCTAGAAGGGAGGTGCGTCCATCACATCAAAGCTGGGTTATAAAGCAAAACCGCCTTCTAAGAAGGCGGATATTTTTTGAAACCTTAAATACCTGTATTAATCCATTAAAAAAACTAAAAAAATGGCTAAAAACGCAGGAAGTCCTTGAGTAATCAAAATTGATTTTTTTGCTGTAAAATAACCATAAATGGCGGCAACTAAAATACAGGACAATAAAAATACTTGTATTTGAAGCCCAAATGCCTCATTCGGGTGCAGCAATCCCAAAAACAAGCCTAGCGCAAGAAAACCATTATAAAGCCCTTGATTTGCAGCTAAAACTTTTGAACTCTCCGCAACCTCTTTCGTTAAACCAAAAGCCTTTAACCCTCTAGGCTTAGTCCATAAAAACATTTCTAAAATCAGTATATAAACATGTTCAATGGCGACAATAAAAACCAAAATTTTGGCTAAGTACTCCATAATTAATTTCCCATCTCTTAACTAGAACGATTATGTATATTTAAAAATAAGGCCACCGTCTTTAACAGCCCAACCAGGGCGACCACATGAGTGATCAAATTTCATCCTCATAACTAAAACCAACGCTTAAGACGGATTCTAACAGATGTATTCATCATGCACTCCAACAATCCTAATTTAATGAGAAATCAAGCATCTTCAATGATCACGGGATAAATAAGAGATGAAAAATACCCTCTGCATCGTAAAGTTTAACCTTTGCCTCTAAGCCTATTAATTTTTCTGTACTTACTAATTAAGAACAATGGCGTTATGTCTTATCTTTATGGTTTATTTCATGACAAATTTGTCATTCTTTGGTCAGGAATAATTCATTATATTTTATTTATACTGGAATCCACTGCTTACTCATATGGGAACATTTGAGGTTTATTCTTTTTCTGTACCATTTATAGCTGAGCATTAGGCTCAGCTTTTTTATTACCACTACTTAATAAACATTATTTCTATCTAATACGAAAAATCTGGTTCGCTCTTTTCACCAAAGAAACAAGTAGTACTGATATGAACTACTAGCAATAGACCTAAGGAAGAAGGCACCAATTTTCATATTTGTTGATCTTCCTAGCTTTGTTGCAGAAATCGAATGAACTAAATCTTACGAGCAGATCCGGGATATTCATTCACTGACTTTGATTTCATGCAAAAACCTCGCTACCAAACCACTAACTGACCCAAGTACAATAACTCCTTAGTCAACTGAGGTTCACTCACGTTTTGGATTGACGAAGAGGCGATAACTGAGTGGAAACAACCTAAACAGGATAGACGTGGAAGACCACGTAGGTTTAGTGATTTAGCTATCACAACGACTCTCATGGTAAAGCGCACCTTTGCCTTACCCTTTAAGGCCGCTATTCAGCACCTAGCAATTGATGCAACTGGATTCCAAGTATACGTGAAGGCGAATGGAAAAAGTGAAAAAGCATGGAACCAATAGTAAGCGTCGAGCTTGGCGCAAACTCCATCTTACTGTTGATACCGATACTCATGAAATTATCGCAGCTGAGCTGACACTATCAGGCGTAACAGATGATGAGGTACTACTAAAACAAACACGCCGAGCCATCAAGGAGATCTCTGGAAATGGCGCATACGATACAAGGGAGTGTCACAGGGCGATTAGAGTTAAGAAAGCTATCCCTTTAATCCCTCCACGTGAGGGAGCCGCCTTCTAGGAAAGGGCCATCCACACAATCTGGCGGTTAGCTGCCAGAAACTTAATGGATCGAACAAAAAGTGGAAACAGAAGTATGGTTATCACAGGCGTTCACTCTAAGAAACCGCAATGTATCGCGTGAAACAGCTACTTGGAGCCTCACTCACTCTTCATAATTACAATGCACAAGTTGGGGAGACTTACGCTCTGGGCAAAGCCCTCAACAAGTTAACAGGGATAGGTAGGCACTCTCCAAATAATTTTCTGATTGATAAAGCTGATCTGCTTACTCAGTTGAATTGATAAACCACCAATAGCTGTTGTATTTCTACGAGCAATTTCACCAACGGATTCAAGATGTTCACAGACACGTTCCGCAACGACACTTTTCTGACCAGAAGCACTAGCAATTTGAGTATTCATATCAGAAATAATCGACACAGACTCTTCAATCGCCGATAGTGCATCTCCCATAAATCGACCCTATTCAACACTGGACAGGGTCTGATTTTTACCATCGTTCATTGTTTGAACAGCATCTTAAATTCCATGTTGTAGTTTTTCAATAATGGTATGTATTTGAGTTATTGACTCTCGAGTTCGCTGCGCAAGTAGCCTTACTTCATCGGCAACCCGCAGCCATGTCCCCCGCTCTTGCTACCTCAATAGCGGTATTTAAAGCAAGAAGATTCGTTTACTCTGCGACTTCATAGATAACATTTAATTATACATGGAATCGGTAACTAGCTTTCTTTTTCCATCATATTTTTTTGCATTACTTTGTCGCAACCTTTCTCAGACATCATCTAATGCATTTCAGTCATCATGGCATACATTTGCGGTATCATCTGCTGGTGATTTTCCATGTTCTGCATCATATCCATCATCGGCATATCAGCAGATGAAGTCGCATTGCTGTCTGAACTGTGGTGTTGATTATGTGAACCTTCAGTAACGCTATCTTTTACCATATCCTGTGCAAATATTGGTGTGGAAATAAGGCTAGCGCTCAGCATTGTTGTAAGAACAGTTTTCATTATTCATTCTTATTCTCTTCTTTAAATTTAAAGTTATAGGCGTTATCAAAAGACTTAGGAATATTGGTTTCCTCATTCGTTGCTTTGAATGAGATAAATCAAGCGCTAAATCGACCACCATCATTAGTTTTATGCTCTACCTTTTGCACATCTTTCTTATGCTGCTGTTCTTGAGAATCATCCTGATCTGTTGTACTTCCTGGCATCATAAATTTCATCATCACCCCGTGCATGACCAGACATAAAATCAGAGGCACAAGTGCGGTACCAAGCAAAGATGGACTAAACGAACTCATGGTTGAGGAGAGAACTAGGAACGGTATTCCGACCATCAGCAAAACACATAGAAGCATCACCCAACCATGGCCTTTGTGCTTACCGTGTCCCGAATGGCAACTGTGATTTTTATTGTTAGCTTTCATAACTTTCTCCAAATTACTTACTCTATCTAGTGCTGATCTTAGCCTACAGGACCTGTCAGTAATCGGACGGTAATGATGACAATATTGTCATTTTCTGCCGAGTTGTTTCCCCCAAAACCACCAGATGATCAGTACAATGGCTGTAATACCTATTACGTTCACCCACATATCAACCTCCTATTTATTACCGATAGAACGGCCAGGCTTGTATAAGCGCAAGCGGTTTGCGTTAGTGACGACCGTAACAGATGACAACGACATTGCTGCGCCTGCAATGATTGGGCTTAGAAGCCAACCCGTAAATGGAAATAGTAATCCTGCTGCGACTGGTATACCCAGGGAGTTATAAATGAACGCCCCCCAGAGGTTCTGTTTGATATTCGTCATCGTTGCACTGCTGATCCCTATAACATCTGAAATACCATGTAGAGAGCTTCGCATCAAAGTGATATCCGCACTCTCAATGGCAACATCAGTGCCACTTCCGATAGCAAACCCAACGTCGGACTGAGCAAGTGCCGGAGCATCATTGATCCCATCGCCCACCATGCCGACAACTTTTCCCTGTGCCTGAAACTCTTTAATCCAACGAAGCTTATCCTCTGGCATTAGCCCTGCGTAAAACTCGTCAACATTTGACAAGCTCGCAACCGCCCTAGCCGTATTTTCGTTATCTCCGGTCAGCATGACTACATGAATACCTTGTTTGTGAAAACGATCAATCGCACTTCGGGCATCTTCTCTTATAGGATCGCTGATACCAAAAAGAGCCTGAATATCGTTATCTACAGCGAAGTACACCACAGTATTTGCATCTTGCTCCCACAGAATGGCGTATTCACTCACAGTCTCTGTTTTCAGTCCAAATCGATTCATCAGCTTATCGTTACCAAGGAGCAACCTTTTCCCGTTGTAGTGAGCCTGCACTCCCATACCGGTTAAGGACTCAAACTCGGATACTTGTGGTAACTCTTCAGATTGAACGTGGTGTTGCGCATAACTGATTAATGCCTGCGCCAATGGGTGATTAGAGCCTTTTTCCAAAGACTCAACCAGCGACAAAATATTTTCTTCACCCGAAAAGACACGGAAGTTTGTGACCTCAGGTTTACCCTGTGTGATGGTCCCGGTTTTATCCAGTACGACAACATCCAATTCACTTGCCCGCTGTAAGGCTTCTCCGTTGCGGATCAAACCACCAAACTCTGCCGCCTTCCCAACTCCAATCATGGTAGATATTGGTGTCGCCAGTCCGAGAGCGCAAGGACAAGCTATAATAAGTACTGAGGTTGCGGCAACAATCATATAGGCCAGCGTTGGCTGCGGACCAACGTTGTACCATATCAAAGCAGTAATAATGGATAAGATCATAACTGTTGGTACAAAAACGGCAGAAACCTTGTCGGCTAAGTGACTAATAGGAGGTTTCGAGTTCTGCGCATTGGAGACCATGCTGATAATCTGAGCAAGAACAGTGTCACTACCTACCTTTTTCGCTTCAAACACAAAACTTCCCTGACCGTTTATGGTACCTGCGGATACCTGACTGCCCTGTTGCTTCTCTATAGGAATCGGTTCACCGGTTAACATAGACTCATCTATCGTCGTACACCCATCAGTGACCACACCGTCCACAGGAATATTCTCACCTGCTCTTACTCGGATCTTGTCACCTCGCATTACCTGTTCGACAGGAACGGATACATCTTGTCCGTCTCGAATCACCACCGCTTTTTTTACTCTCAGATCAAGTAACCGTCTGATAGCCTGAGACGTTCTGCCCCTGGCCCGAACCTCAAGCGCTTGCCCAAGGTTAATCAAACCGATTATCATTGCGGTCGCCTCAAAATAGAGGTGTCTGGCACTTTCAGGTAACCATTGAGGTCCTAAAACTACCACCATTGAATAGAGCCAAGCCGTCCCTGTGCCGAGTGCAATAAGGGTATCCATGTTGGCGTTACGATTTAAGAAAGCTTTCCAGGCACCCTTAAAAAAATGTCTGCCAGCTCGCCACAAAATAACCAATGTCAACAAACCTATACCAAGCCAGAGAGCTTGCTCTGAGAGGGTATTTACGTTCATAGGGCCACCCAGCAGACCATACCCCATCAATGGAACACCCAATCCCAGACCGATAATACTTTGCCTGATTTTAAACTGATACTCTTGGGCTTCCTGCTCTGCTTTAATATCTTCCGTCTCATCAGCATCAACGATTTCACTGGCATCGTAACCAACCGCCTGAATCGCCTGAATAAGTGAAAGTGTTGATTGATGATACTGAACGGTCGCTGTACGGTTGGCAAAGTTGACATCCACCGATTCAACGCCTTCCAGATTTGTCAGAGCTACCTCAATGGTATTGACACAACTGGCGCATGTCACTCCCACTAAAGCCAGATTCACCGTCTGTTTTTGAGCAAATAAATCCATATAAACACTGGTCGTATTAGCTTCAACCACATCGGAAACAGCGGTATTCCGCTCTTCGTTTAGGCCACTGTATCCTAACTCTAGTAAAATACGTTCCACCTCTGAATCATTGACATGGCTATTGACAACTAACCGCTGAGCAAAAATGTCCACTGACACATCAGCGTTGTTATCAACATATCTAATGCCAGACGTGATTTTTTTAACGCAGTTTTGGCAAGAAACGTTAGCCAATGTTGTTTCGTATTGGTGAATTACGGGCAAAGTAACAGCATACCCAGTACTGGAAATAATTTGTATGGCGGTTTCTGGTTCCAATGTGGTAATAAGATCTACTTCATCGTTACTATTATTAATAACTAGCGAGATATCAGGATCGCTTTCCCTTAAAGCAGAAATGATCTTTGTAACACAATTGCCGCAACTGACACCTGATAACGCAAGAGAATATTGTTTAACCTTCATTTTTTTCCTCCTGAGAGGTAATCGATGGATGTTTATCTGACCAGTCTTCAATCAGGCAGCATATAGCCTTCCCGTCAGGAGTCATGTCTGGTTCATGTACCCACTCGGAATAAGTTTCTTCCATAACAGCCAGGTGAATCTGATATTCTTTAATTTTTTGTTGTGTCTCAAAAATTATATCACTCAGCATTTTCCGTACTTTTGGACAGGGAGAATTTCCTTGCTGAGAATATTCTATGATCTCTTCAATCTGGCTTAAGCTAAAGCCAATACTTCGTGCATGACTAATAAACCGCAATCTATCCACAGCACTCGGTGGGTAAACCTTATAGCCGTTACTTGGGTCTTTTGTCGCAGAGATAAGTCCTTTTCTGGTATAAAAGCGAACCGTTTCCGCTGTAACTCCGACTGTCCGGGCAATTTCAGTTGTCAGCATACTTAACCCTCCGAATGGCAAAGAAATAATGAGATAACACAAAATTTCTATAGATAATCAACCAAATAAAAAAACTAACAACACAATGACCGCTAACATGCCTAAAGTCACTTTCAACAATAATTTAGGGTCACTGGTTCCGCCATTAGGCGCTTTATTACAACAACTCATAACGAACTCCTTACATATTTATCTATATTTCCATTCTGAGTTTAAAACCTGTGTGCGACACATATGTCAAGAGAATATCGTCAATTTTTTCGGTGCTCATTAGGGTCTAACCCTATACAATACAAGAAGAGAACATGAAGATGAGTAACTTAGAATAAATTGATTATTAATCGCCAAGTTACATTCCCTATAGATTTTACATAATCACCGACCTCTTCGTATTTTTAAACCCAGCTTATAGAAACCTGATAGACCTACGTATCCATATTATTGCGCTGCCCCGATGCGTTAACGGCACATGTACTAAAAACCTTGTATATTGAACAGAAATAATTATTATTTGATATAATACAGCTACTGAAAGGAATAGCCGGAATGACTATTTGGCAGCAAAATGCTCGTTAGCCAAAGAAATAAGCCAATACTAAAAACACACCTAACCCTTTAAGGATGGTACCCATTTTATTACTATTGGGACCTCCAGCTGGAGGCCGATTACAACAAATAATATTTTCTCCATATCATTTGTTGAATATTGCGCCGTACTGAGGCTCTAAAACATCAGCATTACCGTTATCGAGTACTAGTATTTTTTAAACAGACTGGGTTTACCTTCACTATCAAAAGCTACAACATTAAATCCTTGATATTTTTCTTCATCTCGGGCCATACCCGGCGAATAGCGAGGCATTCCCGGGACTGACAAACCTGATATATCCTGAGGTCGTTCTTTTAATAAACGAGCAATATCTGCTTCAGGAACGTGGCCTTCAATCATATAGCCATCGATAAGCGCCGTATGACATGAAGCGAGCTGTCTAGGCATATTGAATGGGACCTTTACTGAATCCCAATTTTCTTGTTTGTGAATATTGACGTGATATCCCGCCTTCTCCATTGTGGACGCCCATTGACTGCAACAGCCACATGTCGGTGACTTATAAAGCTCCACGACAGGCTTAGCGAAAGTGCTTGCACTAAAAATAAGAGCTGAAATAGCGGTAATATTAAGATACTTATTCATTATAATTTTCCTTTTATTCAGAACCTGAAGGACATATCAAGAACATGCTGGTTGTATTGCAATCTGTATTCATCGGGTTGTGCTTTCCACGTATACGATTCTGTTGCATAGGGTTCGATTGAAAGTGTGTAACCATCACCAATCGGCATCAAAGACAAATCGATAGAGTCAAAAGTTTTGTTGAAGATAACCAGTTGATTATCTGATTCTTTATCAATTTCCACCTTGGTGTATGAAGCCTCTCCATCAATCGTCCACTCAATGATTTCCAATTTACCCAAAGCTTTGAGATATCCAGCCAGAGCATATTTATCTCCATCGCTAAGCGCATTATTCAGTAGCTTCATTGTTGGCTCATTCTGAAGGGCATAATTTATCTGGCTTAGTGAATGATCTCTTATATTTCCCCCCACGTTACCGCCCCCTTGAGCAAACAGCCCGTGGCATGCGGTGCATCCATAGCCACCAACCGTACGAAAAAGGTTTTGGGCTTGTTTAAATTCAGCAGAATCCAGTGCTAATGCTGGTACGTCTTGGTTCACTTCTTTCAAACCAGAGTCCCTCTCTGAGTCATGCATCCCCTCATGAGCGAATGCTGTGATCGAATTCAATACAAGTAGCAAGGCAGCAAAGCAAACTAAAGGTTTTCGAATACCCACTGATGATTCCCCTTTTCGAGTTGATAGACACTACAAAAATAATCGTTAGTTAATAACGAAATTGAGCAGGTTATACAGACAAACTTCATGTAAGATAAACATGTCAAAGTCAATGTTAACGAGGATATTAGCCCTTTAGAAGAAATCAGACTATTGGAGGGTGATTCAAAGTGCCTGTTACCGAGTTAACATACTCAGAAGTTTCCTTGAAGAAAGGGATACGTTGGGGGATTCGATAGTTTGTAATGATGACTTGAGAAATGAGCAGAGCGCTAGCTGCACAGCTCGAAGAGTAGCACGGATGCTCTGGATTCATATCATTGGTTGAATCATGACAATCTGTTTCGGTCGTTATTGATTCTAGTTGTGATGACAAACACTTTAAATGCTCATAATGTGAAAGAAACGATACAGTTAAAGAGTCGCCCCTGTTTTTGAGCGGTATATTAAAAGAGGCACTGGCAGATACACTAGAGAACAATAAAGCAAACAGTGTGAGTCCAGTTAACCAAATTGTGTACAACGATTTTAGCATCACAACCTCTCAGAAATCCTTACAAAATTGTGTTTATGACACAACCTAAAAGAAATTATAAACCCTTCCCTTAGGGGAAGGTCAATAGTATTAATACTTCGCTTCACAATCATGCTCCATCACGTCTGGTTAACCCATTAAATCCGAGTTAATTTCCATACTATGCTGCATAGGTATACCGAATCAACTTGAAGATGCAAGCTTGAGAATCTGAAAATTATCATTAATTCGAGATGTCAAAGAGCCTGCGTTCTCTGGAAGAGTCACTGCAAAAAATTGGTCTATTGCTGCCTTGAAGTCCCGTTTTCTTTTGAAGTAAACGTTGTTCCTCGACTTCTCATTCATTACTTTCCATAGCTCTGGACTTGCAACAGCAATTGTATCCTTGTGCACATCAAGCCCGATATAAGCAGAATAGTTGACGGATTCCATATTGATGACCTCCAAAAACACACCAGTAGGTAAGTCTAAGTATATAAGGTCATACCATCTGGTTATTCTCCAATACACCCAATGGTGCTGATACGAGCGCGATGCTTTACAGCATCGTCGAGACAGCGGAAGCCAACGGCCTTATCCTCTATGACTACATGGTCAATTGTATAAAAGAGCTAGCGAAAGCTGAGCCAGGTATCGATGGACTCCTACCTTGGACTTCAAGCACTAGCACTCTCGCCCCGTTAGTTCATGGGGCGGATGCTTTATTTGAGCGTTAAGTTACATTATATAATCTGTAACCACATTTTAGTGAGCAATTTTATCCGCAGGCACCTCATATGATGGTTTTGTCATTTTTCTGACAGATTCTCGTCACTTTCAAAAACTTAGTCTGACACCAATTAGTAAATAAAACGTCAATAAAGAGGTGTTAATAATGAAACTCAAAAAGACAATATTAGTGGTGTCCGTATTTAGTGCTTTTAATGCGTTAGCTGATTCTGATACTTCCTATTTTGGGTATATTCGTAGTGGTATTGGTATGAGTGGAAACAATGGACAGGATGTTCAGTTCCACAAGAACCAATTAGGTCGCTTAGGTAATGAGAATGATACCTATGGCGAATGGGGCATTAAGAATGAGGTATACAATCAAAATGGTGTATCTTTCGACGTTGAGTCGATGGCTGCTATTTATACCGATGGTTCTACGGGATGGGAAACCAGCAATGATAAAGATTTCACCGTTGTTCTTCCTCAAATTAATGTTCAGGCGAAGGGGATAATCAAGTCCGATCCTGAAGCAACGCTTTGGGCTGGGAAACGTTATTATCAAAGACATAATGTCGATTTGGCGGACTTTTACTATTGGAATATTTCTGGAGCAGGTGCTGGTGTTGAAGGCATCCAAACTGAATCAGGCAAACTCTCAGTTGCCTGGATAAGAACAGACCGTGATAAAGTCATCGACGAAGGAAGCAAGAGCGGAGTCTTGAACGTCAATGTCTTGGATGCTCGATTGGCAGATATCCCACTTTGGAGAAATGCGTCTTTAGAGGTGGGGGGAGATTATGCAATCGCTAATGAAAGTAGTAGTTATAAAGGGGATGTGAGAAATGGTTTCTTATTCAATGTAGAGCTAACGCAAAATTTTAGTTTTGGTAACAACAAAACGGTTTTCCAGTACGGTACAGAAGGCTACGGTAAAACAATAGCTGACTATGGTGACGGTTCCTGGTATGGGGCTGAAGCTGAGAGCGGAGCAGCAGCGTACAGAATTATTAACTGGGGGGTTATCCAAATTGCAGATCAATGGGAAATGGGGCATCAGCTAGTCTGGTCATCTTCAACCGATGATATTGATGTTGGTCAGACAAAAGATATCTCTTATTTTTCTTCCGTTGTGCGCCCGGTTTACAAATGGGACGAGAATATGAAGACCTTGTTTGAAGTAGGATATTTTAATAGAAATGTAGGCGACGGCTCCGCAGAGTCAGGGAGTAAAATTACAGTGGCTCAAGCTTGGACCGCGGGTTTAAGTTATTGGGCAAGACCAGAAATCCGTTTGTATGCCAGTCATTTTACCGACTTCGATAATACGGATGCTTTAGGACCAGGAAAAGACAGTGAATTTAATTTAGGTGTACAAGCTGAGGTTTGGTGGTAATCAGATAAAACATCATTTTATAGAAAACCATAATCCGAGTGGTATTCAGTCACTCGGATTTTTATGTATGAAATTTATGAGCAGCACTATTAATTATATATGATTGAACTTTTTCATTTTAGATGTAATGATGTCTATTGGGGTTCATCGAAAAAGTAAAATACTTTTATGGCATTATTGTCATTTTTTTGGTCAGGCGAAGTTCAGGTGTGGCTCTTTATACTGACACTGTTCCTAGTTTACTGATGATAAAAAAGTACATCGACGTAATCGTATTTTTCATTCACTCTTGGGCTTTGTTGCGTAAAAGAATCATCTACTTCAACAGTTGCCTATCAAACAGTGAAAGGCTTATTGCTTGGAAGATAACTGAAGCGTCATTAGAGTTTTATTCTGAATCCACATGTGGTTTCTGCGTAAACTCACTATATACGCAACAAGGCCGCTTGATGGGTAAAAGTTACTTTTATTATAGCTTAGTGTTCTAAATAGAGCCCGTCATGGCTAAGGATAAGCAATATGGATAAGAAAGCTTTAGAAGCCTTCGCTCGCGAAGCTGCTAATTCAATTAAGACTCCTTTGATGACTTCAGGAAAATGTTAACCAAGGTGACTGTTGAGACAGCTTTAAATGCTGAACTTGAGCTCACCTTGGCTACGAAAAACACTCACCGACCAACGATAGTAACAGTCGAAATGGCTACTATTCTAAACGCCTAATTACTGACGATGGTGAGCTCCAGCTAGGAATCCCTCGTGACCGTGACGCGTCCTTTGAACCCAAGCTCGTTCGTAAGCATCAAACTCGATTCCAATCGATGGACGACAAGATCTTAAGCTTGTATGCCAAAGGAATGACTACCCGAGAAATCGTCGCAACCTTCAAAGAAATGTACGATGCTGATATATCCGCCAGTCGAATATCTAAAGTCACTGATGCTGTTTTAGAACAAGTTGTGGAGTGATAATCTCACCCTCTTGATTCGGTTTATCCCATCGTTTATCTGGACTGCATTGTTGTGAAGGTGCGCCAAAATAAGCAAGTCATTAACAAAGCCATTTACCTTGCTCTCGGCGTCAATATGGAAGGTCAGAAAGAACTTCTTGGGATGTGGACGTCCGAGACTGAAGGGGCGAGGTTCTGGCTTAGCGTACTCACCGAGCTTCAAAATCGAGGTGTGAATGATCTCCTCATCGCGTGTGTTGATGGCCTCAAGGGCTTTCCTGATGCCATCAATACCGTTTAAAAACTCAAATCCAGCTCTGTATCGTACACATGGTACGAAACTCAATGAAATACGTTCCGTGGAAAGACTACAAAACCATTACCGCAGACTTAAAGGAAATCTATCAAGCTACGACTGAAGATGAAGCTCTGTTGGCGCTAGAGCACTTTGGTGATAAATGGGATGAAAAGTACCCTCAAATCAGTCGCTCATGGACGGCTCATTGGGATAATCTCAATACTCTGTTCAGCTACCCTCAAGATATCCGTAGAGCTATCTATACAACGAATGCGATTGAATCTCTGAACAGCGTGATCAGAAAAGCGACCAAGAAACGTAAACTATTCCCGACAGATGAATCGGCTAGAAAGGTGGTGTACCTAGCGATAATGAATGCTTCCAAGAGGTGGACAATGCCAATCCATCACTGGAAGCAAGCTCTAAACCGTTTTATGATTATGTTCGAAGAGCAACTAACTGAATACTTGTAACCAAGAGCAGTTACACAGAATTATTTACAGGGTCTAGAACCCCAAAAGATAGCTCTTGGGGCTCATCGGGGTTAAAGTTTTATGTCTTTAGTCATCCCCGCTTCAGCGTGTCCCGGAATGTTGCATGCAAGCTCTACATTTTTATCACCGTGGAAACTCCAGATTAGTTGTTCCGCTTTACCTGGCTCGACGGTGATAGAATTGCCTGAACTGCCTGAATGATGCATTTGCTGGCTGCTCATCTTTCTCATCATTTCTCTGTGTTCTAATTGCTCTTTTTCAGAACCAATCGAAAATTCGTGGTTGATTTTTCCGGTATTCATAACCACAAACTGAACAACATCGTTTGGTTCAATCTTTATTTCTTCTTTAAAGGTGATTTTCATATCGTCTGAGAGCATGACGTAAGCGATTTTAGTCGGTTTTAAACTAGGCGCAGGCATGCCGACATCAGACATCCCTTCTGAATTTATCGTATTACCATGATCCATTGATCCTTGGTTAGTCATTGTCATATCCGCTAGTGCAATAGAAGAACTTATCGTCAGGGCAATAGCTAGTGCGAGTTTTTTCATGTATATATTCCTTAATATTGGAGCTGATATTTACTTTGTTTCGCGCTGTTTCCACAGCTTAAACATTGCTGGGATAACGAGCAGAGTCAGTAGCAGGGCCGAGGCCATACCACCAATCATAGGAGCGGCAATTCGCTGCATAATTTGGGAGCCGGCGCCTTCTCCATACATAATGGGGATCAAGCCAATAATAACGGTGACGACAGTCATCATTACTGGACGGACACGCAATCCTGCGCCTTCACGAATGGCGTTGTTGAGGTCATCAGGCAGTATGGGAACTTTTTTATCCTGAGCTTTCAGCTTGGTGAAATGCCAGGCCTGATTGAGATAAACCAGCATGATCACTCCAATCTCTACGGCCACACCTGACAGAGCAATAAAACCGACCCCTACTGCGATAGACATGTTGTAGTTGAGAACGTACATCAGCCACAGCCCGCCAACCATCGCGAGTGGTAATGTCGTCATTATGATCAGTACTTCTCCCACACGACCAAAGCTGAAAAACAGCAGTAGCGTAATAATTGTGAGGGTAATTGGAATAACAATGCTGAGACGTTGTTTAGCACGCTCCATATATTCATACTGACCAGACCAGGCAAGTGAATAACCTGCTGGGAGTTTCAGCTCGTCTGCCACACGCTTTTGAGCCTCACTAACGTAAGAGCCGAGGTCACGGTCTTCAATGTCGACAAACACCCAGCCATTAGGACGAGCATTTTCGGTTTTAATCACAGGAGGACCATCTTCATAGCGAACATCTGCGACATCTGCCAATGCTATTCGAGCACCGTTTGGCGTAACTAATGTTAAGTTTTGCAGTTTATCGACAGAGTCGCGGTAGTCTTGTGGATAGCGAACATTGATAGGATAACGCTCAAGCCCTTCAATGGTTTCACCCACATTCATTCCGCCAACAGCCGTTGATACCACTTGCTGAACATCTTTAATACTCAACCCATAGCGTGCGGCGGCGCGACGCTTGATATCCACAGTCACATAGCGCCCACCGGCAACACGTTCTGCGTAGACAGAAGCGGTACCGCTAACACCATTTAAGATAGGTTCAAGCTCCGAGCCAATACGTTCAATCGTTTTTAGCTCCGGACCGACAATTTTAATACCAATAGGCGTTTTGATCCCAGTAGATAGCATGTCTATACGGGTTTTGATAGGCATTACCCAAGCATTGGTGACACCGGGGAACTGGATCAGACTATTGAATTCCTTACGCAGAGATTCTGTTGTTACTCCTTTTCGCCATTCTTCGTGAGGTTTCAATTGAATAACTGTTTCGATCATCGTCAGTGGCGCCGGATCAGTTGCTGTATCAGCGCGTCCAACTTTACCCCACACCGATTTTACTTCCGGAACGGTTTTTATTAGCTTATCCATTTGTTGCAATAATTCACGGGCTTTACCAATGGAAATACCAGGGAAAGTAGTTGGCATATACATCAAATCGCCCTCATCCAGAGGTGGAATAAATTCACTGCCAAGTTTGCTGGTTGGATAGTAAGCGGAAGCCATTAGTGCAATCGCAATTACTATCATAGATTTTGGATAATTAAGGCTAATATTTAGCAACGGACGATACAGCCCAACCAGTATTCTGTTTACTGGGTTCTTATGCTCAGGGAGAATTTTACCGCGGATAAAATAACCCATTAACACAGGGACTAATGTCACCGACAAGCCCGCCGATGCAGCCATTGCATAGGATTTCGTGAATGCCAAAGGTGAAAACATCTTTCCTTCCTGCCCTTCTAGGGCAAACACAGGGACAAAGCTTAGCGTAATGATAAGTAGTGAGAAAAATAACGGAGGACCCACTTCCTGAGCTGCATCTCCGATCACTTGCCAACGGTTTTCATCGGTAAGAGGCGTTCGTTCGATGTGCTTATGCACATTTTCTATCATTACGATGGCACCATCCACCATAGCGCCTATCGCAATGGCAATACCACCCAGTGACATGATATTGGCGTTGATACCTTGCAAGTGCATAACGATAAATGCGGACAGGATCCCGACAGGCAGGCTCAGCGCGATAACTAAAGATGAACGAATATGGAACAGGAACAGTGCGCAGACAATCGCCACTACAATGAACTCTTCCGCCAGTTTTTTCCATAGGTTATCTACGGCTGCATTAATAAGCGTTGAACGGTCATAAGTCGGAACAATCTCAACACCTTCTGGCAGGCCATGTTTCAACTCCTCCAGTTTGGCTTTGACATTACTGATTACCTTGCTCGCATTCTCGCCAAAGCGCATCACAATAACGCCACCCACGGCTTCACCTTCTCCGTTGAGTTCGGAAATACCACGGCGCATTTGCGGGCCGACTGAGATATCAGCGAGATCACCCAGCATCAAAGGAGTCCCTTCTTTCGTTACTTTGAGTGGTAACGCCTGGATGTCCTCTATACTTGTCAGATAACCAGTGGTACGGACCATATGCTCTGCTTCAGCAACTTCAATAACGGATGCCCCGGCCTCCTGGTTACCGCTTTTAATGGCCATATTCACTTGTTGAAGCGTTAGGTCATAGGCTCGCAGTTTTGCCGGATCAATCTGGATTTGATACTGTTTAACCATGCCGCCAACGGTAGCCACTTCCGATACACCATCGACGGTTTGCAGTTCATATTTTAAGAACCAGTCCTGCAAACTGCGCAGCTGAGCTAAGTCATGCTGCCCGGTTTTATCCTGCAATACGTAACTGAACACCCAACCGACACCAGTCGCATCTGGCCCAAGTGTGGGTTTGGCATTCTCAGGCAGTTTAGGCGCAACTTGACTTAAATATTCCAACACCCGGGAGCGAGCCCAGTACATATCAGTTTTATCATTAAAAATGATATAAACGTAGGAGTCACCGAAGAAGGAGTAGCCACGAACGGTTTCCGCCCCAGGTACAGCCAGCATTGCTGTCGTGAGTGGGTAGGTGACTTGATCTTCTACAACCTGTGGTGCCTGTCCCGGATAGCTGGTTTTTATGATGACCTGCACATCGGAAAGATCCGGAATAGCGTCGACGGGAGTATTTTTAACACTAAACAGGCCCGCAGCAACCAGAGCAACCGTTGCCAGTAGCACGATAAGGCGATTGCTCAGGGACCAGCGAATAATGGTATTGATCATTGTTCGTCTCCTAGAGGCTCAATCTCTTTTAATGAAAAACTACCCTTATCTTTTTCAACTAGAAACCTAACACGGTAACCTTCCTTAAGATCAGATAACTCAATACCTGAATCAACTTTGAAATTCATCTTTCCCGCATCCCAGTCCCATTCGGTTACCGGTAAATGTTGAAGGGTAAGCAAGCCAAAATCTGCCATCAGCATGGTGATGTTGCCTTCTATCCATATACTTTCGCTGGTGCTAAGACCCTCAATACGCGACAAATCTGCGGATTGACTGGACTCTGAATCCAGCAAGAATTGAGCAGAAGATACGACGTTACTTTTATCGGTCAGTCCTTCAAGAACTTCGACCTTATCTCCTGCTTCACGTCCAATACGGATACGCGCAGAGCGGAACTTACCTTCCCCTTCGGACAGCACAACACGCGTCATGCCACCTGAACGAATGACCGCCGATTTTGGAATGGTCAGTACGGATTCATCGGTGATAGGCTGTAAGGTGATGTTGGCAAACATGTTAGGTTTCAGATCGCCTTGTGGATTAGGGAATTTAAGGCGTAGTCTGAGAGTTCGGGTTTGCGGATCTAAGATAGGATAGACGTAGTCAATTTCACTATCCCATTCCTGACCTGGAAGTGCATCCAGCGTCATTTTCGCTTTGCTGCCCGTTTTAACCCATTGCGATTGACGTTCAAAGACTTCGGCATCAACCCACACGTTATCAAGTGGGCCTGCACTTATCACGGTTTGAGCCGGTGACAAATACCCGCCTTCACGAACATTTAAGCTGGCAACGACACCGCCTGCTTTTGCTTTGATGTCTATGGCTTGAGACGCTCTGCCACGTTTTACGATGGACTGGATTTGGGGGCGGTCTACGCCCAATGTGATGAGGCGCTCGGTTGCGCCTTTGATTAAACCATCACGACCTGTACGATATGCATTGAGAAGTTCTTCCTGCGCCTTAACCAGTTCAGGTGAGTAAAGGGTAAACAAGATATCACCCTGATTCACTTTATCACCGATAGCGTTGACGTTAAGCTTTTCTATCCATCCGGCAACACGCACGTTAATTTGCCATAAACGGCTTTCATCGAACGCAATATAACCTACAGTGTCAATGCTTGGAGACAGCGGTGTAAGCTGTGCCTGGACCACTTTAACACCCAAATTGTTTTCAACGGAAGGATCAATGGTAACCGTTCCAGGTTTACTTTCTCCGGCGCCATCGTCGGCATAAACAGGAATTAAGTCCATACCCATTGGGGATTTGCCCGGCTTATCGCGTTTGTAACTTGGGTCCATGGGTGCACCCCAGTAAAGAGGCTCATTTTTGGCTTTAGCATTACTTGCGGTATTGCTGGTTGCCTCATTACCCAAAGCCGAATGCGTAAATACCGTTTGCACGCCAAAACCCAGTGTCGCGCCAATAATGAGCGCAATAGTTGTTACGTGAATAGTTTTCATTAGTTGACCTCGTTATTACTGCACTGACGATGTAGCGAGTTGTGGCGTATCTACCTGATATTGGTAGCTATTGAGTAGCGCTGACAGATTGTTATTCGTCAGATTTAAATCGGTAATAAGGCGTTGATATTCGAGTTTTAGAGCGAGCTCGTCTCGAGTGGCGAGGATCACATCATTGAATTGTGCTATGTTGTTCTGGTAACCGCGTTCAGTAGCTTTTACTTGAGAAATAGCCTGGAGAATCAGTGTTGATTCAAAACGTTCAATGCGTTGTGCCAGGTTATTTTTATCAACAAATAACGAGTTGACCTTCGCATTAAGCTGTTTGAGTAAGGTATCTTTTTGAGATTGAGCAGCGCCTACCTGATATTGAGCCGCGGCTAAGTTTCGGTCCTGACGGTTTCCTGTGAATAACGGTATATCCATGGTGATGAAGACACTGACCACATCCGATGCCTGTTCACCTTTTATGTTGTTGGTCTGACGATAGCCATACGCCATTTCTACACCAAATTGTGGTGCGTAGGACTCTTTTGCAATATCGACCTGAGTTCGACTGGCTTCAATGGAAGTATCGACCATACGCACTGTTGGGTACTGGTTAAGTCGCGAGTAATAGTTACCGTTATTCGTGGTCTTTTCCAACGCCTGCAAAACGGACCAGTCCAGAGTATTTGAAGCTTGTAACTGATTTGCACTGAGTAACCAATCAGATCCAAGCCACTCGGATAATTGAGCAGTCAGTCTTTGCTGTGTCTGTGCATTGGCTTGAAGTTTCTCCTCAAGCTTAGTCACCTGGAGCTGGGCGTTAATCAGATCCTGAGCTTCACTTTTACCGATGGCATAGTTGGTTTGAATAAAAGTTTCCAGTTCTTCCAGCAGTTGTTTGTTTTCTAATAGAATGTTATGCGCTACCTGTTGATAACCTAATTCTAGCCAGATTTTTGTGATCGAGCTGATAATTTCCAGCCCTCTAGCGAGAACTTTTAATTCTATACCACTAGCTTGCTGGTTGGCTTTTACACTATTTAGTTCAAGGGTGTCTCCACGACCAAATTGCTGTGAGATACCAGCAGATATATTGGTCATTGCATCTTCATCGAATGCGAAGCTGTCTAACGGCAGACCTGATACCCCAAATTTAAGTTTTGGATCTTGCAGAGTAGACCTGGCTTTCCCTATGGCTCGCATAGCCTGTGCTTGTGCATAGAATTGACGGCGAGAATCGTCATTCGTCAGTGCTGTCGCGATAATTTGAGACAGCTGATTGGCGGCCAGAGACTCTGCGTTACCTGGTTTTTGCTCACCAGCGTATAAAAACGTAGTCGTCCATGCCGCTGCGCTGATAGACAGCGCCAAAAGGCAATGTTTAAGTTTCACTTTTTTTATCCATTACAGAGCGCGTGACACGCACGGGAGTTTTTCCGTCTGAAATTACGGAACCTAAATATGTGAGATGGAATTAAGCGAGCGGAGGTCGATAGAGGTTTTCTGTCCTAAGGATAACATCACCAGAGATTGGAGATGTTATCAAGGCGAGTGAGGTACTAGCAGTGATTAAGATATGAGGTGTGGCTAGAGTCGCTACAAAGGCTACACAGGTGGTGTCACAGCAACGTTGGACTGTATTAGGGGCAACTTTACAGAACCCTTTAGTGCTTACAGTGTCTTTTTCATCAATATTTTGATGATGAAATAACATATTCTGTGTCTGATAATAACTCTTTAAGGAGATCGTTTGTAAATCGTGCGAATTTAAGCTGTCCATTACGGTTGAGCCTGATGAAAATCCAGACACAAGCAAAGCTGCTAATGTCCAGAGAGTGACCCAAGTTGTCGGAATGAAGTTTAAGCGCATACTCTACATCTATTCTTGAATGATAGTATTAAGTAAATCGATACGGCCTTATATATGTTCCAATATCATCGATTTAAATTACTGCAAACTAAAAAGTGACCCTACTTATTTATTTGCAGTAATACAAACAAAACTCGATAATGGGCAGGGTTAAGCATAAATAAGTTTATATTACACATTCACTTTTTCACAAAGATTTATCGATTACTATCACGCTCCGTGTAGTGTACTTTAATATTAACCTTACCCACGTATTCCAATTCACCATTTTCATTCATTTGCTCTTGTACTGTTACAAAGCCGGCATCCTCTAAATGTGTGCTTTTTGAATACGTGTTAAACATTAAAATGCGGAGTCCATTATTGAGTTCTTGCGCTGACATAGTTTTTAGGCGCTGCAGCTCAGATAATCCTAGTTGATAGGCTTCATCTGACGTAGTCGCTGGAGCCACAGGGACAGTTTTTGAATCTACGCGGCTGATATAATTACCACCATTATACGACGGTTGTGCGAATACAGGTACAGATGCCAGTGAGATTATAGAAGCAATAAGAGCTATTTTGATTGTATTCATATTTTTATCCTCAGAGTCATGATTTTCAACATTGCTATTATTGAACACTCCTGCTGACATTCTTCTTTCTGAACAATGACTTTTTTGTCATAAACGTGGCTTTGTAAAATAATCATTGGTTTATCTCAAAGCCTTTGAGAGCAAAAAACTGAGTTTATATTCAGCATAAAATGAATAAGAAACGAAAAAACCTGACCAAGCCCGTTTATGCCTCACCCTTTTTCATTGTCAGAGTAAACTCAGTGACTCTTTCACTGGAAGACACCGTGATTTCACCACCATGCATCTGAACAATAGAGCGGGTAATGGCTAACCCAAGCCCCGCGCCAATACTTCTGCTATGTTTCCTAGACTTGTCGGCTCGATAGAAGCGGTCAAACAGGTAGGCTAAAGCACTTTCTGGGATTGTCTCCCCAATATTTTTTATCTTGATAGAATTGTATTCTTCACCTTCTTCTGCAATCTGTATGGATACCACAGAACCAACATCACAATGCCTCAGCGCATTAGAAACAATATTACCAACGGCACGTTGCAGCATCTGTTTATCACAAAACTGCTCACCATCTCCACGTAACTCTAAACAAACTTCCTTTTCGTCAGCCATAAATTCATAGAATTCAAGCAGTGGCCTAATAACTTCTGCTAATTGAAGCATATCTTTATTAGTGTGAAGTAAATGATTTTCTGACTTAGCCAGGTAAAGTGTATCTTGAATAGTCTTGTTCAGCCTTTCCAACTCCTCCACATTGGAAAGGAGTATTTCCTCATATTCCTCCGCTGTTCTTTTGGAAGATAAAGAGACATGAGTCTGGGTCATAATGTTAGTCAAGGGAGTTCGGATTTCGTGTGCAATATCGGAAGAAAACTCACTCAACCGACTAAATCCATGCTGTAAGCGACCGAACATTTCATTTTGTGTTTCAACAAGTTGTATCAAATCTATAGGCAGTTTATCAACCGGGATTCTGATATCCAACCGATTAGGGCTAACTTTATTCATATACTGCTGTAAAACGCGCAGAGGCTTTAGGCCTTTGTGAACAATAAATACTGCATAGCCCCCTGATATCACGCTCGCAATGACAAATGTCCACAAAAGAACAATATTAAATTGACTAATAAATAAGAGATGGAGGTCGATATTGAGCCCAAGCACAATAGCGTCGTATTGTGGATGTTTTAACTGAAACCGGAAAGCGCGATATGTTTGTCCATCGACCGTCCATTCCATCGAGTTTAGCTTTTTTGCACTCTCGGGCAGAGAGAACGTCGTGTTTGTTAACACAGGCATGCCATCCCGATCTAATACCCAAAGGTAAGCTGATTCAGCCTTTAACGCTGTAATAGCGTTATCATTTAAACTATCAAACGAAGAAAAAATCGTCTGGTAATAATTATCGAGGCGTTTGTAATCTTGCTGATAAAAATGTTGTTTAATTGAATACTGAACAATTAAGGCAAATGAAGCAAGGACGATAAATGAAGACGCCATGTACATGACAATAAGCTTAGTTGCCATTGAATTTTTAAGTTTCAGCTTCATTCTAGAGAATCATCGAGTTTATAGCCCATCCCACGCACCGTATGAATTAATTTAACCTCATAGGGTTTATCAATTTTAGCTCGCAATCTTTTGACCGCCACATCAATAACATTAGTGTCACTATCAAAATTCATGTCCCATATCAAAGAGGAGATAAGTGAACGCGATAGAACTTCGCCACGTCTTTGTAGAAAGAGTTCTAACAAAGAGAACTCTTTGGCGGTCAGGACGATCGCGTCACCGCCTCTGTGACCTGTTCGTTTCAAAAGATCCAGAGATAAATCAGCGACAACTAAGGTCGCATCATTCTTCACCTGCCCGTTTTGGTGTCTTAACGCATTTTTGACCCGAGCAAGCAATTCAACAAAAGCAAAAGGTTTAACGACATAATCATTCGCTCCCAACTCCAGTCCCTTAACCCTGTCTTCAACCTGATCTTTCGCAGAAAGCATAATGATTGGCGTATCTAATTGGCTACTTCGCATTGTTTGTAGCACTTGCCAACCATTTAACTTTGGAAGCATGATATCTAATATGATGAGATCATAATGATTGGTGGTCGCCTGATAGAGTCCATCGACGCCGTCATAAGCAAGATCAACAACGTAGCCTGATTCTGTAAATCCCTTTTTTAAGTAACTGCCTGTTTTAGGCTCATCTTCAACAATTAATAACTTCATTTTTAATAAATATCATGGTGTTATATAGAGCTTTAATGTACATACTAGCTCATAAGATTCCCCCGGACATACCTAGGGCATTCATCCACGGATAAACCCGTGGTTTTCTGTACTCACAAAATAAATTGGATATTGCCGAATGAATGTTCAGCCAGTATCATTTAGCGAAAAAACAACAAACCCATAACGCTAGAGCATCAAGTCATTGTATCTTAATCGTGTGAATTGTCACGATGCTCTGCATAGTTATAACTGACGTTAAATTCACCTTTGTACAATATATGACCAGAACCGTTCATGAATTCCTATTCAGCTACATAACCGTTTTTATTCAAATGAATATCATTATTACTGTTGCTAGTGACCCCAAATTTATGATTGAGCTCTTGTCTATTTCATGTAGTTGCTGTACCCCAATTTATAGCCTTCTTTTTTTGAAGAGACCGCTTCGGAATATCCGTTCTTTCCTCAAAATTTCCATAAATATTAATATACTGGCCTACCAGGACGTTTCCACTTAGTAAAATCCGTTTTCATTGGATTTCCTTTTATTGCGTTGCTCTTTGAAACTTGATGACATCTTAATAGCACCATAGTGTTTTACTCTGGTATTTTAGGTGACAATTTTTCCATCTTTCCTTAAAATTTAATAAGTTGAAATCATTTCTTTATACCGGCGCTATACACTGTAAGATAATCAATAGAAATGGTCCGAATGGCTTTGATTAAAAATCATAAGAATAACATCATAATCTTGCATGATTTGGTAAAGCAGAAAAACGGTCAAGCGGCTGCTTGACCGTCATAATAAAATTAATTGTATTTAATTAAAATCCGACATTGAGCATAGCAACAATTTTGTATGTATCCTCGGAACTTTCTTGATAGAAATCCCCCATAAAACCGTATGAACCTCGTAAACTCAAGTCATATATACCAACAAATTTTTTGCCAAACTGTGCGGACAATTCAGCACCAAGACTCGAACCATTCGCCTGTGAAACACTCTGAGGGTCGTCGTCAGCCACTCTGAAGTAACCAGCCCCATACTTAATATAGTAGTCATTTTCTAGCATCTGATCACCAGAGAGCATCAACCCCAACAAGCCGTACCCTTGGTAAGCGGCATCATAAACTGCCTTACCGCCTTGCGAGCCATTGTTGTAGTAAGAATCGGTTCCAAATATCATCAAGTTACTACTGTAGAGCTCATACCCTGAATTATTTTCAGCAAAACGATCTGTACCATTCCTGCTGTCGTCTGCAGGAATATAGATACCGTGTAATTTAATATTACCGTCATTCCAATGTTTTTTAGCATAGAGATTTAACATGAATGCTTCGCCATCAGAAGCATTCGAGTCCATTCCCGACGCAATCTTATAGAAAACAGAACCGCTATAATCCATGTCACCATAAGAGAAGTCGATGTAGGACCCGAGATAAATATCATCCGTTCGAGCAGCTGTGCCATTAAGGGCATCTTCGTTCCTGTTGTTGATTGAGCCTCCAGTAAAACCGTAACTGAGATCATCGTTAGGGTTTAACTCACTATTCAACACATAAAAGTCTACGTCATCTGATGAATCTCTTTCTCCTTCATCCCATTTAAACCAACCCCCGCTCAGGCTGAGCATGCCTATACTGCCCAAAAACGATATGCCATTCATGTCATCATCAGTAACAAAACTCTCATATTTGCTAAAACCATACCCTTGAATGCCTGTTCGCACTTTCCAGTCCGTATTCGGTAGTCTAAAATCAACGTAAGCGTTTTTTGTTTCAATACCAACGCCGTCAGAACTGAGTTTGCCACCTGAACCAGCAACAGTCTTACTCCCTTTTTCACCAAAGGGAGCATCGTACTCACCGTACCAAACCACAGTAACATTTTCATGTAGGTTGCCGGTGACCTTCACGCGCAGACGTTGATCAACCCAAGTGCTACTATCATCGTCAGTTTCATCGAGGCTTTCCGCCGTGCTTTGCATGCGATAATAACCATTAAGCCTGATAGCAGATTGGTCATTTTTTAGTTTAGCTACTTCTGCGGTCAGATGTTCAATTTCTCCCTTCAAACCATCTACAGATGGTGAAGCGACATCAGCTAGTGCCGGTGCTGTAATTAGTAGCACTACCAAAGGGACTGTCATTTTTTTTTCAATCATTTATGCAATTTCCTTATGTCGCCGAAACTTGAAAAAAAACTATTGATTTTCATATGATTTTCGACATTCCTCCCCCCCTCTCTGCTATAGAAATAGAGGGATCATTTAATTGCATGCCAGTACTAACAGAGCCACGAATAAGACAAAGAAAAATACACCATATAATATTATGGTATCGCCCCAGTCAACAGAGTTAAAATACTGGCAAAGCAATATCACGTTGCTTTCTACTCAAAAATAATTAATCAGACAAGGCTTCTTAATTTTTCTAACTATGCATGTTTTTTAATAGGTAATCGTTCATCTAATTTATATAAAGGAGATAATAATAATTCACCCATGTCATAAAAATGACTTAAAAATGACATTTATGTCATTTATGTTTTCAGAACAGGGATAAATATAGAAAATAGTGATACAAGCATTTCATTGCGGTAGGAGAATATTTATAAATTTGATATTAATAAAAGCAATGTTAGGGTTAAAAATTAAAAGGTTATATACCCATGCAATTTCATGACTTTCCAAAGCCGCTCTATCGAATTTAAGTTTGGACTATATGAAGGAAGTAATGAAGCTCTATATTGAGCACTTTTGCCGCATTTATTACCATTTTTGACCGATGATAGGCCGCGCCATCAAGCACAGTTTGCTCCAGTGGATGCCCTTTATTGAGCTTCCAAAAGAAGCGAACAATGCTCTCGCTATCTACCGTATCATAAGTTTCTGTAATCGTTGCGCTAATATCTTTTAGTGGCAGAGCACCGATTAGATTAACTCTCGACTACCTGTCGTTTCAATAAACTTATCCTGTCCCTTGTGGAGCCAACCATAGCTGAGATTTGTTGATTAAGTAGGATGAACGGTATCCATGAAAAGCACAAGCGCCTCATTGGACTTAAACTTCTCGTTATAATCCTCGATAAATGCTTGCTGCTCTTCAGGTTTTAGCTTGTGTGGTACACCTTTAGGCTTTTTGTATGAAAAATCGTGGTGATGTAACCACTTGTTTATGTCTGTAACAGTGTAGCTCACACCGAATTCCGTTTCGACGTAATTAATGATTTGACGCGTATGGAAGTAGGTTTTCTCAGTTAAATGCTCGATGAGCTGCATTGTCTGAGTTGCTGTTTTTGCTCAGAAGTCAGTACAATTTTCATGGTACATAGCATGATCCTGATTTAATGATAAATCAAGCATCTTCAACGATCACGGGGATAGAAGCTCGTTAACCGTAGTATAAAAATAGATAAAAAATTGCTAGGAGTATGTATTATCAATTCTGAAGAGAAATTATTGCATTATTTAGCCTTCCATGTGGTGATAGTGGCTAAGAAAGCTCGTGTTTTATACTCATAATAGTTCCCTTTTTGATGATGTGCCTCAGAGTTTTAAAGAGACGTGTACTTTTGAGTCTTCAACGAATGATATGACTAAACTTACAGCAGCAGTGTTTAAAATGGCTGAACGATTATACCGCTTCGGTGTGATAGGGGTAGGGGCTCTGAGTTATGGGCTTGTGTTTGATCCAACGTCAGATTGACTTGTTCTCTGAACCCAATAATCTCGCATTGATGCAAACATTAGACGCCCTTAATACCAAGTTCGGCCGTTCTGCCATTTTTTTCGGTGCAAGAGGGACTACTCAGAAGTGGCAGATGAATCGTAACTCTCTGTGGGATCAGTACTTACGGAGATTGGAAGTTTATGATAAGAAATTCGAAAAGTATTGAGCAATAAACGTTAGATTAGTTTTGTAACATTCTTTATTTTATGTGGATAAGTAGTTCTTTTATTTAATAAATTGAGTTTATCCACATTATCCACAATCTTTATAACAGTATATAACATATATATGATCTATAAATTATATAAGATCTATAGGTGATAAAAAACACTTTAAAATCATAATGATATTGAGGTTTCGGTAACATATTATTAGTGTTATTGATCTTATAGTTAGTCTTGTTGATCTTTGAATTAGTCTACCGGTAACAATAAATTAGTGTTATTGATCGAATTTTTAGTGTGAGGGTTACATTTTTTTAGTGTCTAAACAGACTTTATCCCATAAATCTTGATATTGAGTATTTCATTTTAGTATTTCTATTAAGGTTACAGGAATTTAGTCTAATATTGTAATTTACGCTCTTGAGGTTACTGAAATTTAGTATTATCCTTGTACTACACTAATAATCTGTTACCTGAAACTAATTACTATGACTGACCATCGACAGTTGATCACAACTGAAGACTACCGTGAATTGCCTAATGACTTTTTTAAGAAAAGTCATGCTTTAGTTTTTAGCCAGTTGGGACTGACGGCGAGAGAGCATGATACATTTGCACTCTTCCTCTCTCGACTACACGAAGACCATTGGGTTGCGTATCAGGAAGGTCGACATGTATACGCACCTGAATATACATTTCAATCTGAAGTGTTAAAGGAGTGGTTTGGTCTTTCAGCAAAGCAGCTTTATCCAACATTAAAGCCTATGGCTAAAAGGCTCTCATCGCGCAAAGTAGGCTTAATGAACGATGCTGATCAAGAATTTGATTTTATGCCTCTTTTTAGTCGAGTTGCGTATAAAAAAGGGGCGCTAATTATGGTGCCTAACGCTGAATTGATGGATGCATATCTTGCTCAGTCAGCTGGCCACGCTCAAATTAACCATTTATCTTTTCGTAGTTTGAAATCAGAACATTCTAAGCGTCTTTACACAATTTTATCTCGTTTTAAAAAGCCTGGAATGAAGTTGCATGAGCAATCCATAGCGCAATTACATGGTTTATTCGGTCTTTTAGATGAGCAAGGGAAGTTAACCAAATCCAGTTATACCAACAACAAGGTCTTCATGGAACGATGTATTCGTAAGCCAATAGAAGAGCTTGCTTCTAACGAGGAAGTGAGAAAAGAGCTAGGATTTTTGGTTGATGAAGAGTCTGGATCGTATGGCTATAAAGCTCGTTATCGAGGAAAGAGTATTGTTGCGCTTGAGTTCCTTTTCCAATGGAAGCAAAAAAGTGACAATAAAGGCGAGGCATTGGAAAGAGCAAAGTTAGCTGAAGAGCTAGCACCAGATAACCCCATGTTAAAACTCGCAAAAGAAGCCTTTAATATTGTACTTTCATACCCTGTCAATGGTGAGTTAAGTAAACACCATAAACTCGCCATTGAAAGTGTGAGGATGGGTATTATCGTAATGCCTGCAGACATGCAGTTTGATTCTATTTTTTATCACAGGTTAGAGTTAATGGAATTATGATTTTCTGGTAACAGATTTTTAGTGTTTTGTGGATAACACTAAAAATCTGTTACCTTCAGTGATACTGATCTCAAGTTTTATGTTCATCAACTTTGTTATGACGTCTAAGGTAATCTACCAAGGAGTATTCATGACAACCTACGCCTCCTCTCGCATCTCTTCGGATACTCAAAATCAAAAGAACGGAAGTCTCGATGTCGCTAATCAAATGATATCACCGTAAATTGGGTCGTTTATTGCGAAACAAACTATGAGTATCGATGGCACCAGACAAATCACAATCAATGCTAAGGTTGCAGAAATTGAATTTTCCATTATTTCAGAAGCTTTTGATGCTGGGTGTAAGATGGAAAGCATTGATGATCGACTAAAAGTATAAATAGTGGGTTATTGCCTATAGGGTTAAGCCTCTTGATGTTTCAGAAAGTATTTTTAGTGATTATATTCGTTTAAAGCCAAAATAAGCGTAGATAATGAAAATAGATTGGAGAGCAGATAGATTGGTATGTGTATAAATGTATATACCCGTGATCATTGAAGATGCTTGATTTTCAATAAAATCAGGATCATTGTCAGCGCCGATGTAAAAATGACTCACCTGAGGCAAACTATCCGTTCGTAAATGGACAAAGCGGCGGATTATGAACAATCAGGAGCAACTAGTGGAAATACACGTTTTACATCAGCAAGGGTACAGCATCCGCCGTATCGCCAAGGACTTGGGGATCTCAAGGAATACCGTGCGTACTTATCTCCGCGATAAAAGCAAAGCACCCATGTATCCCGAGCGTCAATTTCGACCAACTAAACTTCAGCCATACCATGACTATTTACGTACTCGCATTGACGCAGAAAAACCGTATTGGATACTAGCAACCGTCTTACTTCGTGAATTAAGATCGCTCGGCTATGAAGGTGGGATAACGATGCTCAAGGAGCACATCAAACAATACAACCCCAGCACGCCTGTCGACCCTGTGGTTCGATTCGAGACACAGCCTGGTGAACAAATGCAAGTCGACTTCACGACCATCACGCATTACGGTGTACGTGTTAAAGCCTTCGTTGTATAGAGCAGATCGACCTTCGTTCGCTTTTGTGAGCGAGAGCGTCAAGAAGACTGGGTTGAAGGTCTTGAAGAAGCGTTTGAATACTTCGGGGGCGTACCCAAAGAAGTTCTCTTCGATAATGCGAAAGCCATCATGAGAGAGCGAGATACTTACGGTGAAGGCGAACACCGATGGAATCCTATGCTGCTCACTGCCGTCAAGAAATACAACTTCAAACCAAGAGCTTGCCGTCCTTATCGAGCAAAGACCAAGGGGAAAGTAGAGCGATTTAACTTTTACTTGAAAAGTAGCTTAGTCACTCCGCTTGCTGCGACACTCAAACAACATGGACTTAAAGTCACCGTCGATGTTCTTAATGGACATATCGGTGCGTGGTTAGAAACCTTCAAATTAATCGTATCGAAGCTGCCTGCGCAACTCTGAAGTTACAAGTTATGGGTCAGGAGTGGCCGAGACTGGCAGAAGTCGCCAACAATCGTGAGTTGAGTCTAGCCGATTACTTAGAGTCACTTCTAAACGCAGAGCTTGAAGCGAGAGCTGAACGCACAAGAGCAGCACTAACTAAGTTCGCCAGCTTCCCTATGGAGAAAACGTTCGATGACTATGACTTCAAGTTCGCAACAGGATCTCCAAGAAAACAGCTTAAGGAGCTAACAGGGTTAGCTTTCATCGAACGAAAGGAAAACGTGGTATTACTTGGCCCAAGTGGCGTTGGTAAAAACCATCTTGCAGTGAACCTTGGTCAAATAGCGGTTCAAAAGGGTTTAAAGACACGTTTCATCACAGCAGCAGACTTAATGCTTCAACTGTCTACAGCGAAAGATCAGGGCAAACTTGAAAGCTACCTGAGACGAAGTGTGCTTGCTCCAAAGCTTCTTATCGTCGATGAAATCGGGTATCTACCGTTCTCTTAATGGTCAAATGCGTTCGCCGACGATACGACACTGACGGCGGCATTACTGGATAGACTTCTTCATCACTCGCACATCGTACAAATTAGCGGAGAAAGCTATCTATTACGAGGAAAGAAGGCGGTTGGAACCATACCAACGGTTCTAGAACATCTATTTGAAAGTAGAACTTAATTACGTGGGTGGGTCAGTTTTACTTCGGCGATAACGTCGATAAGTGGGTCAATTTTAAACTGGCGTTGACATTATGCTATAAACCATGAAAATTACACTGACTCCTCAACAGAAACTACAACTCGAACAAATGTATGGCATAGAGCGTGATAGCCGAGTTTGCGACCGTATTAAGGCTGTTTTGCTGGTTTCTGAAGGCTGGGGTAATACTATGATTTCACAAGCTCTTCGTATTCATGAATCGACCGTTGCACGTCACCTCAGTGACTACGTGCTTTCTGAAAAACTTAAGCCTGAAAATGGCGGAAGCCAAAGCTAGCTTTCTGCTACTCAAACCATGCACCTAATCGAGCATTTGACTGAGAAAACCTATTCTCATACTCATCAAATTGTCGCCTACGTTAAAGAGACATTTGGACTTGCTTACACGGTTTCTGGTATGAACAAATAGCTTCACCACAATGGTTTTAGCTACAAGCAGCCGAAAGGTGTTCCACACAAGTTTGATGAAGCAAAACAGCTAGCATTCATAGAGGCTTATGAAGCTCTAAAGGCAAGCTGTAGCAAGGATGAATCGATATTCTTACCCAACATTATCAACAAAAATATCTCATGGCTGGATACGTACTGGTCAAGATAAAGTGATTGAAACAACGGGCAATCGTAGCCGATTGAACATTATTGGCGCACTGAACCTGTCGGATATCGGGGCTACTATTGTTCATGATTATGAGAGCATTAACAGTGAAACGATTGTTCGCTTTTTCTTTAAGTTAAGAGAGAGTTATCCGTTAACTCATAAGCTTCATATTATCTTAGATGGTGCGGGATATCACCGCAGTGACTTAGTCAGAGATGCGGCGTTTGTCCTTAATATTGAATTGCATTATCTTCCACCTTATAGCCCAAACCTCAACCCAATAGAGCGGCTATGGAAAGTAATGAATGAGAAGTCGAGGAACAACGTTTACTTCAAAAGAAAACGGGACTTCAAGGCAGCAATAGACCAATTTTTTGCAGTGACTCTTCCAGAGAACGCAGGCTCTTTGACATCTCGAATTAATGATAATTTTCAGGTACTCAGCCTGTATCTTCAAGTTAATTCGGTATAGATGTGTGAATTTTCACAACTACAATAAAAACGTGCGGTAAGGCATCCAAGCTAGCTATTATCTGCCTTGCCCTAACTCCCCTCTCCCGCCTTACGCAGCGCGTAAGGCTTTGAAACTGGCGGTTGAATGCTGTTACATCATCGGTGGGATGAACATTGTCATTCGTTGGGTATTGACGCTGCTGCGGTCGTGTCGTAGTTGCATATTTCGGCTTTTTAAATGCATTCAAACAACTCCGAGTATTAACTATCACTCTAAGTAATGTAGTTGTTCGTCGTTCATAGGGCAAAACAACCCCCATTGTCCCCATTAAAAACCCCGCTCATTGGCGGGGTTGTGATTCACTTATTTTGAACTTTTTCAGAAATAAACTGAATGATCTCGTCATACACATCAACGGGTAATCGACTCAATTCAATCTTAAGCCCCCGCCTATCACTGCTGTGAGAGACCTTTGCATACTTGTTCTTGTCATCGAACAGCGCTAATGGTTTTGTCTCCCAGATTACTTTATATTTACCCTTTAAAAGCTTCGCCTCTATTTGAGCAAGAATTTGCTTTTGTTTGTCTTCTACAGAAACTAAATCATCTACATCCACCTTAAGTGAACTGATGAAGGTGGATGTATTAGTACCTTCTTTATCTAACTGCTTTTCCACTTTAGCCAACTTAGCGTAGTAACCATTTGGGATCCCTTCGCAATCAGGAAATACCTCAATCAAACGCTGATCAACTGATGCTGCAGCAAAACGCTTACGACAAGTTTCACGTCCAATATTAAGATATTCAGCTAGTTCATCAATCTTCGTAAATCCTTGTGCTTGCATCACGCTTTTGTAATCAGCCCCCAATTCTCGGTAAGACAAGCGCTTTACCGATTGAGTAGTTTGAATGTAAGCGACCAAATCAGCTTGGTCGATATCCCCTTCAATCACCCATAGAGGCAAATCTTTTTTAGCATGGATACAAGTGAAACGGCGACGAGAGCTATCAAGTAACTGGTAAGTACCCTGCTCGTCTTTGGTCGCGACACCTTCAGTATGTACGCCCTCTTCCTGAATGCTTGGCAATATATCACGCACAGCATCAAGCGTAAGCGATTCTTGGCGACGTGGGTTTAAAGGGTGAATCGCAGTTCTAACTTCAAGTTCATCTGCTTTAACCACAACTCTTTCTGCTGTGGCTGTTTTACCGCTAGCAAACGTGAATGTTTTTTTAGAGGTTTCAGCTTTAGCTCGTTTTCCTAATTGATTACCTTGGTTAAAGCCGGTGCGCTTATCTTGAGGTCTTAACATGTTATAGCCCTTTCGTTGCTAGCTGCTTAATTTCAGTGATGAATTGGTGGTACACGGCATTCACCGATGTCATGGCTAAATCAAATTGTTTACCACTACAAATCTGCTCTGACTTTCGAATGTCCAGTACTGTTCGGTTACTTTCCGCAGCTGCAACAAACGCTTCAGAGTGACGGATCGCTGTTGATAATAAATGCCCTTGTGCCGCACGCAGTAATTTATCAAATACTTTAACTTCATGTGCGCTCTTTTCATCGAAGTTCACTGGAAGCAATTTAGCCCACTTTAAATTTTTGCCTTGTGATGGCAACGCTCTAAATGTGCCTGGCATTGTGGCCATGTAGTTACTCGTTGAGGCAAAATCAAACTCTCGTGGTGTGACTGGAATCAAGACCGCATCAGCGGCCTCATTCACTGCCCAAAGAATAGGAGAGTTTTGTGGGGGCGTATCGATGAAGATTAAGTCGTATTCTTCTTTTAGGATGGGTAAAATTTTTTCACGCAACACACTCAGCAAATTCCGTTGGCCTATTTCATCTTGCCCCCAGTAAGAATCGACAAAGCGTTCGTCTGATGGGAAGGCAGGAATCACATCTAAGTTCGGGAGGTGAGTCTTAAACGGAATTGCTTTAACTAACTCGTCATAACAGTAGTCATTAAGGTATTGAGAAAAATCACCTTCGGGCTCTTGGCCTGCTAGCGCGATATCAACAGCCGTCATGTAGACTGATTCATCGTCGGCTTGATGAATCAGGTTTTGGCCTGTTGAGCCTTGGGGATCTAAATCTATCACTAGGCAGCGTGCATTAAGATTAAGATCAAGCGCAGCAGCAGTCGCTAGTGTCACTGTCGTGGTGGATTTGCCAGTGCCCCCTTTATGGTTTTCCACTACAACGGTTGTCGGTTCGAAGCGCTGGTTGTACTTAGGAAAGTTCATGAACTCCATCATATTGGCGACATCGAAGCGATTATATAGATGAGTGCGTCCTTGGATAATGGGAGAGCCAACGACGCCCTGCTCTGTCGCTTCATCTATTCTAGAATTGAAGGTAACACGAGATAAGCCAAACAGTTCTTGAAGCTCTTTCTTCTTCAAGGAGTGATTATAGATAAGCCTATCTACACTCCCCTCAATTTCTGTATCCGTTACTTTGATCTGCATACGCTCTTTGATAACGGCTTTCAGATCTGATTGCTCTTGCTGCATACGTTCACAAACAAGTTCTAATGAATTTATGATGGTGGTCATTGGGTGCCCTTAATGCCTTAATCTTATGTAACCAATATAAAGCACTATAGATAGGAATTAAACCTTTAATGAATATTTATAATTAAAAATGGTTTAAATTTAATGGATTTCTAAATGGGGACAATGGGGGTTGTTTTCAAAAAATACTTATCAAATCACCCTGAAGTTTCTAATAACAGCAGGTTTAATAGTGGTGGTGCACGATGCTTAATCTGGGGTCAAAAAGTACGTATATGGGATAATACTAGACGTAATTTAAAAAGAGCGATCTGCGTATCGGCGTGGAACTTTTATGCAGGGCCGCTTTTAATAGCGGTCTACCAGTAATAGTCGGTATTCTATTTACGGCTGAATTCGAAGAATTCTTCAAAATAATTAATAAACTTAAAAAACGAGATTAACCTTGTTATCCTTTGCGTGTTCAAGTCACGCCTTAATCGTTAATTATCTTTGGGTTGAGGCGCGGTTGTATCACCTTTTACTACATTGAGCCCGGGCTATTTGGGCGTTCTTCCACCGAATTATAAGAGTTAGCGACCATTCATGAGCCTTAACTTAAAATACTGTCAAGCAATAGACTAAACCATTTCAAACGCCCTACTTTCTCTTTACTCTTCAATTGACCAAAGCCAAACCTATTGGCCTGTAAAAAAATAAATGAGTTTTTGGTACAGTTCATAAAGCCAAAGATAAAACAGCCTCAGTATTCTAAATGTAAGAAAGAGCTGAAGACCATGATGAGTATTGGCAGGAATACCAAGGGCAACTTAGAGCAAAAGTTATAGCAAATGAACGAAATCAACCTCAGTTATAAAGCCCAATTCACTCATTCGGATGAGCTCTACATCATGTTAACTGATCTCTTTGAGCAGCATCGGTTTGCCTCAATGTTAGAAAATGAAACCTTTGTCTATGAAGGTTAAAACTCATCGATTAAATAGGTTGATTGATAAAGTCCAAGGTATGGGGGCCTATCGAGTTGAAGTGGATCATATTGATGACCATGATGTGATTCATCTGCACCTGCACAGGACTAAAAAGTAAATGCTAATCGACCAGTCAAAAGTTCGAGAATGTATTGCTGCCCTATTGTTGGATTCTGTCAATCCTAATAGGAATCCTGATATGAGTGTGGTGATGAAAACGGTAGAGTGGGTGCTGTTGGATGAGTGCATGATTCATTCCCGAGGAAACTATACTTATGCTGCAAAGGTATTGGGACTCGATCGTGGCACAGTAAAAAGGAGGTATGAACGCTTTCTCAAAGAGAAGTCGAGATGAATTTTATAAGGATATAGGAACATAGGGCCTGGATTATTTATTTGGTAGTTATCACTTGATTTTTATCATTCGAGCTTTGTTTTTTCTCTAAGAGAGTGGTTTTGTTGTTGATGCTTCTGCGCTGGGGCATTCTCGCTCCGCTCGGTTAATCCCGTCGCTTCGCTCCTCTCTCTATATATTGAGTCACTTTATCGAGCACGCACGATGTGCTTCTACGTTCCTGAGAACAATCACCCAACGCGCTTCTCTCTCTTCGTTCGATGCGTCTCGTCGTCTCTCCTCGTTGATTTCTCTGTCTTTGAATAAGTTCGAATAAGGGCTTGTTTTCTTGTGCGCCGATTTATTTCACTCGCCTCATTTTCGGGCTCGCAGGCTGTTAACCGTCTCTCCCCACAACCTGTTTTTCAAGGGAGGCTTCGCCGCTGCGCGCCCTTGCAAAGCAGAACGATGTTGAGAGAGCGGACAGCCAAGCGGCTCCGAAAAGTGATACTCAAACAGAAAGGAAACTCTCATGGCGCAACAAAACTCAACCCCAACTCTCTCTAATTCAAATTCATCGACCAGCGTTTCGCCGCTGGGGCACGAAAGCTCACCAAAAAATGATATCTCTAGTCCTTTGGCAGTATTGAAGTTGCGCTATCAAGTCAAAAAGTGTCGTGATGAGGTGAAAAGAAAGTCTGATTTTGTTTCCAAAATCCAGCGTTTGAAAATGTTCAGTCGTCGTCAGTCGCCAGAGCAACTGGCTGATATCGCCGCGTTAAAAGACCAAGGGTTCGTTGACGCTATCAAGCAGCAGTTTCCGCAATTGGTGTCGCGTCGTTTTGCTTTCCATGAAATCCGTGACTTTTTCATCGAACTAAATGGCGCTGGCTTTGGTGAATGGTTTCTTCACGAGCGAGTGGATCACATCATTATGTACACCACTTACGGGTCTGTGTTTCCAGCGTTGCGCTTTGTGACAACGGGGGAGGGAACGTTTAAGTGCTCAGGATTTTGTTTCGATGTGCGTTTTGGCGCTTAGGGGGTCACATGACAGTTCGTTCTACGGTATCCGCTGTGGGTGAATTCAACCGACTTTTACTCCACCGTAAAGGCCGTCAAGGTTCATGAGATTTTGGTGAATGAGTTTGGGTATACCGACTCTTTAATACTAGAGGAAGGCAACCGAGGGAAGGGGGTGAGTATCAGTGTGTGATAACACTACCACCATTAAGCAGATGTGAGAAGACTACGCCTACGCGAAGAAAATGGAAAGGACGATAGAAACCACCTCCGAGTATCGCGAGTCTGCAAAGGCTTTACTCTTTTCTCTGTATGACGACTGAAGTCTGCTTATTGTGTAACGTCACAAACACTCATAAGAGAAGGTCGTTAGTGTGTCTGGATTTTGTTTCGATATTCTAGCCGTTCGCGGCATTCAAACGGGTTATGTTTTTCGACGAGCAACGCCTTGTTCGGTCTTGTCTTAAGTGACCAAGGTTATCGGGTGTGCGTGTTGAGGCCCTTTTATGAAAAATATGATCGCGTCGTCGGAGGGGGAGTCCTTGGTTGAGGGGGATGCGAACATTCGGTGTGTTATCACCCAGTCAAGTAAACCGGGAAAAAGGCTCGTAACGAGCAGGGCGCCCTCTTGGTGGGGAAGGGACCTTTCTAACTGGGCGACGTGCTTTGGGTTGAGGTACTGGCTTAGGCTGTCCTTTTGGCTTGTTGTCGCGACTTCCTTTAAACCGTCCCATTTGAGAGCCCTCGCGCTACAGAACCTGCAACTGGGTACGGACAGTCAGACGCTCACCAAGACCGAAAGGAAATACCATGTCAGCACTTGTTCAATACTCAAATGTTTCGTTATTCACATCAGAAGAAAAGGGCATCCTTGACCAGGCCGCAAGCATTCTCAAATCCAAACTGTTTATTTCAGAACAAACGCCATTAACCTCGCCTGAATTGGTGAAATCGTTCTGCCAAACGTCCTTGGCCGCTTGTGAGTCTGAAGTGTTTGGGATTATCTTCCTCGATAATCAACATTGAGTGTTGCGCACCAAAGAGATGTTCTACGGTACCGTTAATGCCGCTTCGGTCTATCCGCGTGAAGTCGTGAAAGCGTCGCTGGCCACGAACGCGAGTGCGGTTATTCTCTATCATAACCACCCAAGTGGTGCGCCAAGAAGCGCATATGTAAAACGCAATGTAATTGCTTGATTTCAAGGAGTAATCAATGATTAGAAACGCATGCAACTTCCATTAGGCTGGCTGTTGTGTGAAGCCGTTTTGATAATGTGGCTGACATTTCCCCTACGAAATGGAGAGCTGCTAATCAGAGTCTTGCTAAGACTACGAAAGAAATTGATGTTTGACGCCTCGAAGGTTGGACTGTCTGTTATGAAGGTAGGGACAAGACAGAGTCACTGGATCTCCACCTATGACCTGTCTCTTGATCACAAGTTACATCTCAAGAGATTTGGCGAGTAGGTAGCCTTCAAGGATGATTTGCAACTTGAACCATCCTTCCCAGAGCCTTTCCCAGCCAACTCGCCCATTTCGCTTAGAGTCGTGCCAACCAGCAAGCTTTCCAAGATTAATGTACGCCCAGTAGATACTTGGTGCTTGGCGAGGCGGCTTTGTCTTTTCTTGCTTTGACCATAGTAGTTTCCACGCAAGAGGACTTAACAACTTCTCACAGCTTTGCTTCTCAGCTTCTGGTCGATTTAAGCCAACGTATCGTAGTTGGTGCACTCTTACCGCTATGAAAGCCAGTATTACGACCATCTTTTCGAGGTTGTCTTTACTTTGCATACGAAGGTCTTCCACATGAGTTCCTCCCGTCTTCCATGCTTTGTGGAACTCTTCTATCAGCCAACGTTTTTCATAATAATCCAAGATTTGTTCTGCATCTTTCGCATTGAGAATAGGTTCAGATGTCAGTATGTGCCAACATAGTGGCTTGTCGTGGTTTAGCTCTTTGCAACCAACGTAATATAAGGAAATAGGCTCCCCTTCTTTATTAGAAGGTACCTTGAGAGTGACCGGGGCATACTTCACAGGTAGCTTCACGCGCCTTTCGTCCACCACGCTGCTTCACCTCGACGACTCTATTTCCAGCTGACTTTAGAGCACTGCTGAACGTATAAAGAGAGTCTGTACTTTGCTCTATACCTCGGTTATGCGTGGAACGAACAACAAAGCGCTGTTGATGAGTAGTCTTATATGTAAGGTACTCGATGATATCCGCTTCTCGGTCACAAACGGAAATCACATTGTCGAGTACACCACCAAGGCGCTGTGCCATATGCCTTGATGCACGCTCCCATTTGAAGCTTTCTTTCGTCTCATAAGCGCGCGTCTTCCGCTTGGATTTTTGTCCATACTGGTTAATATCTCTTACCCAGCGCTCTTGTTCTATGAGACCAACCACGTGTTTCTCTTGAGGAGCGAACAGCAAGACCGAGTGGACTTGCATCCCTCTAGGGGACTTTGTAGAGCTCGTATGTCCCATCTCATCTCTAACGGTCTGATGAGTAAACTCCAGAGAAGTCGTATCCTCTAAGGCGAGCAGACAAGAATAGGTGCGGGCAGCTTTAGCCGTTGCATTAAATCCAGCCTCAGCAATAGCTTGTGCGTCAATGGCGTCGTTCCGACTAAAGCGGTAAGCTGCTTCAATATCTGCAGCTGATTCAAGAGACTGCACAATAGACTGACCGATATGGTTAGCAAGGGATGCAGTCAGTTTAACGAGTCGCTTGGTTCGCCTTAGGTCCCCCAACTCAGCGTCCGAAAATGTATCTGTTGCCCATTGTTCTGCATTGACTGAAAACATCATACCTACCTTCAACTGTTTATTTATAGTTGAGATCGGAAGTATGCAAAAAGGTTCAAAAAATCCTGCGATGAAAATCGCAGGATTTGTGTATGAAAGACAGACCTATGACGGGGGGAGAAATCTCGCTTGGATAGAGACTGAACGCTCCTACAGAAATAAGAGTTCAAGTCTCCCAGTGACGAGCACGGCGACGAGCCGTGCAAGGGGTACAGTCAGAGTCTAAGGCAAGATGGTGACGTTACATATGTGAACTTGGGAACTTTCTATTGTTATCTTGGCAACAAGATCTGGGAGCCTGAACCTACATGCAATTAGAAAGGGCGGAGCCTTCGTAGTAGTCCGAGGTTAGGAAAGCTAATCACATGGCGAAGGGAGGCAGTTTGACAAAAAGTTTGTAAAAGTGAATTAAGCAGGAGAACAACGGTAATGTTGCTTTCAACGATCGCCAAAAAACAAACACTTGCAAAGAAAGCAACTGAGAATCCAGAGTATAAATTTAATCGTTTATACGATCTTCTTCATTGGGAGACATGGATACATTAGGCTGCTATTAATGTGTTATCTAGGCCAGGAAGTAGGACAGATGGCGTAGATGGTAAAACTCGCGACTACTTTAAACAAACCTATGAAAGATAACTGTCTTTGATCATAGAACAGTTAAAGTCAGGGAATTACCGTCCACTACCTGTAAAGAGGGTCTATATACCAAAGCCGAATGGAACCAAACGTCCTCTCGGTATTCCGGCTTTACGAGATCGTATTGTTCAGGAAGGTATAAGAATGGCACTCGATCCTATATACGAAACGGATTTTCATCCCTATTCCTTTGGGTTTAGGAAAAGTCGATGCACTATGGATGCGATTGCAGTGTTGATGCCCTTAGCTAACTCCATATCAAAACATTTCTATGTTATTGAGGGGGACTTAAAAAGCTACTTCGACACTGTTAATCATCGAATATTACTCGAATTGTTAAAAAAGCGGATAGCAGATAGGAAACTCATCTCTCTGCTCCATCGCTTTCTTCGTGTCGGTGTCATGGAAAAGCAGCTATTTGCTCAAACTCGTGAAGGGGTACCGGAAGGGGGGATCATTTCCCCACTGCTAGCAAATCTATACTTGAACGAATTTGAGCAATGGGCAGCGAAGAAATGGCAGCTATCTCAATCAGAAAGACAAAATACGAGGAAAGCGGGTCGCGGTAATTATACCATGGTTCGCTATGCCGATGATTTTGTTGTCGTATCAAATGATGGGATAGCTGGAGTAAGGCAAGCTAAAGCTGAAATTAAGGAATTTCTGGAGGAAGAGCTAAAACTTACTCTTTCTGAGGAGAAAACTTTAATTACACACGTTAACAAAGGATACGACTTCTTGGGGTTCTATATTAAACGGAACTACTCGGAAGGACGATGGGTGGTACACTTGCGCCCCTCAATGAAAAGTGTGAAGCGTGTGAAAGCTAAGCTTAAAAGTCTTACTACACGAAACCAAACTTTATATGATGAAGTTACGAAGATGAAACAAATAAATCAAGTAGTTAGAGGGTGGTGTGAATATTATAAACATACATCTTTACTCAGTGATTTAGAAGCGATCAGTCGCTATGCGTGGCACAGATACCACAAGTGGTTACTGGCAAAATACAAAGGAAGTAGAAAGGTGCAACTCATCAAGGACAAAACATGCACAATCATGAAACGTCAACGATGGGTAGCGAATACATTCGGTATTCAAGTACATCAATGGCTGCCATCAGCAAAAGAGCTCAATCGTTCTCGTTATTGGAATCGTGGCAGAAATGGATTTGAACATCCCTATCTAGTCACGTCCAGTAACGAAATCCAACCACCACTAGGACTCAAAGGTCCAGAGCCTTCGATATATCTAACAGCACGGATGAGCCGTGAAGATAATAGAGAGTATCCAAAGGACTGGCACTATAGACGACTAAAGGTACTAAAGCGAGATAGCTTTGCATGTGTGATATGCAAAGAACAAAATGACATCCAAGTTCATCACCGTAGAGGCGTTAAATCGTGGGCGGTAAAAGACTTAGTAACATTATGTCGAAAGCATCACATGATGGAACACAAGAAACTGCGAGTTGATGATTGTCAAATGGAGAGCCGGATGCGGGGAAACTCGCACGTCCGGTTCGGAGAGAGGAGTGAGTAAAACCGCCAGCTGTGAAGCTGGTATGGCGTACTTGCCCCTACTCTACGCGACGCCACCCCAAGTCAAGCTGACCGACGCATTACCCGTCAACTGACGGATGCGTTGGCCTTGGTTGATATCCGAGTACTGGACCACTTTGTGGTGTCTTTTGAAGATGTGGTGTCGTTTGCGGAGCGTGGTTGGATATAACGGTTCTGTCGCAAATCTAGTTAGAGGTGTGACAGACCAACCCTACAGATACAGTTATACAGCGAGTGCGTAGAATCGCTCAAAGGCCGTTTGGCTTTCAATATCTATCTGTTCTTGTTTCAACATCGTCCACACTTCTCGTCCATGCAAATTTGCCAAGGCTCCTTCCATTGACTTCCAACCCAGCGCTTGACGTGTTTTCTGCTTCATCCAACGGTGACTCAGTTCAACGATATTGTTCAGATATTTAATGTCTAATATCTCTACCAGTGAGAGCATAAAGTAACCCGTCAACTAGAGTTGAACTTTCATAGAATCAATGGCCGCGTAGTTACTCTTGCTTCCATCTATGACGACTTTGATTGGTAAACCATTTTGTGCAATGGCCTTATTAAGAAAGGCTTTGGCAGCTGCCTCATCACGGTTCGGGCTAAGATAGTAATCGTTCACGTTTCCAAATGTATCGCGGCTCGAGAGTAGTAGACCTACTTACCTTTTACTTTGATGATGTAGGTTTCATCCATTCGCCACGAGTATGATATGGGCTTTTTTCTACGTCGCGTTCTGTGCTCTAACATTGGTGCAAATTTGAGAACCCAACGATTAATAGTGGCGTGCTCTACAACAACTTCACACTCAAGCTGTATCTCTTCAATTTTACGATAACTGAGTTTATAGGCGAGATAATAACTCCTAAGCAGACCAATACAGGTAAGCTTAGGAGGACGTTTTAAAATGGCTCTAACATTTTTTGATCATATTATCGATCATATGTTAAATTGACAAAATTAGGCTGGCTTTTGCGCGGTAGGGGACGACTCTAGCTACAACCGCTCGAAAGTCAGCCTCTTCTATTTCCATACCCTCGATTTCCCTTCTGAAAGTTAATTACAGTTTTCTGCTATATGTTAAACACTTGTGATGCGTTTTTATTTCGACTCGATTTCGCCCTCTAAGTCTCAAAACTAGAGCTTTTTGATTTCAATCTAACTGACCGCTATCAGACTTTCTTTAAAAATTGATCCTGATGCGGGATCTTTTGTTAGGTATGCGCCCCATGAACTCACGGGGCGATGTTGTTAATGTTTGAAGTTCCAAGGTAGGAGCGCATCGATATCAGGCTCAGCTTTCGCGAGCTCTTTCATGCACTTGACTATGTAGTCGTAGAGGATAAGGCCGTTGGCTTTCGCAGTCTCGACGATGCTGTAAAGCATCGCGCTCGCATCAGCACCATTTGGTGTGTTCGAGAAGAGCCAATTTTTTCTGCCAATGACTAGCGGTTTAATTGCGCGTTCAGCACGATTATTATCGATAGATAAATGACCGTCATCGATATAGCGGATAAGTTTCGGCCATTGGCCGAGCGTGTATTTTATCGCCTTGCCCAGCGAGCTAGACGCTAGCACTTGTTGAGTCGTCATCCACTCGTACAGCTCATCCAGTATCGGCTTGGCATGCAGTTGACGTTCTGCTTTTCGTGTTTCGACAGTCGCACCTTTTAAGCGCGATTCTATCCCATAGAGCTTCTGGATTTTGGCTAGCGCTTTATCTGCTTTGCCTGACTTACCTTTACCTTGAAGCTTCTTAGCATCCATGAACTTACGCCGTGCATGTGCCAAGCAACCAACATTGGTTACGTGATGAAGACCATCATAGGCACCATAGCCATCGGTTTGCAGATAACCACTGTAATCCCCCAAGAAGGCAACAGGGCATGCCCTCGCGCGACTGTTTTGATAGTCGTACAAGGCGATATTCTTCACATTAGGCAGTGCAGCGTCGGGCGAGTCTGCGCCCGAGCAGTAGAGCCACATATAACACTGTTTATCTTCTTTGAGGACATTGAGCGGCGTTTCATCCGCCTGAACCACCACTTGTTGGAGTAGATGCTCTTTCAAGGCCGCATACAGCGGTGTGAACTTCTCACTGACTTGGATAACCCACCTTGCCATAGTAGTTCGCGATAGCTCAATACCCGACTGAGTAAACAGCGACTCTTGGCGGTAAAGTGGCATTGCGTATTGATATTTACCAAGGATGATATTGGCCAGCAAGCTTTCTGTCGCGAAGCTTTTAGGGATGATGCTCTGGAGCGCTGGCTTTTGAACGATGTGGCTTTTGTCTTCAGTTTGCTCGCACTGACGACAAGCATACTTAGGACGAACATATTCCAGCACTTTGAGCACGGCTGGTGAGAACTCAAGTTTCTCACTGCGGTCTTCACCGATTTTATGCAGACTATGTTGGCAGCATGCACACTGTTTTTCATGGTCGTCTAAATCGAGTTCGATAACCTCACGAGGCAAAGTCTTTGGAAGTGGCTTGCGTTTACCACGCTTCTTCGTTGTGGTCGTCGTCGTTACCTCAACCTCTTCTTCCTTAGCGGCTTCACATTCCACTTCGTTGAAGAGGTCACCTTGAGATTCATCGTAAGGCTTTAACGCCTCCGAGCGTTTTGCGAACTGGCGGTCGAAAGCAAGTTTGAGTTGCTCAAGCAGAGATTGACGCTCTTGTTTCCATTGGTTTTCTGACGCTATCAGCGCTTTCACCATCGCTTGTAGCTCGGCAATATCTTGGCTTTCTGGGTTGATATCTGGCGTCTTTTTCATGGCATTTATTATACTAAAATCATGCCATTTACGCTTGGTAGATAAGGCTTTACTATCGATTAAGTCATTGTAAAATAGTTTATTTTAACGGGTTTATGGCCGATAATCGTGAAGCCAGAAAGCAGTCTATCAAGCTCGAGTTGAGTCAGGGTAAACACTTCATTTTGCTCTTTTGTAGGCCATTTATACTTGGCTTTTTCAAGGCGTTTATACCAAAGCGCAAAGCCAGTTTTATCCCAGTACAGCACTTTGATTTTGTCGCGCTGTTTATTGGTGAACAGGAACAGTGCGCCGCTTCCCAAGGGTAAATC